>VGRX01000118.1 GCA_016875215.1 Deltaproteobacteria bacterium
GGGGGCCCAGGAACCGACCGTCGAACCCGAGGGGGCCTCACTGACGTCGCCCGATACCGGCGCCTCCGCCGCGGCCCAGCCAGAACCCGACGTTTCCTCCGGCAAGAAGTTCGACGCACCTCTTCGCGAGATGGAGGAGCGCATCGTCGGGCTCAAGGAGAACATTTACGCGACCAAGACCCGCCTGGTGCTCCTCAAGGAGCGAATCCTCTCCAATGTCGTGTCCGAGGCCTGGGCCATCATCGTTCACCAGAACGACATGGGCAGTGCCTTCTCTCTCGATCAGGTCATGTACTACATGGACGGAAAGAAGAAGTTCTTCATGAAAAACAAGGACGGGATTCTGGACAACCAGAAGAATATTGAAATCTTCTCCGGGAGTGTTGTCCCTGGAAACCATAATATTACGGTGGAGATGGTTTACACTGGAACCGGGAGTGTGTTTACGTACCTGAAGGGATATAAATTCAAAATCACATCGAAGTACTCATTCTATGCAAGCCAGGGGCGCATCGTCAAGATCGAGTCGGTCGGCTATGAGAAGGGGGACTTCACTTACAGCCTCGAGGACCGGCCCGCGATCAAGTTCCTGGTCACGCAGTACAAGTTCGACAAGGAGAACCTGACCAAGCTCACCGGAGAGAAGAAGGCATCGGACAAATGAAGACCACGCTGACCATCCTACTCTGGCTGGGACTTCTCCTGGGCTACGGAGCCTCGGCCGCGGCCGGGGCCGAGGGGCTCGGGGAGGTCGAGCTGGAGGTCAAGCGGGCGCAGCGGCAGCTTGCCGAGCTGGTGGACGAGATCGGCCGTCTGAAGCTCGAGGGCTTCTCCTTTGTCCCCGAGGAGCGGTTCATCGACGCGACCATCTACTGCGACCTCAAGCACAACGAGATGTGCTCGCTCCTCCTGTCCAGTCTCGTGGAAGACCCGAAGTTCAAGCAGGACCGCCTCTACTTCGAGGGGGTTCGCATGCTGGGCGTGGCCTTCTTCAACCAGGGCAACCTGATCGGTGCGCAGCGCCAGTTCGAGAGGCTGCGCAGCTCGGGCGTATTCCCGGAGGTGGCGATGGGCTTTCTCGTCGAGATCGCCCAGCGGCTCGGTCGGGACGCTGAGCTGCGGAAGCTCGCGGATTCCATTTCGCTCCAGGGCAGCAGCGCCACCCTCCTCTACATCAAGGGCAAGGCGCTCTACTTCGTCCGCGACTACGAGCGGGCCGTGGACGTGCTGAAGCGGGTGGCCCCCTCCGGCGCTGACGGTGCGAAAGCCCAGTACGTGACCGGAGCGAGCCTCGTGGCCCTCGGCCGCGTGGATGATGCCCAGCGGGTGTTCACGGCGCTTGTGGCCGGGGCCAAGTTCGAGCCCGAGGACGAGCTGCAGCAGCTCTCGTTCATGGCCCTCGGCCGGTTGGCCTACGAGAAGGGGGAGTTCTCGGCCGCCGCTGACTACTACCAGCGCGTCCCCAGGCAGTCCCCCCATTTCGAGAGGTCGCTGTACGAGGTGACTCACGTCTACATCCGCTGGGCGGCTGCGAGGGAGGAGACCGAGGACCGGATGCGCTCGTTCGCAAAGGCAGAGGAGCTGCTCGACATCCTCGTGTCGCTGACCCAGGACCCGGAGCTCGCCCGGGAGGCCCGGACGCTGCGCGGACGCATCAGCATGTTCCTCGAGAAGTACGAGCAGGCGCAGGAGGCCTACCAGGAGGTCATCGACCTCTTTGCCGCGACCAGCGGGGAGCTGACCGACCTCGCTCAGGATCCGAAGAACATCGAGAAGTTCTTCGACATGATGATTCGCTCCGATTCCAGCGATTCCCTCAATCTGTTCGTGTCCGCGGAGGTAATCAGTTGGATGAAGACGCAGCCGGACCTCGGACGGGTGGTGGACATGCTCTCCGACGTGTCGGAGCAGCGCAGGACCATCGAGGAGGCTCGCTCCATCTACCAGCAGCTCTCGTTCAGCCTGGGCCAGCCCAATGCGTGGGAGCTCTTTCCCGGGTTCTCCGATGTCTGGCTCAAGTCGCTCGAAGTGGAGAACCGGCTGCTCGACGCCGATACCCTCCTGCTTGACCTCGAGCAGGCCGCTGTGCGCTCCCGGCTCGATGCCGTCGCACAAGGGAAGCTCGATCGCATCCTGGCCCAGCGCCGGGCGATGGAAAACCAGCTTGCGTCCGCACCGCGAACGGTCACCGCGTACCGGACCCGCAGCCAGGCAACGCAGACCCGGGTCCGCTCCCTCGCCAAGGACCTCGACGAGCAGCTCCTCCGGCTTCGCTCCACCCAGGAAGAGATCCTGGCCATGCAGAAGCTCATCAAAGAGGTCAAGTACAAGGGCAGCACCGCTCTGCAGGTCAAGGACGAGCAGCAGATCCTCAAGGAGCTCCAGCAGGAGGGGGAGAAGGTGGCGGAGTACATCCGCCAGGCCAACGCCCTCCGCCTCGAGGCCGAGAAACAGATGCTGGCTGCCGAAGTCGGGGACCCCCTCGGCCGTAGCGAGCAGGATGCCCGCGTCATGCTCTGGAAGCAGCACGGCGAAGAGGCGAAGTTCTACATCGAGGTGGCTTCCGGGCTCGATTCGACTGCCCTGGGCGTGGTCGAAGCCGCGAATGCGATGCGTCGCGATATCTTCGACACGATGAACAGCGTGCGCGGCCAGCGGGAATCCGTTGCCCAGAAAGGGCAGAAGCTGGTGCGCTACTACCAGCAGCTCCTGGCCGAGGAGCGCGGAAACCTGGACCGCAGGGACTCCGAGCTGCGCGCGGTGGAAGCTGAGGCCGTCGCGTTCTCCCGTGAGGTCGGCGCAGCCCTGTTCATCAAGGCCAAGGAAGAGCTGGTCAAGGCCGTCATCGAGGCGGATCTCGGCCTGGTCGACCTGACGTGGCAGCGAAAGAAGGATGAAACCGACCGGATCGGGGCAATCCAGGAGGAGCGCGGACGAGTCATCGACCGACTCCGCGAAGAGCTGAGGGCGATTGCCGGCGACGAGAGCCAGGAGTAGCCGCGGCCGCTACCTGGTGAAGGATGAGGATGATGCGCTTGTTCCACACTCTCGCATGGTTGGGCGTCGGGCTGTTGCTCGCTTCGGAACCTGCGGTTGCCCAGTCCCCGACCGAGGAGCCGCCGCTCGCGGCGGAGACGGAAGGGGAGTCGGCCCCGGCCGACGAGCCGGAACCGCTCGAGCCGGACGTCGCACCCGGCGGCGAGGCCCCCGCGGAAGCGGAGCCGACCGCCGCTGCCCCCGAGGCCGCTGCTGCCCCCGAGGCCGCTGCCCCCGAGGCCGCTGCCCCCGAGGCCGCCGCCCCGCCGGAACCCGCCGGCGCTCCCGAAGTCGACAGCGCTCTCCGGAAGGACTATTTCGAGCTGGCCGAGGCCTACGCTGCCGCGAGCAAGGACTACGAAACCACGATCAAGGGCTACATGACCGGTGAAATCCAGTCCCTCCTGGATGCCGCCAACAACACCCGCCTGGAGATGGTGGGCCAGATCCAGGAGATCGAGGCCAAGCGCCGCAAGGAGGCCATCGCCACGATGGAATCCTTCGTCGGCCGCTACTTCCGGTACGCCAGCGATCCCCAGTACCGGGAGCACATAGCGGACGCCCTCTTCAAGCTCGGCGAGCTCTACCGGGACCAGGCCGAGTACACCATGGAGCTTGACGGCCGGCTGCGCGACCAGCGCATGAAGGAGTACGAGGACGGAATCCGCCCCAGCCCGCCCCGCGATGCCGAGGCCGACTATGCCAAGGCCCTCGATGCCTACACCCGGGTCATGACCGAGTTCCCCGAGTATCGCTACCGGGACTTGGTCATGTACCTGCTCGGCTACTACCTGCGCGTCTCCGAGCGGGTCGAGGATTCCTCCAAGGTGCTCCAGCAGATGGTCGCTGCCTACCCGTCCAGCGACTATGGCATGGCGGCCTGGATGCTCATCGGCCACAACAGCTACGACCTCTCCGAATACGCCAAGGCCATCGAGGCCTACGGAACCGTGGTAGCCCGCAAGGAGAACAACGAGAACTACGAGGACGCCCTCTATCGGCTGGGCTGGTCCTGCTTCGAAGTCTTCAAGTACGAGCAGGCCATCAGCGCATTCCTCTCGCTGCTCGACTACGGGGAGGAGCAGAAGGGCAAGAAGAAACAGCGCATCGCTCTGCGCCGTGAGGCCATCGAGAGCATCGCCAACTCCTTCGTCGACGCAGACTGGGACGGCAACGACCTCCCCGACCCCGACTACGGTCCCGAGCGCGCGCTTCGCTACGTCAGCCGCAACAAACCCTACGAGAAGGAGATCCTCCGGCTGTACGGCGACCTGCTGTTCGACCTGCGCGATGCCGAGCACTACCGCCACGCGGTGCAGGCCTACGGCAAGTACCTCGAACGATACCCGGACGACTCGGAGAACCCGATGGTTCACGACCGGATCGTCTACTGCTACTTCGAGCTGAGCAGGACCACCACGCTGCCCGAGGCCGAGCGGGCCAGGTACGAGGACCTGGCCATGCAGGAGCGCAACCGCATGGTCGGCCTGTACGGCAAGGATTCCCGCTGGGCCGAGCTGCACAAGTACAACGCCAAGGCTCTCGAGCTCGCTGCCGGCAAGCTCTCGGTCAACCTGCTCGAGCAGGCTCAGCTCGTCCACCAGCATGCGCAGGAGGTGAAGGACGAGGGCGGTCCGGAGGCTGCCGCACCGTTCTACCGGCAGGCGGCCAGGGCCTACGCCATGTTCCTCGAGGAGTTCCCCAATCATCCCCAGTACGTGGAGATGATGCGCCGCTACGCGGACGTCCAGATGTTCGGCGTCGCCGACTTCGCCGCGGCTGCCGACGTGTTCACCCGGCTGCGCGACATGGACCGAAAGGACAACCCCTATCGGGAGGAGGCCGCGTCGCTCGTCGTCGAGGCCCGGGCCAAGCTGGTCGAGACCGCAGCCCTGAAGGCCGATCCGAAGGTCCCCATTCCCGACAAGCTCTTCGACCCCGCAGTGGGCCTGACCCTCGCCACCGTCGAGGCGGGGGACGTCAAGGACCCCACCAAGCCGAAGAAGGTGACTCCGGTCGAGATCCCCCGGGTCGTGCTCGACTGGGCCGCTGCCGCCCAGAAGTACGTCGACATGGAGTTCCCCGGTGAGAAGAACCGGGAATACTCCGGAACGCTCGCCTTCCAGATCGGCAAGATCTACCTGCGCTACGGCCATTTCGACAAGGCCCGGGAACAGTACGAGAAGGTACTGCAGAAGTGGGGCGGTCACCCCCTCCTGTCGGTCTACTGCTTCACGGACATCGCCCGGACCTATCGGGTCGAGAACGACCTCGACAACCTGGAGAAGGTCTCGCTCCGCATGATGGAACAGGGCAAGGGGGATGTCGAATCGGTCCACCAACTCCTGGGATCCATCAAGGATGCCCGCCTGCAGGCCCGATTCCAGCGAGCCGCCGCCCTGCTCGATCAGGCCAAGGAGGCCACCGAGAAGAAGGAAGTCAAGCAGGCCCGCGAGCTCCACTCCAAGGCCGCGACCGAGCTCGAACAGATCGTGGACGAGAACCCGACGTTCGACAAGGCCGACGTGGCACTCCTCGAGGCCGCACGCTCCTACGAGGAGGTCAAGCTGTATGAGAAGGCCGCCACCCTCTACCGGCGCCTCGTCGACGAGTCCCGCTTCGAAAAGTCCGAGTACCGCGAGATGGCCGTCTGGAACCTGGCGCAGAACTACGAGAAGTTCTTCAACTTCTCCGCAGCGGTCAAGTCCTACCTGAAGATCCTCTCGGACTACCCGAAGAGCGCCAACGTCAAGAAGTCCATGCTGCTTGCTGCCTCGCTCTATGAGAACGACCAGCAGTACATCGAGGCCGCCGGCATCATCGAGGACTACCTCAAGAAGTATCCCGACGACGAGAACGCCTCCAAGCTCCGCTACTCGCTGGTCGATCTGTACGAGAAAGGAAAGGACAAGGCCCGGACCGAGCGGGCGCTCAGCGCGTTCCTGAAGAGCCATGGCAAGGACCAGAAGTTGGTGGTTCAGGCCATGACCGCCACCATCAAGCTGGGGCGGGCTGCCGAGGAGGCCGGACGCAAGCGGGATGCGCAGCAGTACTACAAGAACGTGGTGCGGCTCTACGAGGAATCGGGGCAGCAGCCCGGCACCCGGCCCGCCAATCTCTGCGCCGAGGCCGCCTTCCGCCTGGCCGAGAGCCGGTTCGACGAGTACGAGACCATCCGCCTGGGGAACTCCTCGTCGCAGCAGCGCAAGCAGGGCGCCCTCAAGCGCGACAAGCTGATGGAGCTCGAAAAGATCTACGCCACCATCACCAACTACGAGTCGCCGGAGTGGATGGTGGCCGCTCTCTACAAGGCCGGCGCTCTTTGGAAGGATCTCGCGGAGGTGTTCGCTGCGGCCCCGTATCCCTCCGACCTGCCGCAGGACGAGGACTTCAAGTACCAGTACGAGATCCAGATCGGCGACCTGAGAGCCAAGTTCGAGGACACTGCGCGGTCCCGCTGGCGTGACGCCGCGGACATCGCACAGAAGACGGGCGTCTACGACGAGTGGACGTACAAGACCCTGGTGGAACTGAACCGGTTCGAAGAGGACAGGCAGCGCTATCCGCTCTTCCGCGAGGTGAAGCTGTTCACCTCCGAGGAGCCGCTGCTCGAGTTCGGGGCCCAGTAGCGAGGAGAAGATGAGGGAAGTCGTGCTTCCAGCCGTCCGCATCGCGTCGATCCTCGTGCTCCTGGCCGGGTGTGCCACGGTCGGTGCGCCTGCCAGGACCGAGGAGGAGCCTGCTGCGGAGGGGCCGCCGGTTGTCGAGCTGAGTGGCGAAGGGGAGGGCGCGGCCGTCGAACCGGCGGCGGACGGAGCTTTCCCGGCCGATCCGACCGACCCGACGGCAGCGGTCGCACCCGAGGGGGTGATTCCTCTCCCCGGGGAGGACGATACCGCCATCCCCGAGGTCGAAGGGGGGGCCCCTGCTGAGGCCGAGACGCTGCCGACAGGGGCCGGATGGGACCGGTTCCGAGAGGCCCGGGACCAGGCGGATTGGGCGGCTGCCCAGCAGATTCTGGGCCAGATCGTGGCTGCAAATCCGACGGATGCGCGTGCCCACCTCGAGCTCGCCCGTGTCCTCGTCCGTTTCAACCGCCTGGACGCGGCGACCGACTCGGCCCGCAAGGCTTTCGAGCTCGACCGGACCCAGGTGGCGGCCGGCCGCCTCGCCATCGCGCTGCTCTCCCGGCAGAACCGGGTGGACGAGGCCGACGCCCTCGCTGAGGCCGCGGCAGCGTCGGATGCCCGCAACATCGACCTCCAGGTTCTCAAGGTGGACGTCCTGGTGGCCCGCAAGGAGTACCTGCGGGCGATTGAGCTCGCCCGTTCGCTGCTCAAGCTGGACGAGGTCAACGTCGCAGTCATGAAGGGCCTGGCCCGGGCCTATTTCCTGATGGGGAAGGAAAAGACGGCCCAGTACATCTTCAAGCGGGCTCTGGAGCTCGAGCCGGGCGATACCGAGATCCTGTACTACCTTGCGCTGATCATCGACCATACGTCCCAGGATCGCACCAAGGTGCTGGCCGCGTTCAGCAAGGTCGTGGCCGTCAAGCGCGACTTCCCCGAGGCGTTGAACAACATGGGGATGATCTACTACAGGACGCGCAACTACGAGGAGGCGGCGCTGCATTTCGCCGAAGCCGTCAAGTTCGCACCCGAGTTCGTCGAGGCGCAGCTCAACCTGGCCAACGCCTACCGTGGGCTGGGCCAGTTCGATCGGTCGGACCAGGTGCTTGTCGGGCTGTCGCAGGCGCGCCCGGACTTCGCTCCGTCCTACTTCAATCGGGGGCTCCTTTACTGGGAGAACGAGTTCGGCGGCCTTTCCCAGGAAGAGCGGATTCTCAAGGCGGTCGAGCTCCTTCGGAAGTACAAGGATGTCGCAGGGCGCAGCCTGGCGGCCGACGATCCCGCGGACAAGTACATCAAGGAGGCGCTCGACTACGTGGACTCGATGCGCAAGGCCAAGGAGGAGGAGGTCAAGCTGAAGGCCGAGGCCGAGGCCAAGCTCGGTCGCCTCAAGCCGGAAGCCGAAGCCGAGGTCCGGTCCATGGGGGAGCTGAGAGCCCGCCTGGTGAAGGGCATGGAGGCCTGGCAGACGGCAGGCAACGTCGACAAGGTCAACGAGTTCCAGGCCCTGATCACCGACTATGACGAGGGGCTTTTGAACGTGGTCACCGAGCTGAAGAATGCGATCGATGCGGCCTCTGCGGAGGACGTCGAGTACTACCTCGGTGAGCTGCGAAACTCGGCCGGCGATTTCCAGTCACGCGTGGACGAGATCTTCGCGGAGCCGCCGCCCGAGCCGGAGGCGCCGCCCGAGTTGGCTCCCGAGCCGGTTGCCGAGCCGGTCGCAGAGCCGGTTCCGGACACTGGCAGCCCCATCGAGTACCCTTCGGTGGAGCCGGACCCGACCGGTGAAGGCGCCCCCCATGATGCGGAGCCGCTCGTGCCCGAGGACGCGGCCCCGATCGAGCCGGAGGGCTAGGATGCTCACGACCGTGACTCGCAGGGGAACCCTGCGGCGATGCGGGGTGTCAGGGGTCAGCTTCGCGACCGGCTGCCGGCCGCACGACGGAGGGAGCGATGCGCTTGCCTAGCTGGTGGAGAAAAGTGTTTGACTGGGGCATCCGTTTTGGTATTATGGCCGTCGTTGTGTTCGGCCTGACCTTGCCCGCAGCGGCTCAGGACAAGCCTGAGGCGAAGAAGAAGGCGGAAAAGGGAAAGGTCGTTGAGGAGGGACAGGCGGGGGATGAGGAGGATTCCGGCGTGATCGAGATCGTGGTCAAGATCCCCAAGCCGGAAGCCTTGATCTTCTCGCAGCGCATGAAGACGAAGTACCAGACGATCGGATACGAGAAGAGCTTTCTGGGTAAGATCATTGATTCAGCAAAACATTCACCATTCTGATGAGTGGTGAATTATTGACGACGGGATAAGGAGAAGGAGGAGAAAATGGATTACATTGCTCAGTCGTTTGCGGAAGGTTTCCCCTGGATGCACTCGATTCTGCTGACGGCCATCCTGGCGCTGGCGATCGTGATCGAGCGTTTCATCTTCCTGTTCTTCCGGTACAACATCAACGCCCGTGCGTTCATGGCGCAGGTGCAGAAGCTGGTCATGGGCAACAACATCGACCGGGCGATCAAGCTCTGCAACGCGGCTCCGAACGCCGCCCTGGCCCGCGTGGTGAAGGCGGGTCTGACCCGCGCCAACAAGGGGGAGCGGGAGATCCACAATGCGCTCGAGGAAGCCACGCTCGACGTGATCCCGCTGGTGCAGAAGCGGACCGGCAACCTCCAGGCCGTGGCCAACATCGCGACGATGCTTGGTCTGCTTGGAACGGTTATCGGTCTGATCGGTGCATTCCAGGATCTGGCCACTGTGTCGGCCGACAAGCGGCAGGAGGCCCTGGGCCGGAACATCGCACTCGCCATGAACACGACCGCGTTCGGTCTGATCGTGGCCATTCCGTGCCTGTTCGCGTACATCTTCCTGGCCAACGTGTCCAAGAAGATCATCGACGAGATCGACCAGTACTCCGTGAAGCTGGAGAACCTGCTGAGCTACCGGCTGCGGGGCGGAGACATGGCGTCGGTCGAGGAAGAGCGGAAGTAGGGTTCTCCCGGGGCGGCAGCGTTGCCGGGGGAACGCAACCGACTTTGAAGAGGAGAGTACGCGATGGCATCTCCATCCAAACGGGGTCATGGCGGATTCGAGGATCTCGGCGATCCGGATCTGGTTCCGATCATGAGCATCATGTGCATCTTGATCCCGATGCTGATTTACAGCTTCGTGCTCTACGAGGTCAAGGTGCAGGAAATCTCCCTGCCGAAGTTCGGCGGCCCGAGCACTTCGAACTCGAAGTCGAAGGTGCTCAACCTGGCGATTCTGGTGGCCAAGGATCAGCACATCATCAAGATCCAGGGCGGCGAGAAGGAGGCCAAGGAGATCACGGTCAAGAAGAAGAAGTTCCGGGTGTGTCCCGCGGAAGTGCCGTGCGAGGAGTGTGCGGGTGAGGAGTACGAAGACTATGACTTCCCCGGCCTGTACGCCGAGGTGGCGAAGTTGAAGGACTCGAAGGCCTTTGCCGAGGTGGACAGCATCAACATCGGTGCGGATGATACCGTCCCGTGGCGGGTGATGGCGCGCACGATCGACTCGGTGCGGGCACGGTTGGAGAAGCCGAACTATCCCGACCTGTGCACGTACTCCCGTGCCAAGCCGCTGAGGGTGAAGACCACGGATGCGGATGGCAAGGAGGTCACGACCGCTGCGGAGATGTTCCCGAAGATCGTGTTCGTGATGCTGTGAGCCGGTGTTGCGGGTGCGTTGCAGCAGTGGGCGAGTAGAACCCAACAGGGGTGACACATGGCGGAAAACAAGGATTTGAGCCCGGACGAGATCGCGGGGCAGGGCAAGACCGGCGCGGTCGATGAAGCGAAGGTCGAGGATGCACAGGAGCGGCGCAAGAAGCGGCTCTACGATGAGAAGCTCCAGTTGTCGATCACGTCGCTGATGGACATCATGACGATCCTCCTGTTCTTCCTCATCATCTCGTCGACGACCGACCCGCTCAACGTGATACAGACCGCGGCGATGCAGTTCGCAACGTCGACAGCGGACGTGAGCCCGAAGGATGATTCGATTCCGATTCTCATCACCCGGCGGCACATCGTGCTGGACAACAAGCCGGTCGTGGCGGTGAGCTGCACCGTGGACAAGGCGGAGTGCACCGACCAGGACTTCGAGCGGCTCAACCAGTGCGAGGTCAAGCCGCTGGACGAGGTGTGCAAGAAGGAATTCCGGTTCGAGGTGGACAAGCAGGACAAGGAGAAGTCCGACCCGAACAGCCTGGTGATCGAGCCGCTCCGCAAGGAGCTGGACCGCCTCGTGAAGCAGCAGATCGCTGAGGACGAGGCGCTGGGTCGGAAGTTCAAGGGGGTCGTCACGCTGATCGCGGACAAGGAGATCCCGTTCCGTCTCTTGATGGAAGTGATCTACACCGCGGGCAAGGTCGGCGTGAAGGGGAAGGGGGGTCTTTCGCAGTTCCGGTTCGCGATCATGAAGACCGGAAGTTGAGGTCTGTCGGGCCGGTGCCTCTGGCCGGCCGGCAGGGTTGCCGCGGGCACCCCTGCCATTGACTCGGAACGGATGTGGGTGCGGGGGCTGCACGGCGGGTGGCATCAGGCCTCGCAACGGCCGGAAAATGGGAGAAGACCCACGGTGACGGAACACAGGGAATGGCAAAGGACAAGAAGCTAGACAAGATCCTTCGGATAGGGATTGTCCAGGGCGGTCGCATCATCGAGGAGCGTCTCCTTCGGCACAAGGAGGCGATCACGATCGGGCAGTCGCCCAAGAACAAGTTCATGGTCCCGTCGCCCCGAGTCCCCGTTGCCTACACCCTCGTCGACGTGAAGGGGGGGGGCTACGTCCTCTGTTTCGAGAAGGGGATGCTGGGCAAGGTGCTCGTCGGCGAGGAGGTCCTGGACCTGAAGACCATCGCGACGCGCAAGCTCGCGAACCGCAAGGACACCCGGTTCTTCTTCCCCATCACCGACGAGTCTCGGGGAAAGATCGTGCTCGGCGATGTGACGGTGCTTTTCCAGTTCGTCACGCCGCCCCCCGAGGTTCCCAAGCTGCAGCTTCCGGCCGAAGCCAAGGGGGCCTGGTGGCGCAGCATCGACAGCGGCCTCCTGGCTGCATTGCTCGTCTCGTTCCTGATGCTTGGCGGAAGCGGCGGGGGACTCGATGTCTGGTGGCGGCAGACCGGTCGATACCTTGCGCGCGCGCCCAAGACCAACATGAAGATCTTCCAGACCCTGGTGAAGGCGTCGGTGCAGGCCAAGGAGCAGAAGGACGCGAAAAAGGACGCCGACTCGGACAAGGCCAAGGTCGACAAGGGGATCCGCGAGGACAACGAGGAAAAGGACAAGGAAGCTCCCCGGACGGCGCTGGACGAGGCCATCGGCGAGGCGGAGAACACCGACCTGGGCGTGGGGGACCAGGATCTTTCAGAGGAAGAGCTGGATGCGGCGGCTGGAGGAGCGGAGATCGACGTGGCGGACGTGGCGGATCGCGTCCGGGACAGCTTCAAGGAACCGACGATGCAGCGAGGTGCCCTTTCGGACGCGGAGCGGATGGACCGGGCCAAGATGATGGTCACCAACCGGACCGCGGTGGGCATCATGGGGTCTGTCTGGGGTGACGGCGAGGGGGCCTTTGGCGACAACCTGGCCGGCGGTATCCGGAAGATCAAGGATGGGAGCACGTTCGGCACCGGCACGCTCGATGCAGGTCCAGGCGGATTGACCAGCGCCTACGGTGAGGAAGGGGGCCTTGGCGAGTTCGTGGATCGGGCCGGCGGTCCGGGCGAGTTCGGTCCCGGCGGTCCCGGCGGCCCCGGCCCCGGCAGCCTCCTGGCGCTGAAGCCGGGAGAGCTCGGGCCGGACAAGGGGCCGAGCAACGACGAGGTCATCAAGGGCGTCACGAAGAAGCTGGAGGCCGAGAAGCCCAAGGTCGTGGAGAAGAAGTTCTCGGTGAACCTCGACGGCTTGCGGGGGGTGGTGGGCGGCAAGGTGGACAAGCAGGCCGTGAACAAGTACCTGCGTGCCCGCTCCAGCGCGTTCCAGAAGTGCTTCACCATGGCTGC
>VGRX01000119.1 GCA_016875215.1 Deltaproteobacteria bacterium
CCCCGAATCGGCGAGGTCGATGCCCGCAGGACGTTTGCCCTGTTCTCGCACTCGTCGCTCGCTGCGGCGCTGTGCGCGTGGCTCACGGACATGCAGTTGGTCCCGGCCGTCGTCGGACTGCTCGACCAGGGCCGGGAGGAGTTCTTCCGAGAATCGTTGGGACGAGCATGCCCGACCGAGGTCCCGGACTTCCGCCTCCTCGCCTCTCCGTCACGACGGGAGATCCGCCAGACCATGGCCGCACTGTCCCGGAAGCCGGATCTCCTGCTCGGCAGCAGCGTGGAGCTGCTCGATGCCGCAGAGCTGGGAATTCCGTCCATCGAGGTGGGATTCCCGTCGTTCGCGCGGCACGGCCTGTTTCCCATGCCGACTCTCGGCTTCCACGGAGCGCTTGCCCTGGCCCAGCGTGTTCTGGACGCGCTGAGCCGCGTCCACTGAACAGGTTGTGACGGAGGAAGCATGGGACTTCAGACATTGTGTGGCTGCCTGATCGCCCTGGCGCTCCTGGCCTGCTCCGGTGGGAACGGAGGGCCGGATGCCCCTCCCTCTGCTCCGGATGCGATGGTCGAGGATGCCGGTCCGGATGCGGCTCCCTCTGCTCCGGATGCGATGGTCGAGGATGCCGGTCCGGATGCGGCTCCGGGACAGATCGCCAACGGCACCGTTGTCGCTTCGCAGCAGGGGGACGACCTCGTACTCGAGAACGGGAGGGTGAAGCTCGTCTACCGCCTGTCCGACGGCCGGTTCGACGCCGAAGTGCTGCCCGACGGTCGCAAGGTCCTGCAAGGGGTGGATGCCCGGTTCCTGCTGCTCCAGGGGACCAAGGAGGTTCCCTTCCTGGCGTCGTCGCTGCCGTTCGGCTCGTGGTCGGGGGAGGCTGTCGAGGATCCGCTCGGCCCGGGTGTTGCGATGGCCGTCGTCCGGGATGCTCAGGACGGGAAAGGGCCGAAGGTGGCTCTGCGCCTGGAGCTGCGGTCGGAAGGCACCTACCTGCTGACATCGATGGTCGTGACGTTTCCCCCGTCGAGCCCGTGGGTCGGTGCACGGCTTCGGGAGACCCAGCCGCTGTTCGTCGAGGCGGCGGGCGGGGGCGCCTTGTTCATCGGGGCCGATCCGTCGAAGCACGTCGTGGCGGACAACGGAAGCGACATGCTCTTTGACTTTGCGGCCCGCGTCTACCGCATGGGCAAGGGGAACTCCGTGTTCTTCCCCTGGAAGGGCTCGGTGGCGAACTGGAGCGCCGGGATCTTCGACCCTGAGTCCAAGGCATCCGTCACGGCCGGCTACTTCACGTTCGAGCACGGCATGGGCATGGTGGCCATGGACTACGCTCCGGAGGCCGCGCTCGAAGACGCCGGACGCAAGGGATTCACGCGGCTCGAGGCATTCACGATCTACGAGCCCGCCTGTCTGCTCTCCGCGCTGCCGGACGGCAAGGGCATCGAGTCCGAGCTGTTCTACCTGGATCTGGCCCCCCCTACTCCGTTCGACGGTTTGGAACAGTACGCAGCCCGCTATGCAAAGCGGATCGGGAAGACCCTGTGGACCGACATTCCGACGGGGTGGAACTCCTGGGGCGGCGGTGGCGGAACGTCGGGCGGCCCGGGACACGACATCGACGAGCCCTTCGTCCTCGCCAACCTCGAGGCCATGGAGCAGGAGTTCAAGCCGTTCGACATGAAGTGGTTCTTCATCGACGACGGCTGGCAGGTGGACCACGGCGACTGGGTCACCAACCCCGAGCGGTTCCCCGACCACGACGGCATGGAAGGAATGGCGTGGATGGCCAAGGAGATCAAGTCCCGCGGGCTGAGGCCGGGGATCTGGATCGCTCCGTTCTGGATCAAGAAGTCGTCGCAGGTCGCCAAGGACCACCCGGACTGGTGGGCGGACGTGTCGGACCTCGGGCACGCCCTGGTCGGAGACGCGGACCTCATACCCGACCTGACGAAGCCGGAGGTGCTGGACTGGGTGCGGGAAACGTTCGTGCGGGTCACCCAGGAGTGGGGCTATGACTGGATCAAGATGGACTTCTCGTACTACGCCCTGTTCGCGGAGAATCTGTCGGATCCGACGGTGACGGCCTCGGCCGCGTACCACAATGCGATGCGGGTCATCCGGGAGGCGATGGGCCCGGACAAGTTCCTCCTCGGCATCTCGGCCATGGGGCTGTGCTTCGACGAGGCAAATGGCGGCCGGCTCACGCTGGACAACATGCCCGTCTGGGGGGATGACGAGGACCAGGGGATCAAGATCACGCTCAGGACCGCGGCCCACCGCTACTACCTGAACTGGCTGTGGGCGAACCACCCGGACCTTCTGTTCTACCGGCCCCTTCTCGGGCTGACATCGAACGAAGCCCGGGCGTGGACGTCGGTCGTGGCCCTCATGGGCGGCATCGTGAAGCTGGGTGAAACCTACACCGCCATGCAGGAGCACCCGGAATGGGAAGCCATGGTGCGCCCGATCCTTCCGGTCTACCCGGTCTCGGCCCGCCCCCTGGACATGTTCGAACTGCTCCACCCCGAAGTCTGGTGGCTGTCCGTCGAGCGGGAAGGGCGCACGTGGAACGTCGTCGGCCTGTACAACTGGGGCGAGAACGAGGACGTACAGGCGGGCAAGACGGTGCCGGAGGAGACCCGCACCAAGACCCTGGCGCTGGAGGATCTCGGCCTCGACCCGAAGGGCACCTACCTGGTCATTGACGGGTGGGACCATGACTGCTACGAGGTGTCGGACGGACTGCTGTCCGCAACGCTCGAGCCCCGAACGGACAAGGTGCTCATCGTGCGGCCCGTTCCGGAGGAGCCGGGCATCGTGGCCACCTCCCGCCACCTGCTGGGCGGTGCCGTCGAGGTTACGGATGAGCAGGTGAAGACCATCGAGGGCAAGCTCGTGCTGTCCGCCACCATCGACCACCCCGCAGGCTACCCGCTCGACGTCTACGTCTCCGGCAGCGGCCTGAAGGTGGATTCCGTCCAGTCCCCCGGCGGCGTCACCGTAACCCCCGGTGCCTGCGACGGCCTCGAGGTTCTCTCCCTCACCCCGACCCAAAGCCCCGTGAAGCTCGAGGTAACGTTCGCACAGTAGAGCGGCGGGCTGGCTGCCACGCAGCAGCCCAGGTGGAGTTGGGGTGCAGGGTGCGGCGGGCCGGAGGCTCCCGCTGCCGCTGCAGATGCCGGTGGGCCCCGCCCTTCCCCACCCTTTCCTTGCGCGTGCACGCACATGTGGTATCGTTCCGGCGCCCGCACGGGCATTGGGGAGGAGAGGATGAAGAGGCTGTTCTCAGGCATGCAACCGACCGGCTCGCCGCACATCGGTAACTACCTCGGAGCCATCGAGAACTGGGTGGCGCTCCAGGAGCAGTTCGACGCGGTCTACTCGATCGTCGACCTTCACGCGCTGACCATCGAGTACGAGCCCAGGGAGATGTCGCGCCGGGTGTTCGAGATGGCAGCGATCCTGCTGGCATGCGGGCTGGATGCGCCGAACCGGTGCACCCTGTTCGTGCAGTCGCACGTACCCCAGCACGCGGAGCTGGCCTGGGTGTTCAACACGGTTACGCCGCTGGCCGAGCTGTACCGGATGACCCAGTTCAAGTCCAAGGCCGAGATCCACGAGAAGAACGTGAACTGCGGCCTGCTTGCCTATCCCGTGCTCCAGGCCGCGGACATCCTGCTGTACAAGGGGGAGGTGGTCCCGGTCGGCGAGGACCAGGTGCAGCACATCGAGCTGGCCCGCATCGTGGCCCGCAAGTTCAACAACCGGTTCGGCACCGAGTATTTCCCCGAGCCGATGGAGAAGGTCAGCATCGCCAAGCGCGTGCGCGGGCTCGACGGCCAGGCCAAGATGTCGAAGTCGCTCAACAACCAGATCGACGTCATCGAGTCGCCCGAATCGATCTGGGAGAAACTGCGGGTCGCGGTCACCGATCCGGCCCGGGTGCGGAGGAAGGATCCGGGCAATCCGGACAACTGCAACATGGCCTCGCTCCACGAGCTGTTTTCGACGGCCGAGCAGATCGAGTGGGCCAAGACCGGCTGCCGCACCGCGGGGATCGGCTGCTTCGAGTGCAAGCGGGTGCTTGCGGACAACATCATCGCACGCCTCGCCCCCATTCGGGAGAAGGCGCTGATGCTGCTGGAAGAGAGGACCACGGTGGAGCAGGTCCTCGCCCAGGGAGCCGAGAAGTGCAGGGACATGGCGGCAACCACGATGAAGGACGTCCGGGGAATACTCGGGTTGTACCAGGAGCGTGTCGCTCCTGAGGCGAGTTGAATAGGGTCGGAGCGAAGCTCACCGGTCGTGTAGGCTTGGCCGAGCCGTTGGCGCGGTCGCCTGAGGCGTGTTAAAAAGATGGAATACTGGGAGGCGGCACTGTTCGGGTTGATCCAGGGGCTCACGGAGTTTCTTCCCGTGAGCAGCTCCGGACATCTGCGCGTGGTGGAGCACTTTGCGGGCCTTCACGAGCCTCAGACCGGGTTTGACATTGCCCTTCACATGGGCACGCTGGTTGCGGTGCTGATCTTCTTCTGGAGGGACGTGCTGGACCTGGCCCTGGCCCCGTTGCGGGCTGCAAGGGGGTTGGCTGCGGGAGAGGGGCTGCGTGCGGTGACGGAGGATTCCGGGATGAGGGGGCTCGGGCTCGTTTTGCTGGCCGCTATTCCCACGGGGATCATCGGGTACACGCTCGGCCCCTGGCTCGAGACCCGGTCGACGTCCCTGCTCTTCGTCGGATGTGCGTTCCTGGCGAACTCGGTGATCCTGTTCTCGACCCGCTGGCTGAACCTCAACGCCGGCGGTCCGCGGCTCAACACCGGCTTCCTCGGCCTGCGCTGGGGGGATGCGCTTGCGGTCGGCATCGTCCAGGGGCTTGCCGTGACAAGGGGGATCAGCCGTTCCGGGAGCACGATCACTGCGGCCCTGCTCGTGGGAGTCGACCGGGATACTGCCGGCCGGTTCTCCTTCCTGGTCTCGCTGCCCGCTGTGAGCGGGGCAGCGATGTTGAGCTTGACCGGGGATATCGGGAGCGGTGCGGCGGTAGGGTTTCTCGAGACGTTGCTGGGCGCATCGGTGGCGTTTGCTGCAGGCATCGTGGCGCTTTTCTGGCTCATGCGGATGGTTCGGGCGGGCTGCCTGCACCGATTCGGCTGGTACACGTTGTTTCTCGGACTCGGCCTGGTGCTCTGGCACTACCAGGGGGATGCGCTGCTGGCAGCGCTGAGGGGGTAGCCATGGGGAGGAGACAATCGGGACACAGGTGGGCAGCAATCCTGGCCGGCGGTGCCGGCACCCGCTTCTGGCCTGCGAGTCGGAAGGCCTTTCCCAAGCCGTTCCTGGACATCCTGGGCAGCGGGCCGCTTGCACGTGTGACGGGTGAACGCGTGCTGCCGCTGCTCGATTCCCGCCGCCTCGTCTACGTGCTGGGCAGCAACCTCGAGAGACCGCTTCGTGAGATGCTTCCCCGGAAGTGGAACGCTTCGGTCGTGCTGGAGCCGATCGCCCGCAACACGCTCGGGGCCGTGCTCCTGGCCATGGGCAAGGTCCTGTCCGAAGACCCGGACGGACGGCTGGCCATCTTCCCGGCCGATCACCAGGTGCGGGACGTTCCGAGGTTCCGTGAGTTGCTCCGGGCCGCGTTCGACCTGGCCGATCGCCACGTGGTCACCCTCGGCATCGTGCCGGCGTGGGCCGAAACCGGCTACGGGTACATCCGTCGGGGCAAGTTGATGTCAGAGGATGCCCGCGGCCCGGCCCCGGGGGCCTCCCGAAGCTCGGGACCGGCGAAGGGCGCGGCCGACGGCCCTCCCGTCCCCGTGTACTCCGTGGCACGATTCGTCGAGAAGCCGGACCGGGCTCGGGCCAGGCGCTACGTTGCGTCGGGCGACTACTTCTGGAACTCCGGCATCTTCGTGCTGCACGTGGCATCGTTCCTCGAGAAGGTGCGGTCGATTGAACCGGACTTCGCCTGGGTCGCTGACGGAGCCCGGGCGCTATTTGCCTGCGGCAAGGCGACCCCGGCGGCGCTGCGGAAGTTGCTTGCACCCCTTCCGTGCCTCAACATCGACAAGGCGGTAATGGAGCGGATCCGCGGACTCGTCGTGCTGCCCGCGGACGTAGGCTGGTCCGACGTCGGGACGTGGGATGCCCTCTTTGCCGAGCGAGACCGGGATGTCAACAGCCTGACCGTGGGCAGGGTGCTCGAATCCGACGGGGCCGGAAACGTCGTGGTCTCCACCCGCGGCGGACCGCTCGTCGTCGTTCACGGAGTGAAGGACCTGATCGTGGTGGCCACCCCGGACGCGGTCCTGGTGACGCGGCGAGGGATGGGCCAGCGGATCGGGAAGCTGACCGAACTGGTTGCGGAAAGGGGACATGAAGATCTGCTCTGACCCAGCGGGATTGAATCGGTCCCGGAAGATGCACACTGTTCCACGTTGCGTGAGCTAGGAGGAGAATCGATGCCTGCTCTGGAAACCTGCTACCTCGGACTCAAGCTCAAGAACCCGCTGATCGTCGGCTCGAGCGGTCTCACCAAGACGGTCGAGGGGGTGCGCCGCTGCGCCGCTGCCGGTGCCGGTGCGGTCGTGCTCAAGTCGCTCTTCGAAGAGGAGATCCGGCTCGAGTACCAGTCCATTTCGGAGGCGCTGGGAGGGTATCCTCACCCGGAAGCGCTCGACTGGCTCCAGACCGATCTCGCCGCGCACTATGGAGCGGATTCCTATCTCAAGCTCATCGAGGAATCGGTGGCCTCGGTCTCGATTCCGGTCATCGCAAGCCTGAACTGCGTCACACCCGAGACGTGGGTGAAGTATGCGTCCCGCATCGAGGGGGCCGGGGCAGCAGCCATCGAGCTCAACGTGTACCGGCTCCCCCTCGACCCTGCGGTCCCGAGCGAGCAGATCGAGCAATCCTACATCGAGACGGTCAAGGCGGTCCGGGCCCAGGTCTCGATCCCCGTGTCGCTCAAGATGATCCCGTACCTCACCAACATCCCTCGGTTCTCGGTCCAGGCCCACGAGGGAGGAGCCCGGGGACTGGTGCTCTTCAACCGCTTCTTCCATCCCGACCTCGACATCGTCGGGCTCGAGCCCAGGGGGGGGCTCCTGCTCAGCCGTCCGGAGGAGTACCGCCTGCCTCTCCGCTGGATCGGGATCCTTTACGGACGCACCGGCTGCGACCTGTGTGCGTCGACCGGCGTCCACGAACCCGGATCGGTCATCCGGCTGCTGCTGGCGGGGGCCAAGGCGGTCCAGGTCACTTCGGCCATCTACCTGTACAAGCACGAAGTGCTCGGCAAAATGCTCCACGGGCTCGAGGAGTGGATGGATGAGCACGGCTTCGAGAGCATCGCGAGCTTCCGCGGAAAGGTGAGCCGTTTCCACTCCGGCAGGCCCGAGATGTTCGAGCGCAGCCAGTACATCAAGGCATTCGTGGACGCGGAGTAGCCCGGCTGCGAATCGGCCGTTCTTGGCGGGTTCGCCGGCTTGCCGGGTCTACTTCTGCTTCGGCGGGCTGGTCAGGATCCTGGCGAGATCGGCCGGATCGGCCCCCTTCTGCAACGCGAGATAGGCACGTGCCAGCCCGATGTCCACCGCTGTTGCCATCGCGTCGATCGGCACTGCACCGCTCACCTGGATCCCGTTGACGAACGAGCAGGGAGTGCCGCGGACGCCCAGCGCCTCGCCGTCCTTCATGTCCTCGCGCACGCGCGCTTCATATTCATTGGCTTCCACCGCGGCCACGAGGCGGTCCCAGTCGATCCCCTGCTGCTCGGCCCAGACCTTGAGCTGCGGATCCTCGAGCCCCTCCCGGGCAAAGAGCTTGTCGTGCATGGGCCAGAACTTCCCCTGGGCGTTGGCCGCCAGAGATGCCTGCGCCCTCGGCATGGCCTGGTTGTGAAACGGCAGCGGGAACTGCTTGAACACGACCCGCAGGAGGTCGCCGTAGCGTCCCTTCAACTCGCGGATGGTGTCGGCCGCCCGCCCGCAGAACGGGCACTGGAAGTCAGAGAACACCACCAGCGTCACCGGGGCATCGGCCAGCCCCCACGAAGGATCGTCGTCCCGGACCTGGACCGAGTGGATCTGGCCGACCATCTCGCCGGCCTCTTCCGCCGCCCTCACCTCCTGGATCAGCTCGGGTGACACTCTCTGTGCGATCTGCGCCAGGAGCGGGCCGGCCTTCGGGTGCGGGCTGCCGCCACCGGCTCCGGAGCACGAGAAAGTCACCAGCGCTGCGACTGCAAGCAGGACAAACCTGTTGTTCATGGGCCGTTCTTCTCCTTCCGGGCGTGCGCCGGCCCGGTCCCCCCGGGTCCTCTTGCGCCTGCTCCGGCGTGGTGACTGTACACGCGTTCCCCGCATGAGACCAGGGGTTCCTGGGGAAATGGCGCAGGAGATGGCTTTCGAGACTCTTGACTTTCTCGGTCGAGAAGTCTAAATATGGACCCGCCGACCGGTTCGGTCCATTTTTCCAAAACCGGGAGGGAGGAAGTCATGCGGCCCGAGAAACGCAAGGAACGGTACGAGCGGATCCTCGAAGCGGCCGGGGAGCAGTTCCGGACCTACGGCTACCGGAAGACGTCGCTCGAGGAGATCGCTGCGGCTGCGGGAGTGGGCAAGGCCACGCTGTACCACTACGTCGACGGGAAGGACCAGCTCCTGGGCGAAGTGCTCCACCGCCACTACACGCGGTACGTGGAGCGCCTCCGCACGGAGCTGTCGGAGGAATCGACCGCGGTGGGGAAGCTTCGCCGGTACGCCCTGGTCCTGATGGATCAGCACCGGCGGATATCCGAGGGACTGGTAGTTCCCCGCAACAGCGAGCAGGAGCACTTCCCGTTCATCGTGAAGCACCTGCACAAGTTTGCGGCCGTGGAGATGGAGATCCTGGCCGATGTGCTTCGGGAGGGGGTCGAGTCGGGGCTCTTGCGCCCTGTGAAGGAGCGGGTCGTGGCGACCCTGCTGTTTGCTTCGTTCAAGGGGATGATTGCGCACACGTTCCAGACCCGTGCGAATCACGAAGAAGTCATCGAGCAGTTCCTGTCCGTGCTGCTGAACGGCCTGCTGGCCGCATCGGCCGGGCGCTGAAGGGGGGACGACCATGCGCTCACTGGGAATCACGCTGCTCCTGCTGCTCGCTTCCGGATGCGTTCCTTCGAGGGCCGAGATTCCACGGCAGGAGGTGGACGATCGGACTCCGGTCGAGGTGATGAATGTGGCGGTAGGGACCCTGGTCGAGAAGGGGAACTACTACGGGGTGCTTGAGCCTGCGGCCTCGGTGGTGGTGAGCGCGCAGGTGGCCGGGACGGTCACTGCGGTCGGGGTGGAGGAGGGGAGCGTGGTGGGGCAGGACGGCCTGCTGGCGACGCTCGACGAGGAGCCGTTCCGGCTGGCGGAGGAGCAGGCGGCTCAGGCGGTGGCTGGGGTGGAGGTTCGAATCGAGCAGCTATCGAAGGCCATCGACGTGGAGCGGCGTGCGCTGGAGGCGGGGCATGCGCAGGCCCGTGCGGCGCTGGACATGGCGCAGGCCCGGCTGATGCTGGTGGAGAAGGGGGCCCGCAGCGACGAGAAGAAGCAGATGGCGGCGGGCAAGGATGCTGCCAGGGCAGCGCTGGACAATGCTCGCATCGAGCGTGACCGGGTGCAGTCGCTGTTCAGGGATGGGGCGGCAACGAGCCAGCAGGTGGACGGCTCGCAGGCGGCCTACGAGGCATCGCTGGCCCGGTTCGAGCAGGCGGAGGCAGCCTGGCGGGTGGTGGTCACGGGGGCCCGAGAGGAGGACAAGGAAACCGCCCGGGCCGCGGTGCGCCAGGCCGAGGCTGCGCTCCGCAATGCGGAGGCCCAGCAGGACAACCTCGAGGTGAGGGAGAAGGAGCTCGAGGCCCTGCGGATCCAGCTCAAGTCCGCCGGTCTTTCACTCGACCTGGCCCGCTACAATCGCGGCAAGACCACGCTGCGCTCGCCGGTAAAGGGGCAGACCGTGGTGGCCATGAAGAACCTGGATGCGGGCGAGACGGTGGCTCCGGGGGTCCCGCTCTTCGAGCTGCTCGAGATGCAGACCATGAAGCTGGTGCTGCAGGTGCCGGGGCGCGACGTGGGCTACCTGGCCGAGGGGCTTCGAATTCCGGTGCGGTGCATCGGTGACCCGGATGCAGCACCGCCCCGGGATGGCAAGGTGGTGTACGTGGGCGTGAAGGCGGATTCCCGCAACACGGCGTTTCCGGTCCACCTGGCGCTCGACAATGCGGGCCGCGACCTTCGGGCCGGACAGATTTGCGAAGCGCACCCGGAGCTGACGCGTCACAGCCTGGTGTTGCTGCCGAGCGATGTCGTGATCGATTCCGAAGAGGGGAAGCTGGTCGTCGTCGTGGCGGAGGGAACGGCCCGTGAGCAGCCGGTCACGGTGGCTGCGGTCCGGGGCGGCGTGGCCGCCATCTCGAAAGGGCTTTCCGCAGGCACCCGGGTGGTGGTCGTGGGACATCGGCTGGTGCGGGACGGGGAGGACGTGAACGTGGTGGGCGAGAAGCCGCCGGTGGCGTCGGCGGCAATCGAGAGCGTCCCGTCCGCGCAGGAGGGCGCCGGACCTGCGGGGAATGAGGCCGGCGGGGGCGCCGTCGTTTCTCCTGCCGGGACCAGGGCCGGCGGGGACCCGGTTGCCCCGGCAGCGGAGTAGCCCATGTGGTTGACGAGATTCGCGCTGGAGCACCGCACGACGGTCCTGGTGTTCGCCTTCCTCCTGCTCATCTCCGGCGGGGTCGCGTACCTGACCCTTCCCCGTGAGGCTGCGCCGGACATCAAGATCCCGATCATCATGGTGGTGGTCCCCTACCCCGGCGTGGGACCCGAGGACATCGAGAGCCTGCTCACGACTCCGCTCGAGGCCGAGCTCAAGGACGTCGATGACCTCGATGTCCTGAACTCGACGTCGGCCGAAGGCATGTCCATGATCCAGGTGAACTTCCTGCCGGATGCGGACCTGTCCGAGGCACTGACGTCGGTGCGGGACAAGGTGAACCGTGTCCGTCCCGAGCTCCCCGCCGACATCCAGGAGCCGGTGATCAACGAGATCTCCAGCTCTGACTGGCCCGTGCTGATGGTCAGCATTTCGGGGGAAGCGGGGCTGGTCAAGCTCAAGCGGCTTGCCGAGGAGCTCGAGCAGGAGATCGAGGCCATGGACGGAGTCCTGGAGGTGGACGTCTTTGGCGGTACGGAGCGGGAAATCCGGGTGGAGGTGAACCCGCACCTGCTGACATCCTACGATCTGTCGCTGACCGACGTCACCACGGCTCTCTCCCAGGAGAACGTGAACGTCCCCGGCGGCCCGGTGGAGGAGGGGGACCTGCGCTACACTCTTCGGATTCCCGAGGAGCTCAAGGACCCCCGGGAGATCGAGGACATGGTGGTGAGCACCAGGTTCGGTCACCCCGTGCGTATCCGCGAGGTGGCCACCGTCGTCGACGACTTCAAGGAGATCACGACGGTCTCGCGGTACCGTGGGACCGAAGGCGTCTCGCTGACGCTCAAGAAGCAGTCGGGCGCCAACATCATCAAGCTGGTGGATTCGGTCAAGGAGTTCATCGATTCCAGGAGCTCGACCTTCCCAGCCGGGACCCGGGTGGTCTATCTCAACGACTACAGCAAGTTCATCCGGGAGCGGGTGGACGAGCTCGAGAACAACATCCTGACCGCGCTGCTGCTGGTGGTGGCGGTGCTGTTCCTGTTCATCGGCGGTCGCAATGCGATGTTCGTGGCGGTGGCCATTCCGCTGTCGATGCTGATGGCATTCGTGATCCTGCAGATGATGGGGGTGACGCTGAACATGGTGGTGCTGTTCGGCCTCATCCTGGCGCTGGGCATGCTGGTGGACAACGCCATCGTGATCGTGGAGAACTCGTACCGGCACACTCAGCTCGGCAAGTCGATCTACCAGGCCGCGTTCGATGCGGCCCGTGAGGTGGCATGGCCGGTGATCACGTCGACGCTGACCACGCTGGCGGTCTTCTTCCCGCTGCTGAGCTGGCCGGGGATCATGGGCAAGTTCTTCGGGTACCTGCCGCTGACGCTCATCGTCACGCTCAGCTCGTCACTGTTCGTCGCGCTGGTGTTCAACCCGGTGTTCTGTGCGACCTTCATGAAGCCCGGGGCTGCGGCATCGGAGGAGGCCGGGGGAGTGAAGACCTCGTTCCTGCGCGGCTACCGGTCTGCGCTGAGATGGTCGTTGCGACACCGGGCCATCGTCGTGGTGGGAATGCTGCTGCTGTTCTTCGGCTCGTTTGCGGCATACATCACGTCGCATCCCCGCATCGAGTTCTTTCCTGCCACGACGCCGGACCGGGCCCGGGTGAACATCGAGGCGCCGGAAGGGACCAACCTGCAGGCGACCGACCGGATCTCTGCCAGCATCGAACGGTACCTGGACGGCCTCGACAACGTGAAGCACTTCATGGGCAACGTGGGAACGGGCGGGTCGGGCCATCGCTCGGCGGCTTCCAGCGAGGGCACTCCCTACCTGGCGAGCATCGCCATCGACTTCCTGGATCGGGCCGACTGGAAGGAGAATCCGCTCGAGACCATCGAGACGACAAGGGCCTTCACGTCCCTGCTGCCCGGGGCGCCCC
>VGRX01000120.1 GCA_016875215.1 Deltaproteobacteria bacterium
CCCCGGGGACGATGAAGCTGTCACGTGCGGTCGGGCAGGAGGGGACGGTGTACCTGAACATCCCGGCCGGGGGAACGGGCGAAGTCCGGGTGCTCGTGGGCGGGGTGATGAACGTGCTCAAGGCCCGCACCGCGGACGGCAAGGCGCTCTCGGCGGGCACGGCGGTGAAGGTGATTCGCGTCATCAGTGCCGGTCTTCTCGAGGTGGTACGTTCCGAGTGAGCGACGTCTCTGCTCACCCGGCTGACTTGAACAACGGTGGTTCACGGGGGCTGGAGAAGCCTCCATACAGGGAGGTTGAGCATGGGTCTTCTGCTGGTTGCGAGTGCCTGGCTGCCGCCGCTGGGGCGGACGGATATCCCTACGCCTTTCGTCCTGGCGTTGATCATCGCGCTCGCGGTGATCATCCTGTTCATCACGCTGGTCCAGCGGTACAAGCGGTGCCCGTCGAACAAGATCCTGGTGATCTACGGAAAGACGGGGAGCGGCGCTGCGCGCTGCGTACACGGCGGTGCGGCATTCGTGTGGCCGCTGTTCCAGTCGTATGCCTACCTCGACCTGGAGCCGTTCGTCGTTCCCATCGACCTGACGAACGCGCTGTCGCAGGAGAACATCCGCGTGGCCGTGCCCACGACGGTGACCGCGGCCATCTCGAACCAGCCGGGGATCATGGAGAACGCCGCGGTGCGTCTTCTCGGCCTGTCGACCAAGCAGGTCGAGAGCCAGGCGCAGGACATCATCCTCGGCCAGATGCGCGCGGTCATCGCGACCATGCGAATCGAGGAGATCAACCAGGACCGGCAGGCCTTCATGGGCAAGGTGAACGAGGCCGTGTCCGTGGAGCTCGAGAAGATCGGCCTGCAGGTGATCAACGTCAACATCCGCGACATCCAGGACGAGTCGGGGTACATCACGGCCCTGGGGCGCAAGGCCGCTGCCGAAGCGATCAACCAGGCCAACGTCGACGTCGCGGAGCAGGAGCGGAAGGGCAAGACCGGCGTGGCCGAGCGGCAGCGGGAGACCCGAAAGGCCGTTGCCGCGGCCAACGCAGACGCTGAGATCGGTGAAGCCACGGCGGACCGCGACAAGCGCATGCGGGTCGCGGGGCTGGATGCGGAGGCCGTATCTGCCGAGGCCCAGGCCAACGCGAACAAGGCCGCCTCGGTAGCCAACCAGCGAGTGGCCGAGGAAGAGGCCCGCAGAAAGGGGGAATCGGCTGCCCGGGAGGCGGACGGCGCCATCCGCGTCGCGCAGGAGAACGCGCAGAAGAAGGCCGAGGATTCCCGCGCACAGAGAGAGCAGTCGCGCCTCAATGCCGAGGTCGTCGTGCCGGCCAGCATCGAGCGGGAGAAGGTCGTGATTGCGGCCGAGGCGCGCAAGATGGAGGCCATCCGGGTGGCGGAAGGCGATGCCGAAGCGATCATCGCCATGAAGACCGCCGAGGCCCGCGGCGAGCAGGCCATCCTCGAGGCCAAGGCCCTGGGCTACCTCAAGTTCATCGAGGCCTGCGGCGGCGGCGACAGGGCCGGAGTGCTCCTGATCGTGGAGAAGCTGACCGAGCTGGCCAACATCCAGGCCAAGGCCATTCACGACCTGCCCATCGACAAGATCTTCGTGTGGGATTCGGGCGGTGAGAAAGGGGGCATGAGCAATCTCGGCCAGCGCCTCATGGGGGCACTGCCTCCGATGCATGAGCTTGCCCGCCAGGTCGGCCTCGAGCTGCCCGAGTTCCTCGGCCGGTTCGGCAGCGACCAGCAGGACCACGCCGCATCTCCGCCGCCCAAGCCGGCCCCCCCCACCCCGCCGCCGATCCGGAAGTAGCCCAGGAGACGCCTCGATGAGCTGAGGCGGACGACGTTTCCACGGGACTCAGCGTGACCGCTTCATTCGCAGACGCTGCCGTGTGGCAGCCGAGGGACCTCCGCCCTGGGGTCGCAGGGAGCCGCTCCTGCATCGCCGGATGATCTCGTGAATCGGGTTTTTCGGGGCTGCAGTCACTTCGGAAGCGAACCGAGACTCGGCACGATGATTGCCCCACCACGAGCGCATGCATGGACCGTCTCCCTTGTGCTGTCTGCGGACGGATGCGGCTGAACCACCGTCTCAGCCCCCTTGACGACAGAACCGGGGCTGACCTACCACCCCAGCCGACGAAACTCGGAGGCCTGTGAGAACTCGATCCCGGGGGGGTCGGGGGGGGAGACGATGCGGGCCACCTCACCGAGACACTCGTGGACGAAGAAGAGCTGCACGTGATGGACGTCTGGCTTGCCCTGGCTGACGACGAAGGTCTGGGTGAGCTCGAGGCGGACACGGAGCGAATTCTCCAGGCGGAACTGGGGAAGCAGAACCGTGCCCCGGCCGTCGACCACAAACTTGTAGGTCTCCTTGCCCGCGTTCTTCACCCCCTGAAGCACGGCGTTGGAGAACGTGACGGTCTGCTGCCAGTTGGCCCCGAGCACGAGCGGGAACTGGTAGACCACCAGCGGCTCATCGTAGACCAGGAGCGTGTGGGCAGGTTCGGACTGAGGCTTGACCGAGGCCAGCCCGAGCATCAGGATCCGCCCCGGCTCGCTTCGAAACACGCCCAGGACATCCGGGCTCCAGAGCGATACCGGCGATGCGTAGGCGGCCCCGGGGAAGTGGGGTGCGAACCAGTGCTGCGAGGGGTCGACCACCGTGACCCCCACGGCCACGTTGTCCGGTGCGCTCCGGAAATCCCACACGTGGCCGCCCTCCTGGTCTGCGCCCTTCGAGTCGACCGGCACCAGCGTCCCGGGCGGATTCACGTTGTACGTCACGTGGGCCCCAACCACTGCGGGCATCTCGTCCGCGGACAGCGAACCGTCGTTGTTGCCGACACACCAGGGTGCTCCGTCGACGGAGTCGAACACGGGCGGCCCCTCGACATCCACGTCGTCGCCCAGGTACAGCACAGCGCAGTCCCCCTGCACCTGCACCGTCACCGGCGGAGCCTCACCGCACCCCACGGCAATGAGACCCAGGACGGGTCCCCACAATGAGCGAATCGCTAGCGCCTCGCGCACGTTCCTGCCTTCGCGGGACATCAGATCCTCCCTCAGAACCTCGCTTCTGCCATTCCCCGCACCAGCCAGGCATCCGCCGGCTCGAGCGCAGGGACGACGTTCAGGTTGCGAAACCCGTCCAGCGGGTTCAACCACGCTCCGACGAGATGGAAACGGAGCCCGTCGGCCACGTCCGCGCTCAACCGGATGTTCCCCTCGAACCCCAGGTCCTTCGCAATGCCGGGGGCGGACTGTGCGAACAGGGTCCGGGAGTAGATCCCGGAGATTCCGGTCTCCAGCCAGGACAGCGGCCTCAGACCGACCGAGGCCTTTCCGTACACCGCGTCGGTGACCGTGCCCACGATCCGCCGCCAGAGGATCTCGTCCACCACGAAGTTCGAGTTGAAGCGGAAGTTGTTGACCTCGAGGTCCGGGTCGCTTCCGTTGAACGAGATCTGGCTCCCATCCATATCCCCGGCCTTTGGAGTTCCGCCGGTCCGGGCACCGAAGCCGTATGCCTCGTCCCCGGAGGCCAGTCCGGCTTCCGCCGAGAGCGTGAGCTTCAGCACCGGAAACCGCCATCGTGCCCGCAGCACGCCTCCGTACTGCTGCCCCGTGACTCGTGCCGTTGCCACGCCGGGCATCATCGAAGCACTGTCGAGCGCCGTGTACATCCAGGCCCCCTCCCCTTCCAGCAGCAGGGAGGCGGAGGCAACGCGGAACCAGGCATCGACCAGGTATGCGGCAAGCCCGCGGCCGACGTACTGGCTGCCGGAAGCATCCCCGGGCCACTCGTCCGGTGCGGCCAGGTAGAAGCCGGGAAGATCGCTGTCCTGCCACCGGTAGGAGAACGAGACTCCCCAGTGGAACGCTGTCTCTCCCCCCAGGATCTGGCGGCGGGTCACGCCGGGCAGCTTGTAGTGTGCGACGGCCAGGTTGACCGTGCGCAGATCGTCCCGATCGGTCAGGTCGTAGCTGCCGCCGGCCGGATTCCCCCACGAGCCGGCATGCCCGCCGTTGGCATCGAAGTCGTACGAGACCGCGACCAGGGCATCGAACAGAGAGGTGATCCAGGCCACCCGATCCGCGGTCTGGAGAAAATCGCAATCTGCGCACCGGCCGGAGTTGGCAACGAGCCCGAGCCCCCAGTCGCCGGCCGTCCGCCCAGCGAGCAGCAGCCCGACGGGTGACAACCACTCCAGCGACAGCGTGCTCACGCCGATGGAATCGGACAGCGAGTTCACTCCGCTGCGGGGCGGCGCCTGGCTCGTGGAGCCGGCGGGCATCGGGACCTCCGGAGTCGCCGGGTACGCGGAAGGCGTGCTTCCGAGCTGCAGGTTGTCGAACAGCACCAGGCCCGACCGCACCGTCACTTCCGGCCCCAGGCGGAAGACCGGATCGACCAGCAACCGCATGTCCGCAGAGGAGAAAGTATCGGCAGCGCCGGGGGACAGCCCGAGAATCGTCTTCCCGGTTCCCGGACACGCCCCCCGGTCCAGGTCGAGGTTCGCCATGTGAGCTCCCCGAACCCGCACGGCACCGGAGAACTCGAGCCAAGGGGGAGCGCGCAGGGAATCGTGTTCCAGCTCCAGCGGGTCCTCGTAGAGCAGGTTGCGGTACGGCGTCACCGCCCTCAGCTCCTGGGCTTCAGCGGTCCACGCCGCAACCAGAAGGGCTGCCCCCGCCAGCACCGCGACCCGGCTGGAGGCCCCGGAAAGGAGAAAAGAAGTCGCTGCACGGAGAATCTGCATTCCCCCCCGCGCGAAATGCCTGCCTCGTGACGATAACGGGAATAGCCGTTCCGTTTTCCCGGTCGAGGTCTCAGTCCCCGCGGGCGCACCTCTTCCGGGAAGGTCGTTGGTTGTTTGACATGGCACGGGGGTAGCTCGGCGCAAGCCGCCGTGGTGGGGGGCCGCCTGCCCATGGGGGGTAGGTCCACGTGAAACATGCACCAGGCAGGCACTGCGGCCCCTTCCCTTCCTTCTCCGACGCCGGAGCGCGCCCGGGAGGAAGGGGAAGGGGGGGAGAGGGAGACAGGCAGGCAACAACAACATCGGCATGCAAGGCTGACGCGGAGGGGTGTGCGTTTGGGCAGCCAGGGGAGGGTCGGTGGAGTTGCGGTCGGAAACCGGAGCAGCCAGGAACTGCAGCACCTCCCGGACGAATCCCTGCGGATCCTCGTGGTGCGGCATGTGCCCGCAACGGGGCAGGAACACGAGGCGAGACCGCGGCAGATCAGCCGCGAGTCTGCGTGCGTAGAACGGGAGCGACACCCGGTCCTGCTCCCCCCAGACCAGCAGCGTCTCCTTCTCGATTCCGGGGTACCAGGGCTGCATGGTCTCGAAGCGCTGGTCGCGGGCAGCCTGGAGCGCTGCCCGCACCGCCCCACGCCGGTGCAGGTAGCGCTTGATCGCGGCCACGTCCTTCTGAGTCACGTGGCGGTCCGGCTCGACGTAGGTCTGCTGGTATCTCATCTCCGGCTGCTCGTCGAAGAACAGGGTGTAGATGGCCTCACCGAGCACGGGCACGCGGGCCCACAGGAGGAAGGTCGGGAGCTGCTCGTAGTAGACCCACGCTCCGACCAGCACCAGCCGGCCTACCCTTTCCGGATGGCGGTGCGCCAGCGACAGGGCGATGCTCGAGCCCCACGAGTGGGCCACGACATGGGCCTTCTCGATCCCCTGCTGGTCGAGCAGCTCCACGAGCATCTCGGCCAACCGGCCGGGTGAGTAGTCTCCCTCCTTCTTGTCGGACAACCCGAAGCCGGGCAGATCGACGAGGAGGCAGCGGTGATCCCGGCACAGCTCGGGCACTACGGGCATCCATTCAACAGCGGCGGCGGAATAACCATGGACGAACAACAGCCAGTCACCGTGGTCACCGACCGTCTTGACGTGCAGTCGGAATCCCTGGACCTCGGCAAACTGCGTGTCTTCAGGCAGCTCGGGCAGATCCGCCGGTCCCTCCTGGAACGTTGCGCATCCGGCGACCAACAGTGCGAGCACGACGGCCGAAGCCTGACGTAGACAGGGTCTTCTCATCCGGTCTACGAACATGGTCGGGTCGTTCGTCGAGCGCCGGCCGGGCAAGGAAGGCTTCGAAGCCGGCGGCACAGGCGTACCTGGAGGTACGTCGAGCACGACGCCCGAAGCTAGACAGGGTCTCTTCCGGTCTGCAAACATGGTCGGGTCGTTCGTCGAGCGCCGGCCGGGCAAGGAAGGCTTCGAAGCCGGCGGCACAGGCGTACCTGGAGGTACGTCGAGCACGACGCCCGAAGCTAGACAGGGTCTCTTCCGGTCTGCAAACATGGTCGGGTCGTTCGTCGAGCGCCGGCCGGGCAAGGAAGGCTTCGAAGCCGGCGGCACAGGCGTACCTGGAGGTACGTCGAGCACGACGGCCGAGGCCTGACGTAGACAGGATCTTCTCATCCGGTCTGCAAACATGGTCGGGTCGTTCGTCGAGCGCCGGCCGGGCAAGGAAGGCTTCGAAGCCGGCGGCGCAGGCGTACCTGGAGGTACGTCGAGCACGACGGCCGAAGCCTGACATAGCCCCGCCGGATGCTCGGCGGACGAGATGACCATGTTCAGAACCCCAGCCGCTTGTATTCGGATGCCCATTGAAACTCCTTCTGCGTTTCCCCCTCGAGGCTCCGCACCAGGGCCACCGTGCCCGCACACTCGGCCACGAAAAGCGCTATGCGCACCCTCTTCTGCGCCACTGGCGTGGGCATCAACGAGTTGTGGACCGCCATCTCCAGATCGAGGTAGACCCGCTGCACCGGGTAGCTGCCTGCGGGCACCTTGACGCTCCCCTTCTTGTCAGCCACGAACGAGTAGGAGTGCGTGACCGACAGTTTCCCGGCCGCACCGTAGTCCGCGGGATAGGCTTGCCCCTCGTAGAGCCCGTCGGCCGGCACATCGAGCGCGTCCCACGCCTTGCCAGCCTTGAGCGGCAGTGGCAGCAGAAGAACGGACTCCCCATACGCAAGTGCTGTCACATCCTTGTCAGCCGAGGCAATGCCCAACAGGTACAGCCCCGTGGCATCCAGCCGGTACACGCCCATGTAGTCCGCACTGAACGGCTGCACGAACTCACCGTCGGGGTAGTGCTTCTGGAACCAGAACGACGAGAGCGGAAGGATGCTTTCGTAGTGCACCTCGTCCTTCCCCTGGATCTTGGCCGAGAAATCCCATGCCCACGAGACCTTGTCGTCCTGCTGTTTGCCCCCGAGCCCGGGAATGGGGACCTGCGTCCCGGGCTTGTTCACCGTGTAGGTTGCCACGAGCCCGAGCGCCTGCTTTGCCGGGAACTCGGACAGCTCGATCACGCCGTCTCCGTTGCCGATGCAACCGGACACGATGTCAGGCGGTGGGGGGAATTCGTAGTCGGGCAGTTCCGTACCGCCTTCGAAGGTGAAGTCGAGAAGTCCCTGGTAAAGCTCCTCGGCAAGGTCGGAATCATGGGCATCGCCTGCCCCGCAGCTCGCACGTCCTACGCAGTCCTCCGAGGCATCGAGCACCAGCCGCCCGTCGGCCGCCGACGAGGAATCCCCCCCTCCAGTATCGATACTGCCCAGGGAATCCTGCACATCGATCAGCAAGGGCACGTCGGTCGTCGCCGGCCCGCCCGAACACGCCAGGGCGAACCCGAAACACGCCAGGGCGAGGCCGAAACACGCCAGGGCGAACCCGAAACACGCCACAGCAAACCCACGGCACGCTGAGGAGGACCCGATGTGCGAGAGCCGCAACCTGAGACGTGCCTGAGCTCCTGCCACGGGACAGCGCAGCGCGTTCGCTCGGACTCCCCCCCCCTGCGGACCTGGACCATCCGTGCCCATAAAATACCTCCGCTTCCTTTCGATCTTCTCCAGGCGCTTCTTCAGCTCGTCAAGCTGGCGCAGGATGAGCTCGTGCGGAGCAGCATGCGGGCCGGCACCGGAGGGGGAAGCCTCATTCGGAGAGTCGGAGGCATCTTCGGGCATCGTTCCACCCGGCGCACCGGTTCCACCAGGCGGCTCTTCGACAAAGTCCCTTCCTTTGCCTGCGTCGGGATGCGGGGGGTCTCCGACCGCAGCCCCGGGAAACAGGCGGGAAACCCACGCTGCCGGATCGAACCAGGAGGCGGCGGGATCGACCGAAGGGAACCCGGCCTTCTTCATCTCCCGAAGCAGTGCGAGCCCCTGCCGCATGGCCTGGTCGAAGAACCGCTTCCCCGGCGTATCCTGGAGAATCACGAATTCCTTCAGGAGGTCGAGCGGCAGCCCTTCCACCTTGCGCTTCTCCCTCTCGACGATGATCTGGAGCAGCACTGCGGCGGTGATCTCGTCGTTGGTCGAGGCGTCCCGCACCTCGACGTCCCCCCCGACCTTCAGGATCGCGGGGATGTCCTCCAGGTTGATGTAACGGCTGCGGGCCGTGTCGTAGAGCCGTCGATTCCCGTATTTCTTGATGATCGTCTTGTCGGCCATGATTCTCCCCGTCGCTGACTTCCCGCACCGTAGCCGAGATTTTTTTGCGTTGCAACAAAAAAGGGGTTGACAGCCCGAGGACCGCACCTATATTGAGGGCGATTGCTGCAATGCAGCATCACCGTCGCACGGTGCGGCGGCTATTCCATAGGAGGAAGCGATGGAGAAGGAATTCGTGGCGAACGTTGGCGATTGGACGGTCGAGATGGTCAAGAACGTGGAGAAGGGGTTCGCTTCCGTTGTGCAGATGCACAAAGAGGGTGTCGAGCAGGCCCGCACGCTGATGGACCAGGGGTTCGAGCAGGTCGAGAAGGCCTTCCAGCCGCTCGAGGATGCCATGCACAAGGGATTCGAAGGACACCCCGAGGCAGCCAAGGCCGTGCAGATGCCGATCGACATGGCCCACAAGGTGCACGGGATGAACCGGAAGGGCATCACGATGATGATGGACAACTACGTCAAGGCGCTGGAGCAGGGGAGCCGCAACTTCCAGCAGGCTGCCAAGGCCGCGATGGATCTGGCGGGCAAACTCCGGAATATGGAGCCCACTGGGAAGAAGTAGATGTGCGGAACGTGCGGCCTGCGGGTCGGAGCGAAGCTTCCGGGCCGTGTTGTCCTGGCCGAGTCGTGGGTGCGGTGCGCCAGCGGCGTGATGGGTCCAGGCTCAGCCTGGCGGTGCGCCGGCGGCGTGATGGGTCCAGGCTCAGCCTGGCAGTGCGCAGGATGGACAAGCGACACACGCTGCGGTACACCCGTCGGGCGGGAGGGTGAAGGGATGAAGGTCAACATCGGGTATTGGGTTTCCAAGAACGCCAGACTCTATCCGGACAAGAATGCGCTGATCTGCGCGGGGCGCTCGGTCACATACCGGGAGCTGGACCGGAGGGTGAACCGGCTGGCCAATGCCCTGGCGGACATGGGGTTGGTGGCGGGAGATCGAGTTGCGGCGATGATGCTCAACAGCATCGAGTATGTCGAGCTGCTGTTCGCCTGTGCGAAGAAGGGGTTGGTGTTCGTGCCGCTCAACTTCCGCCTGTCCGTTCCGGAGCTGCAGTTCATCCTGGACGACTGCACGCCTCGGGCTCTGTTCTTCGATCCGGTGTTTGACAGGCAGGCCGGGACGCTGGGCACATCGGTCCCCTCACTGGTGCTCCGGACTGCGGTGCCTCTGGCCGGTGGCGGAGAGTACGATGCCCTGCTCGAACGCTGGCCTGAGACCGAGGCGCTGGACGAGCGGCACGGAGGCGACGACCTGTTGTTGATCATGTACACCGCGGGCACGACCGGTCGGGCCAAAGGGGTGATGCTGTCTCACCACAACTGTTTCTTCCAGACGATCAACGGCTGGGCTTTCGGGAACTCGCCCGATGCCGTGACGCTGGTGGTGTTGCCGCTCTTCCACGTTGGGGGGCTGAACGGCTCGGTGACTCCGATGATTCACATCGGTGCCACTACGATCCTGATTCCGAAGTTCGATCCAGCCGACGTGCTGGAGTTGGTCGAGCGATGGAAGGTGGTCGGGATCATGGCGGTTCCGACGGTGTACCAGATGCTGCTGGACCACCCCGACTTCGGCAGGCGGGATCTTCCCTCGCTCGAGGTGCTGCTTTCGGGCGGAGCACCGTTGCCGCACGCTCTCCTGGAGGCGTATGATGCGCGAGGCTTCGAGATGAGGCAGGGGTACGGGCTCACGGAAGCATCGCCGGGCGTGACCGGGATGGGGCCGGGGGACTGCCGCCGCAAGCCGGGCACGGTGGGCAAGCGCTGCCTCTACACCGAAGTCGAGGTCATGGATGACGAGGGGAGGATCCTTCCGCCGGGGCAGACCGGGGAAGTCGTGGCCCGGGGACCGAACATCATGCTCGGATACTGGAACCTCCCGGAAGAGACGGCAAAGACGATCGTCGACGGCTGGCTTCGGACCGGGGACCTCGGTCACTTCGACGAGGACGGTTTTCTCACGATCGCAGGCCGCAAGAAGGAGATGATCATTTCCGGGGGGGAAAACGTGTATCCGGCGGAAATCGAGCAGATCCTGACGAATCACCCGGACGTGGGAATGGCCGCGGTGGTGGGGATCAAGGATCCCATGTGGGGGGAGGTTCCGGTGGCGTTCGTGACGCCGGCTCCGGGCAGTACGCCCGTTCCGGAGGCCATCCTGGAGTACCTGGGCCCCCGCCTGGCGCGGTACAAGATCCCCCGCACAGTCTACGTCCGCGACGTGCTTCCCATCAGTGCTGCCGGGAAGATCCTGAAGCGACAGCTCGTGGAGGAGCTTTCCGCTCCCCAGCGACAGTAGGAGGGAAAAGATGATGGACTTCAGCGACATGTTGTTCAAGCAGTGGGAAAAGGGCTTCTCGACCTTCATGGACCAGCTCGTCCGGAACCAGGCGTTCCTGGCGCAGATGGGCAAGCTCATGGAAGGAAGCAACCTGTTCCGCATGGTGGTCGACCGCTCGATCATCAAGGCCCTCGAGAGCGTCCAGCTCCCGACCCGGAAGGACATGGAGGATGCGCTGGCTGCGCTCCGCAGAATCGAGGTCGAGCAGCAGAAGCTGGCAACCCGGCTTGACTTGCTCCAGGACAGCCTGACAGCGATGGCCGAGGCCATGGCGACGCTGGGCCGCCTTGCAGTGGATACCGCCCAGGCAACGGGTTGCGGGGTTCCGGAGGAGACGGGCAAGGCCGAGGCAGCGCCATCCACGCCGAAGAAGAAGCAGAAGAAGCGCTAGAGCGTTCGCCTCAGGGCTGCTTCCGCACGACACGGGGGACGGATGGCGATAGGGCCGGAAACAGGCGGCTGATCGGCTGCTTCCGCACGACACGGGGGACGGATGAAGAAGGCAAGGGAGTTGGTCCAGACGGTGAAGGCGGAATTGCGGGCGGTGGCCGGTCGGATGGTCAACGGCGTGCAGCTTGCCACGGGGGCAATCAAGGCTCCGGAAACGGGCACGACTCCGCACGAGGTCGTGCTGGAAGTGGCGGGCTGCCGGCTGCTGCGCTACACCGACGACACGCATCGCAGGCACCGCCATCCGGTGCTCTTCGTGCCCTCTCTCGTGAATCGGGCGTACGTGCTCGACCTCGTTCCGGACCGCAGCGTGGTCCGGTATCTCCAGGCAGCGGGGTTTGCCGTGTACCTGCTCGACTGGGGCATTCCGGGGACGGGTGACCGGACGACCACACTGGGCGACTACGTGGAGGGCCGGCTGGATCTGGCGGTCGACCGGATCCGACAACGGGAAAAGGTCTCTCCGGTGCTGGCCGGCTACTGCATGGGCGGCAGCCTGGCCATGATGCACGCGGCACTGCACCCGGAGAAGGTCGCCACGCTCGTGCTCCTGGCGACGCCGGTGGACTTCGAGGAGGCAGGCCTCCTGCGCACCTGGGCCCGCAGCTCGGCGTTCAATCTCGATGCCTTCGTGGATTCGAGCGGACTCGTATCCCCCGACGTCCTGAACATGGCCTTCACGATGCTCAAGCCGAGCGGGCAGGCGCGCAACCTGTATTCGCTCTGGAAGTACGGCTGGAGCAAGGACTTCCTGCGCAGCTACCTGGCCATTTCCAAGTGGGTCAACGACCCGGTGCCGGTGGCCGGGGAGGCATTCCGGGAATACGTTCAGCAGTGGTATCGCGAGAACCGGGTGATGACGGGCGGCTTGAGCGCCGGTGGGCGGAATGTGGACTTCGGCCGGATCACCTGCCCGGTGCTCAACGTGATTGCGAAATCCGACCACATCATCCCTCCCCCGTGCTCGATGGCCGCCGACAAGGTGTTCAAGGGCAGCCGGAAGTTCGAGAACCAGGTGTTCGCGGTAGGACACATCGGTCTGTCGGTGGGAGAAGGCTCGTTCACCAAAGTGTGGAACCGGATTGCCGCATGGCTTGCGAAGGAGGACACGGCCGGAGAAAGGGGGAAGGAATGAGCCCGCGTTGGACTTGGCTGAAGCTTCTCTGGCTGGCATTCCTGGCGTCGGGACCGGCATGCTCGTGCTCCGGTTCCGGCCCGGTGAAGTATGTGGGCACCGACACTTCCGACCCGTCCGGCACTTCCGA
>VGRX01000121.1 GCA_016875215.1 Deltaproteobacteria bacterium
GGGTCTGCTCCCCGCCGCCCGCGCCGCCCCCGCCGCCCCCGCCGCCCCCTACTGCATCTGCCGGCGCCCCGAGGGCCCCTCCCGCGTGGTCGGGGCTGGGTGACCCCCGATCCCTACTGCACCCCCCACATGTACTTGATCGCATACAGGGCCTGGAAGTTGCAGCCGGTGCAGTAGTACTCGAGGTGCTCGGGTTTGGCGATCTCGCCATCCATCCAGTGGTGGAGGATCTTGCCCCCTTGCCTCAGGTGCGAGTCGATGAACGAGAAGAGCCCGTTCACCTCGTCGAGATAGAGGGCATCGCCGGTCTGCTCGTAGAGGGTCATGAGCGCCAGGACCGTGTAGAGCTGGCTGGACAGGGTCTTGTAGTCGTCGGTCTTGGCCCCCATCGTCTTGGCGCTGTAGGGAGACCTGTAGCTCCCCTGTTCGAGGTCCTTGAGCGGCTGGATCGCTTCGAACAGGGCCTGCGCCCGCTCCAGGTGAACGAGGTTGCCATCGAGCGAGTACATGCGTCCGTACAGCAGCATCATGGTGATGTTCGGGTACAGGTACAGCTCCTCGTTCTCGGGGCTGAACCGGTAGCAGCCCAGGAGCTCGTCCCATGCCTTGGCATGGATGGTCTCGGCAATGGCCGACGCCCGGTCGATCCATGCGGGAGCGAGGGCCGGGAATCGCCTTGCCAGCTCGACGTCCAGCAGCGCGAACAGCGCGGTGACCGTGGTGTTTCCGTAGGTGTAGACAGAGTAGGTGTCCGCGTCGGGCACGTAGTCCCCCATGACCTGGAGGAGGACGTCCATCGCCTCGACGGAGTCTCGGACCGCGTCCGCAATCTGCTTCTTGTCGGCAGGCATGATCTCCTTGACCGCGTCGGCCCCCAGGAGCGCGACCGCCTGGTCGTAGCGCTGCCAGGTTTCGAGCAGCCCGAGCAACCCCATCACGAGGTCGTCCCCGGCCTCCATGAAGGTGGCCGGGTTGTCGAGGAACTCGGTCGCCTCGCTCAGCGCGAATGCCGCGGCTTGAAGGCCTCGGGTCGTCATGTCGGCGTCGGCTGTCTCCACGCCGTGCCAGACCAGGAACGCCTGGCCGTAGAAGCAGGCATCACCGAAGTCCTCTGCGAAGTTGCCATGGTCGCACTCTGCGTTCTCGAGGAGGTAGGCAAGGACCTCGTCGAACATGTCCTGGAAGGGCGGTTCGCGAACGACCGCGTCGGCGGAGGGCAGGTCCGTGGCCATATCCGTCATGCGGGGGACATCGGCCGCCAGGTCCGCTGTTCCGGCCGTCCCGGGTGACGGAGAGCAGCCGGCTATTGCTGCCACTGCCAGCAAGAAAGACAGGATTGTCTTCATCGGCACCTCCGAAGCGGGGGGAGGACAATAGGACAATAGGACAATAGGACAATAGGACAAATAGGACGAATAGGACGAATAGGACGAATGGACGGCATAGGTGCGGCGCGGATCTAGCGGGTGGGTTTGGCTGGCGGCCGATGGGACTACTCGGGTCTTCATGCTCGCAGGTCCATCTTGCGTTGGCGGCCGTTCCCCGGCCACGCATGCTGCCTCGGCTGCTCTCGCTACTCGCCTTCCTCCGCACTGGCGGCCGTTCGTCCTATTCGGCGGCGGGTCCTATTTGTCCTATTCGTCCCATATGTCCTATTCGTCCTATGTCTTTTCCCCGCCGCCCCCGCCGCCCCCGCCGCCCCCGCCGCCCCCGCCGCGCAGATCCCCACGCGTCAGCCCCAGGGCCTTGCGGAAGATCGCATCCACAACGCAAGTGGGCAGCATCCCCAGCAGCCACAGCACCAGCCTGCCTTGCCAGGGGGAAACATAGCGGGTGCAGGGCCGCCGGGCGGACACCACGCGAAGGATGGTGCGGGCAACGACCTCGGGAGCGGCCCCCTTGGTGTAGATGCCCGAGAGCATCCCTCTCCATTTCGACATGGGGCGCTCATAGGGCGTGCCCTCGACCGCGCAGGCAGCGGCCGAGCGGAGGGCCGTTTCCTCGAACGAGGTCCGGATCGTGCCAGGTTCCACGATCGAGACCGAGATGCCGAACCCGTGTACCTCGCGGCGCAAGGCATCGGACAAGGCTTCCACTGCGAACTTGGTCGCACAGTAGACGCCCTGGAGCGGCAGGCTGACACGCCCCACCATGCTGCTGACGTTCACGATTCGCCCCGCGCCGCGCTGCCGCATGTCGGGCAGGAATGCCCGGGTCACGGCGAGCAGGCCGAACACGTTGGTCTCGAACTGGCGGCGGACCTCCTCGTCTCCGACCAGCTCCAGCGGTCCCGACTGGCCATAGCCTGCGTTGTTGACCAGTGCGGCGAGTCCCGCCTCTCCCGTGATCCTGCGAACGTCCAGCTGGAGCTGCCGGATCGAGGCTGCATCGGTGACGTCGAGCCTCAGCGTGGTCAACCGCAACCCGGCGCACTCCTCGGTGAGCGCCTCGAGCGCTGCCGGGTTTCGGCCGGTCGCTATGACCGAGTAGCCCTTGCGTGCCAGCAGCACCGCCGTGGCGCGGCCGATTCCCGACGTGGCTCCGGTAATCAGAACGTGGATTCCTGCAGCGATTCCCATGGTCCGCTCCCTCTCAGTCGATGAGTCCCAGGTTCGACGGACAGAAGATCCCCTTTGGATCCAGCATCTTCTTCAGCTCCCGCATGGTCCGGAGCGTTTCCGGATCCATCTTGGCGTGCAGTCTGGGCAGCACCGAGAGCGGCGGCTTGTACTGCACATAGCCGTAGCCTATCGCAAGGTCGAAGAGCTCGAGGTTGAGCTTGCGGATCCGGGCCACCTCTTCCGGCGAATTGCGGTCGAACACTTCGAGGAAGCGCAAGACCGCGAAGTGCCCTGTTTTCATGGCCCGGCAGACGACGGCGGGGGGAAAGCCGTGCTCGACCATGCGATCCATGCAGGCCTGGCAGCAGGAGGCAATCGTGCTCATGGGGCCGTAGGTGCCGACCCAGGTCATGCCTCCCCCTTTGCTCTTCGTGAGGAAATCGAGGTCAGTGGGGAAGTCGCTGTACCTGACCATCTCGGGCAGCGCGGTCACGAGATCGTCCACGAAGAGGGGGCCCGTAAGCACACCGCCGGCCCCGGTCTTGGCCAGCACCCTGCGGGCCGTAGCGATCTTGCCGTCCATCTCGGAGCGGGTCTCGGCGCTGATGTCGAGGTAGACGAAGCAGACCGGCTCCCCCTCGACCCGCTCGATCCTGGGTCGCTCGACGCCGAGCATCATCCGCCCGGTCGGCCAGGTCAGCACCCCCAGATCATCGCAGATCTCGAGCCGGACGAGCCGCTTGACCATGGTGAACGTGGCATCGAGGTCCTGTGCCAGGATGAAGAGCCGTTCCCGCAATGGGTGCTTCGGCCACAGAGCCAGCACCCCGCGGGTGACGATACCCGTGGTCCCCAGCCAGGCAATGAACAAGCCGGTCAGGTCGGGCAGCGGGGGCCGCCCGTATGGGACCGGACCGACCCCCCACGCCCCGGTCTTGATGACCCGGGCATCGTGGAGAACGGCCTCCAGCCCCAGGATGGCCTCGGACATCGAGCCGATGCGCAGCGAGTAGTTGGTCAGCCCGTCCATGAGGCAGTTGAGCAGCACGGAGGTATCCGGAGGGGCCAGCGAGTAGCCGATACGCAGCTCCGGTGCGTGCTCCTCCAGGTAGGCTTTGAGCTGCTCCTGGGTCACCCCGGGCTCGATGATCGCGTACATGTCGTCCCGGGAGAACTCCAGGATGCGGTTCATCCGCGTGAAGTCCACGACCACGCCCCCCGCCTCGGGAATGGCGAGCCCGCCGACGTTCTGGTTTGCGACTCGCGGCGTCAGGGGAACGCCGTTTTCCCCGGCCCAGCACACCAGCGCCCGGATCTCCTCCACGGATTCCGGCCAGACTGCCGCACCGGGGATGCGGGGATCGGCGTCGGTGATGTCATCCTGGAAACGAGCCAGCGCCTCGGACAGGAGTTCCACCCGCTCCTTCGGGAAGATCGATGTCAGCCTCGTCAGATCCACGAAATCCCCCTACATGTGTCGGTGCATCCCGGTCGCAGGCGCCTCGCCTTGCCGGTGCCCTCCCATGGTCTCCCTCGCCACGGAGTCCATCTGCAACAGGCTCCTCTAGGCACGCAGAAACAACAGGAAGAGCCGGATCGCCAGTAACGGAGAGCCGGAGAAGCCCAACTTGCCGGTCAACAGTGCGCCGACGAAGCGCTTGTGTGCGATGAAACGCACCAGGGCCCCAAGCTCGCCCCGGATCCGGGTCGTTGCCTTCGCCTCTCCGACTCCGGTCCGGATCTCGATGGCCTCGCCGAAGGTCAGGTGCACCTGCATCCGGTCCGCGGACAGCAACACCGTCCCGGCCAGGGCGGCAAGCCGCTGCCTCACCCCCTCGCTCCCCTGCTCCAGGAGCCGCCGGAAGAAATTCCGCAGGATCAACGCCAGCAGCGATGCCCGCTCCTCCTCGAACAGCACGACCTCTCGCATAGGCTCCCCTCCCCGTCCTGCGTGAGCCTAACATGAGGCGGACGGGCGTGTCGAAGGGAAAGGCAGCGATGGAACGGCTGCGACGGGGCTCGGGCCCCGCCTGCCTGGAAACAAGGTCGTGACGCAACCTCTGCCGGGCCTTGACCCAGAACGTCCGCTCTCCTTGTCGAGCAAACGATCTGGGCTTGTCACAATCCCTTGACTTCGCCCGAGTGCAAGTCCAGCATGGGGATGCGGCTGAATGAGCCGAGTTCTACAACGTGAACGGAGGGAGCGTCATGAAGAAGGTCGTGCTGTCCCTTGTTGCGGTGTTCGTCGTGGTCGGAGTCGCGCTGTTTGTGGCAGTGGGAACCAGCCAGGCGGACCAGAATCGGACCGACCAGGCGCAGGTCGCGCAGAAGGCGGACGAGATCAAGCCGGGGACCGCGGTGGCCAAGAAGTTCTGCCCAGATGGGTGGAAGGTGGAGGACTTCAAGAGCTCCAAGGATTACAACTGCGTGCCCAAGCCGATGCCGAAGCCGGACGCCTGCGAAGGACCGTTCTGGGAATGCAACGGCTGCAAGTGCCGCTGCTATCCAATCACGCCCCCTTCGTAGCCGCCCGTTCTCTGCCCCTGCAGGCACCTCTTCCTTGACACTCCGCCCCTGCGGCAGGTATAGCTACGCCGTTGCTCCCGGGCGCATAGCTCAGCGGGAGAGCATCGGCCTTACAAGCCGGTGGTCACAGGTTCGAATCCTGTTGCGCCCACCCGAGAAAAAAGATCTTGCATTGGCTTGCCGGTTGGGGTAGAGAAATCGGCGTTTGACATTTTGGGGTGGTAGTTAAGCTGGTTATAACGTCGGCCTGTCACGCCGAAGGCCGCGGGTTCAAGTCCCGTCCACCCCGCCAACCCCTGAAGAGAGACTTCGCATTCCGGGTGACAGGTCTGTCCCCTGGCCGACGTCAAGCTTGTTTGTGCAGGACCAACTGACGCTTGACAGTCCCGCCCGGATCGTCCGCTCTGGGTCTCCTCGGCTACTTTGACATTTCCGGCTGCGGTGCTAAGGTCCGGCCGGGAGGGTGCGGGATGCAGGCATCGGGCCGCGGATGGACTCGTTGGGGTACGTGGACGATGCTGGCGGCGCTGGCCGTTTGCGTGGCCGTGGCGGCGCCGCTTCTCACCCGGAACATCGGCTACCTGTTCGAGGCGGACTTCCCCTGGATGCTCGAGATCCCCCGTTCACTGGAATGGGATGGCGAGCCCGGTCCCTCTGCCCCCGTCCGCTGGACGCATGATCCTGAAGAGGCAGGGAGGGTGTTCTCCGGCACGTGGTGGCCGCGGCTGTCGGTCCGGGTGGGGGACGATGCCCTGCCGGTGGTCACGGAAGCGTACCAGGGGGGGGGGCCGTACTGGCCGTTCCACCTCCTCGCCCGGGAGAGCCGAACCCTGGACGCGGTGCGGTGGCTCGCAGGAGTCCTGGGCGGGCTCACGCTCCTGCTGTCGTTTCTTGCGCTGCGAGCGTGGTGGGGGAGGAAGCAGGCTCTCCTGCTGACCGCGTTGCTGGCGTTCAATTCCATGTTCCTGCTGTCGTTCGGCTTCGGCTACCTGTACGAGGCGCTTCCCATGAGCGCTGTGCTGGCGACTGCGTGGCTGGCCGGCGGGGTGCGGAAGCGTCCCACGGCGACCGGGGCGCTGTTTGTCGGGGTGCTGGCCGGGGCGGCCGGTGGGTTCAAGCTCACGGCGCTTCCGGCCGCTGCCGTCGTAGCTGCGGTGCTGCTGGGGACCGAAGTGCTCCGGCACCGGTGGCGGGCAAGCGCGTTCCTGGCGGGGCTTGCGATACCCCCGCTGAAGTTCCTGTTCCGCGAGCTGGCGGCCGTGACGTGCGGGGCCCCTTCGCCTCTGCTGTCCGCGTTGAGCAGCGGCAAGGGGGTGTTTTCCGATCCGTCCGGGCTCACGACGGGACTGCGGGAGGCAGGTGCCTGGATGTTCTCCCTGCCTGCCGGCAACAGCCACGTCGTGCCGATGCTGGCCGAGGGGATCTCGCCTCCGTGGTGGCTGCCGGCCCTGTCCGCGGCCGTGGCGCTTCCCGGTCTGGCTCTGGGGGTGTGGCAGTGGCGCAAGGGGCGAAGCGACCCCCTTCGTGATGCCATCCTTGCCGGTTGGGGGTTGACCTTCGCACTGTCCGTCCTGCTCTACCGCTCGGGGTTCGATTTTCAGGCTTTCATGACCGTGCATCCGCTTGCAGCGTCGCTGGTGGTGCGGGGGCTTCTCGGCAACGGAGAGGATCGGGACGGAGAGGGTCGGGAGTCGTGGGGGGCTCGATGGAGGGGCCTCCGGTGGGCCGCCCGGGGAGGGGTCGCTGCCTTCGGTGCGGTGGTCGTCCTTCAGACGGTGCTTGCCTTTGCCGGAAGCGGTGCCGTGTCCACCGTGGCTTTTTGGAAGGCCCAGGAGGAGATCGCCGCGGCGGTGCCCGAGGGGCGCCCGGTGGTCACGACGTCCTACAACCAGGCCGGGATGCTCCGCATGATGAGTCGGGGAAGAGTGGAGGAGATCAACATGGACCGGCAGCTCTCCCCCGGGGGAGACGAGCGGTTCTACCGGCTGACGGTGCGCCACGCTTTCAGCGAGACGATCCGCGGGTATCCTGAGGCGTTGTACCTGTTCGATCTGGCCCCGCTGCCGATTGACGAGAGCCGTGAGCACACGCGGTTCGACCGGGGCCTGACCAGCCGGCACGTCGTGGCCGAGGAGTTCGTGCAGGCGGCCCGCGATGCCGGGCTTTACAGCCGGGCGAAGGTGGTCAGCCACGGGGACACGGAGTGGGCCGTGTATGCCCTGGTGGAGCTGGTGGCCGCCCCGGCAGCGGATGCGGGGTTCGAGGCTCCCGCCTCGCCTCGTCCCCCCGCACCTCCGCAGGGAGAAGGAAGACCATGATCAACCTGGGTGTGATCATCTCGTTCTGCGCCATGGCCATCCTGTGCCTCCAGGTGGCGTGGATGCGCCTGTTCGGAATCGAGAACTTCTCGAGCTTCGGCTACATGATCTTAAGCATCGCGCTGCTCGGCTTCGGACTAGGCGGCGCGGCGATCACGTTGTTTTCAGGCTGGCTGGCTGCACGGCGTGAGGAGTGGCTCCTGAGGTTCAGCCTGGCGTTTCCGATCGTTGCGACGTTCTCGATGCTCACGTCCCGCCTCATCCCGTTCGTGCCGCAGAACGTTGTCCAGGATCCGACGCAGTGGCTCTACATCGGGCTCTACTATGTGCTGCTGTCGCTCCCCTTCGTGGCCGGCTCGCTGATCATCGGCCTGATCCTGACCACTGCGGGCGAGCAGGTGGGCAAGCTCTACTTTGCGGACCTCGTGGGGTCCGGGCTGGGAGGGCTCGCTGTGCTTGCCGGGTTCTACCTGCTGGAGCCGCAATACCTTCCGGTCCTGGTGGTGTGCCTGTTCCTTCCGGCGCTGGGGGCAGCGGCCTGGGGGACGACGGGCGGGAAGAACCGTCCGCTCCGGCTGGTCGTCTCGGCCGTCGTTGCCTTCGGATGCCTGGCCGTTCTCGCAAGCAATGGGGATCTCCGATTCTCCGAGTACAAGGGCATCTCGTATGCCCTGTCGAGCAGCGAGGTGACCGGGGCGAAGGTCGTGGCGGACACGCAGGGACCGCTGGGCTACATCCAGGTGATCGATAGCCGGGCCGAGCGGACGGCCCCGGGGCTTTCGACAGCGGCCCCGCTGAGTGCGATGCCTCCGGTACAGAAGGGGCTCTACGTGGACGGCAGCAAGGTTGCGTCCGTGGCCCGTCGATTGAAGCCGGAGGAGAGTGCCTTTCAGGACTGGCTGCTGACGTCTGTCCCGTACCGGCTGGTGGAGAAGCCTCGCGTTCTCCTGGTAGGCCTTGGGGGCGGAGAAGGGGTGGCGCAGGCGCTCCATTTCGGTGCGCCCCAGGTGCACGTGGCGGAGATCAACGGCGTCCTGGTCGACTTCCTGAGAGAGCGGTTCGGCACGGAGAACGGGGGACTCCTGGATCGGCCGGAGGTGCACATCGAGGTGACCGATGGAAGGGAGCTCGCCACCCGGAGACCGGGGGGGTTCGACCTGGTCTTCGTGAGCTTCCTCGATGCGTCGGGGCTGTCGTTCCCCGGCTCCAAGTCGCACTCGGAGAACTACCTCTTCACGGTCGACGCGATGGAGCGGTTTGCTGCCGCCGTGTCCGCCGAGGGCCTCCTGGTGGTCTCGACGCGGCTGGAGGATCCGCCGCGGGGTTCCTTGCGGATCCTGCCCACGGTGACGGAGGCTGTCGAGAGGACGTGGGGGGCCGGTGCGATGGGCCGATGCGCGGCCTACGTGCGGGGGGAATTCCACGGCATGCTCCTCGTCCGGCGAGGCGGATTCCTGCCGGAGGAGATCGACCGCCTGCTGGCGGAAGCGTTCGAACGGGGGTTCTCGGCCTCCTACTACCCGGGAATCCCGCCTGAAGCCATGGAGGCAAAGGCCAATGCCGAAGAGCAGTTCTGGTCCAGGCTGAAGGAGGAAGAAGGGGTTGACCTGTCCGACTTCGAGACCTCGACGCCGGCCCAGGATCCGTTCCATGACTTCCTCGCGGCGGTGGCCTCGGGGGGCGCGGCCGCTGCCGAGTACGTCGCCGCCTATCCCTTCGCCATCGGCCCGACGCATGACGACCGGCCCTACTTCTCCACCATGCTGAAGTCCGGTTCGTTCGACTTCATCCGGAAGGGGGCGTACGACCCGACGCACTGGGAGCGCGAGATCCCGCCCGACCTCTGGGCCGAGCCTGTCGTGCTGGTGACGCTGGCCCAGGCCGTGCTGTTTGCATCGCTCATCCTGCTGTTGCCGTTGCTTGGCCGCCGGGGGCCGAAGCGGGCCGGCGGACGTGGCCGGACGCTGGTCTACTTCAGTTGCCTGGCCGTGGGGTTCATGTTCGTGGAGATGGTGCTCATCCAGAAGTTCACGCTGTTCGTTGCGGCTCCGGCCTATGCGGCGGCCCTGGTGTTGTCCGGCATGCTCGTGTTCTCGGGTCTCGGGGCCGCGTTCTCCTCTCGGTTCGTCGGGCGGTTGCACCTCGGGATCCGGGTGGCGGTGGGAGGCATCGTCGGGGCGTGCCTGGCTTACAGTGCGGGGTTGACACCGCTGCTGACTGCGACCATGGGGCTCCCGGAATGGGGACGCATCGCACTCTCCCTGGTGGCGGTGGGGCCGCTGGCCTTCTGCCTCGGCATGCCGTTCCCGCTGGGCCTTGCCGCCCTCTCAGGAAAGGGACGGGAAGGTGAGGTCGCCTGGGGCTGGGCGGTCAACGGTGCCGTCTCGGTGATCGGCGTGGTGTTGGCGCAGACCGTTGCCATGCTCTCCGGCTTCACCGTGGTCTTCTTCGCCGCTGCCGCGATCTACCTGCTGGCGCTGGCCATGTTCCCGGGCGCACCTCAGGCGATGTCGTCGAGAAGCAGGACCTGAAGCTCCTTCACTCTCAGGAAGTCACGATCCGCCGTGGCCAGCACAGACACTCCCCGTGCGACCAGCGTTGCCGCCAACAGCGAATCATTGGTCAGCAACCCGTACTGCGAACGAAACGGCTGGGATTCCCTGATCGGGTCATCGAGCGAGGCGAGGATCCGGACCCCCATGGCCGGAATCGCCGCTGCATCTCGGGCATACCGACCGAGCTTGCGGATCACCTCGGGCTTCCGCTTCAGCGACCGCGCCGGGTTGGCTCCGCCTGCCAGGCCCGGCGCCATCGCCTCGAGCACCTGGACGGACTTGTCCTTGACACCTGAGACGAATGCCTGGAAGCTAGTCGTGGCGGTCTTGCATACGGTACCGCCCCGTTCCCCTCCCGGAGGTACGTCCATGTCCCACATCTTCGATCCCAACGAGCTGCACGCAATCGCCCGGGACGCCGTCGCCGGCGCCAAGGACCTGGACGGCCGGTTCCGCCGGGTCATCGAGGCCCTCGATGCCCGCTATCCGGGGCGGATCTGCACGAATCCGAAGTGGATCCTCAACTCGGCCAACGGGGCGCTGGGGCAACTGGCCCTGCTCTACGGGTCGATCACCGAGTACGTGCTCCTGTTCGGAAGCCCGGTGGGAACCGAGGGGCACTCGGGACGCTACCTGGCGGACGTGCACGACTTCATGCTGGACGGCGAGATGTGGGCCTACATGGAAGGGGAAACCCGAAAGCAGATCTTCAAGCCCGGCGATGCGGCGCTTCTTCCCCGCGGCAAGTCCAAGGGGTATGTGCTCCGGGACAAGGGGTGGATGCTCGAGTACGCCCGGGGGATCATTCCATCCATGATGCCCTCCGGGCTTGCCGACAACTTCTTCTCCAACCTGGACTTGTACAGCGCTGCCGCCACGGCCTGGCATTATGGCCGCATGGTCGTCGGCGAGCTGAGGCGGGGGAAGTTCTGAGGCAAAGGGGTTTGAACATGATGATCGGGAGAACTGTCGGGGTGTTTCTGCTGGTCGCGGCCTTGCTGGCCTGGGGGATACCAACGGCAAGAGCGGAAGAGTGCGTCCCCAAGGATGCGGACGGCGACGGAGTGACCACGTGCGCCCAACCTCCGGACTGCAACGATGCCGAGTACTTCGTCAACCCCGGAGCGATCGAAGTCTGCAACCAGGTGGACGATGATTGCGACGGCAAGACCGACGAAGGGTTTGATCAGGACGGCGACGGGTTCACGACGTGCGTGCCGCCGCTCGACTGCGACGACGGGGACAAGACGATCTTCCCCGGGGCTCAGGAGAAGTGCAACGGCAAGGATGACGACTGCGACACGCTGATCGACGACGTCACGGACCAGGACCAGGACGGCTGGGACAGTTGTGCGGACTGCGATGACAAGGACGCGACCGCATTCCCGGAGGGCATCGAGGTGTGCGACGGGAAGGACAACGACTGCGACGGCAAGATCGACGAGGGGTTCGACCTGGACGGCGACGGATACTCGGTCTGCGGCGTGCAGGCCGACTGCAACGACTTTGCTGCCGACGTCCACCCCCAGGCCGAGGAGACGTGTGACGGCGTGGACAACGACTGCAACGGCCTCGTCGATGACGTGAAGGACTCGGATGGCGACGGCGTGACCGTCTGCGACGGCGACTGCGACGACGGAGCGGCCGACATCCACCCCGGGGCGGAGGAGCTCTGTGACGAGAAGGACAACGACTGCAACGGCGTGATTGACGATGCCGTGGATGCCGACTTCGACGGGTACGACGTGTGCACGGACTGCGACGATAGCAATCCCGAGATCCGTCCCGATGCCCCGGAGCTGTGCGACGACAAGGACAACGACTGCGACGGCAAGACCGACGAGGTGGCGGACGGCGACAAGGACGGCTACGACCTGTGCGAGGACTGCAACGACGCCGACAAGGAGGTCTTCCCAGGGGCCTTCGAGAAGTGTGACGGCAAGGACAACGACTGCAACGGACTGGTCGACGAAGGGAAGGACGAGGACAAGGACGGCTACACGGCTTGCTCCGGGGACTGCAACGATACGAATCCCAAGATCCATCCGGGAGCATTCGAGCTGTGCGACGGCAAGGACAACGACTGCTCCGGCAAGGTGGACGACCCTCCGGACCAGGACGGCGACGGGGTGAGGTCCTGCAAGGGGGACTGCAACGACTTCGACCCCGATGTCAATCCCAAGGCCGAGGAGGTCGCGGACGGCAAGGACAACGATTGCGACGGGCTCGTGGACGAAGGGTTGGTCGAGCCGCCGCTCATCCCTCCGGTGGATGCTGCCGGAGTCGACCTGTGGGACGAGGATGCCCATGGCAACTCGCTGCCGAAGGTGGAGCCGGAGCCCACGGGGAGCGGGGGCGGATGCAGTGCGGGGGCAACAGCGGCGGGAAACGGCGGGACGGGGCCCATGAGTGCCGGGCTTCTGGCTGTGCTGGCCGTGCTGCTGCTGGGGGGGGCAAGACGGCTGGGACGAGAAGGCCGTGCGGACCATGAGGGACATAGGACAAATAGGACGGGAACACATGCTTGGGGGTGGGGCCTGGGGCTGATCCTGGTGGTGTTGCTCGCGGCGCGGGGGGGG
>VGRX01000122.1 GCA_016875215.1 Deltaproteobacteria bacterium
CTCCCCGTTCCGGACCGGAATCGCACGCCAGCGGGACCAGGCGTCGAGCTTGACCTCGAAGACCTTGAGATCCCCCTGGCCGAGTCGACCGCTCCGCTCTCGGTGACCGCAGGCGGCGATGCTGCCTGCTCGAGCCTCTCGGTGCACGTACAGCCCGACAGCCTCTCGTTTCCCGGGCTCGAGGACGAAGCGTTGTTCGGGATCGCACAGGTCCCCGCAGCCCTGGTTCCTTTCAGCCACCCGGGCATCATCGAGGCATTCTCGTTCCATCCGTTCGCCTGCGGCCTGACCGCGACGGCGACGGTCCGCTACACACCCCAGGGAACACCGCCCGCCGGCATCGTCCTGCTGTCCAACTCGATGGAAACGGGCGAGCTCGTCGCACTCGATTCCCACGTCGAGAACACCGAAGTGGTCGCCCAGACCGCCGAGCTCACCTGGATTGTCGTGGCTGCACAGGAACCATGAGCTGCACGACACCCCGCTGCGGCCTGGTGTCCCAGGCACAAGCGGTCCGACGCAAACGAACGGGCAAGCCCCGGGATGTCCGACCGCTCCTCAGAGCTCTGCGCGTCCGGCGGGGCTGGTTCGACTTGTCCGGCGTGACCTGAGGGCCGAGAAGGGCCCGGGCCGCTATTTCCACCCACCCTGGCCCGGGGTGCCGAGGTTGGTCTTGTCGCCGTACGGGGTCTTGGAGACCTTCCAGGACCCGGGCTTGGAATTGTCCAGGTTTGGATGGAGTACTTCGAGGGCGGCCCCCTTGGCCGCGGGCCACCCCCCCTGCTCGTCGTAGGACACGGTGTCGATCACCTGCCCCCAGAGGTCCTTGAGGACCACGGCATCGGCCGTGTTGCCCAGCGAGAAGTCGGCGTACGGATACAGGTAGTCCACGGCGACGCCGGCATTGCTGCTCTCGATCGCGTTGCATCCCAGCACCAGGAACTCGCCCGGCTGGAGAGGGAACGGGCCGCCGTACTGGATGATGTGCATCTGCCCCTTGCCGTCCTCCAGGCGCCAGCCGTTGAGATCCACCATGTCCTCGCCCGCGTTGTAGAGCTCGAGCCACTCCCCCTTGTCATCCGGAATCCCGTCCGGGTCATACATGATCTCGGTGATCACGACCGGCGAGTCGGGACTTGCCGGAACGTCGGGCTGCACGTCGGGAACGTCCGCAGGCAGATCCGCAGGCACGTCGGCGGGTGCGTCAGTGGGCACGTCGGAGAGGACATCGGGCTCGACGGTGTCGATGACGTCCGGCTCCGGCACGTCAGTCGGCTCGACGACGTCCTGGATCGGCTCGACGACCTCGGGCTGCGGCTCCTCCGGAGGCAGCTCTCCTTCCTTGAGCATGTCCGAGTCGTAGCGGGGCATGAGGTGCCACTTCCCTCCCGCGAACTTCATGACGCCGACGATGGAGTCGAACAGGTCCCCCACCTTGCGCTCATCCGTGATCGGATTCATGTACGACAGGCCGTAGTCGTTGCCGACCCGCAGCACGCCGTTGACCTCGAACTCATGGTTGTCCATGCCGTCCTGGGCGTCGGGATTGGCGCTGGTGACGGTGACCGACTTGATGCGCACGAGCACCCCTTCGACGGCCTCCGGGTCTGCAGCGATCTCCTCGGGAGTCGTATCGAAGACGGCCGGGGCCGCCCCCCCCTCGTTCGCGACCAGGAGCGACTTCCCGATGAACAGCGAGAAGCAGTAGGACTCCTTGTGGTCACCGACCATGGACAGCACGGTCCCCGGCTTCAGGTCGGGCACCTTGCCTTCGGGATAGGTCGCGTGGATTCCCGAGTACTTCCCCCCTTCGACATCCGCGATGTAGAACCCGGTGAGCTTCTCGGGCACTGCCTGGAAGAGATAGCCCGGCGCGGTCACGACGACGTTCTTGAGCTCGATGTCCACCCCCACGAGCATCGCCCCATACAGCACCGCACAGTTCAGACTGTCGGGACTCTCCTGCAGGTCCTTGATCTTGACAGACGGCTCCTCCGAGGTCTCATCCGTCAGCCCCACGTCGGGATTCGGATTCCAGATCACCTCGGGCTTGTACTGATCCGGGCCCGTCGAGTCGCCGGGGACGAAGAAGTCAAACCAGAGATCCTCGTTCGGCTCCCCGCTGACCTCGGTCTCCCCCCGCAGGTCCGCCAGCACCGTCCCCTCGCCGGCCACCTCCTTCAGGTCCGAGACCTTGCCCAGGTCCGGTCCGCTGCTGCCCTCTCCAGAGCATCCCCCCGCACCGGCCACCGCTGCAGCCAGGGCCAGAACCGGAACCAGGACCGACAGCTTCTCTCTCATGCCCCCCTCCACTCTGCCCGACAAGAGTACTCCATCCGGCCAGCGGTCTCAACAGGCGTCCGCTCGATGGCGGCATCGTCAGCCCGCAGACGTTGGTGTGAAGCCACGATATCGGAACTCGCCCCGTAGGATCAAGCTCTATCGAACCGTGGGTTCCTGCACATTCCCGGTGTTCTCCGCTACGTATCCGAAGATTCCCTTTGACTTGGCGCGGCACAGTCCCCCAGAATCTGGATGCAGAACAACGGGTTCTACAGGGAGGGAAAGCCTTGAGCGCACATGGTCACCGGTGGGTGTTCTTGCGTTGCATTGTCTGCACTGTCGGGATGGTCGTCTTGTCATCGTGCTCTGGGGGTGGAGGGGCTGGCACTGACGTCGCGGTCGAGGATGATCTCGGAAACCAGTGTTCGCCCTACGCTGAATGCTGCAACGACAGCGACTGCGTGGGCTTCGGCGACCAGTGCGCCAAACAAGCCTGCGTAGGTGGCAAGTGCGAGAGCCAGCCCGCAGCGTTCGGCACCGCCTGCGACGACGAGAACCAATGCACGATAGACGACAAGTGCGATGGGATCGGGAAATGCGCTGGCAAGCTCGCCAAGGGGATGGAGTGCGATGACGGTGACTCGTGCACGGCGGATGACGAGTGCAGCACTTTGGGTCAGTGCGAGGGGACGGGCGTCGACTGCGACGATGGCGACCAGTGCACGACCGACACATGCTTGCCGGAGAAGGGATGCCTCCACGAATCCGTGCCCGAGGGCTCGCTGTGCGACGACGGCAGTTTGTGCACATCGAGTGACAAGTGCGAGTCCGGGAAGTGCAGCGGAGTTCCGAAGGAGTGCGACGTCTCGGACTGCGTGGTGGAGAGTTGCGAGCCCCAGACCGGGGAATGCACCGAGGCAGCCATGGATCTACGGAAGGGAGAGTGGATGGCTGCCGGATGGAAGGACAGTGTGGTGCTGTTTGCACTTTGTCTTTTGTTTCCACTTCGAGGAGGTAGATAGATGCGCCTGACAAGTACTGTTGCAGCCACTCTGTTCGTGCTTTGGATGGCATCGTGCGGCGAAGACGGAGGAACTCTGGGGCCAGTCTCGCCGGACGAGTCAGGGCCTGTCGAGGAGGTCGCGGCTCCACCCCATGACCAGGTTGCCGAGGTCGGCGGCCCTGAAACTCCGACAGCCGAACCTGAGAAGTGCGGGGACGGTCTCGACAACGACGGGAACGGAGTCATCGACGACTTCTTCACTGATCAACTCGGACTCGTACACGAATGCTGTGCCATGCCGGGCCAGCAGGAGGCCTGCTATCCGGGTCAGCAGGGGGTCAAGCCCGGGGTGGGGAAGTGCACTTGGGGAAGTCGTACCTGTTCGCCCAGCTTCTTCTGGGGTGACTGCACGGGCTACGGTGAACCCGCCGTCGAGCTGTGCAACTGCGAGGACGACGACTGCGATGGAACTGCGGACAATGGGGCGGACTGCGGGGGAGGCGGTGTCTGCACCAACTGCAAGTGCATGTGCGAGCCCCCTCTCGTCGACTGCGGAGGCAAGTGCGACAACTTGAAGTCAAGCGAGGAGAACTGCGGCGAGTGCTTCCACAAGTGCGGAACGGATAACACCCAAAGCTCCGAGTGCACCGACGGCAAGTGCTTCATCCCGTGCAAGAAGGGCTATGCGGACTGCAACGTATCGGATGAGGATGGGTGCGAGTTCGAGTTGGCGCCGGAGGAATGCGGGGACGAGATCGACAACGACTGCGACGGCAATACCGACGACTCATCCGTGGGCAAGTCGGGGGACGTCCAGCTCTGCTGCGACAACCCCGGGGAGAAGACTGCTTGCTTCCCGAACGACCGCATGCAGGAGCGCGGTGTTGGCGAGTGCAAGGACGGTACCACCACGTGCACCGATGATTTCGCCTGGTCGGAATGCGGGGGATTCATCGGTCCGGTGCAGGAGTTGTGCGACTGCAAGGACAACGACTGCGACAACGTCAAGGATGAGGACAGCTGCCCGGGAAACCAGACCTGCGACCCGGTTCTGTGCTCATGCATCTGCCCGGAAGGACTCAAACCCTGCGGCCAGGAGTGCAAGGACTTCGCCAACGACGCGGTCAACTGCGGGGGGTGCGGAAAGGCTTGCACTGTGCCGGCCGGGGTCCTCAATGTCGCTCCCACTTGCGAGGAGCAGAAGTGCGGGCTGAAGTGCCTCACCGGCTTCGTGGACTGCAACGGCGATCTCATGAAGGAGGGCGGCAACGGCTGCGAAGTCAATTCCACGGTCCAAACCTTCTGCGGTGACTTGAATGGTGACAAGAACCTGGACGACGATTGCGATGGCTCTGAAGATGAGGACGGAAGCAAGTTCCCTCATGCGGAATGCCAATGGGGAACCGACGTCTGCTCGCAAGGCTACACGGACTGTGGCCCCGGCGGAGGAGAACTGGATTGCCGAGACCTGAAAGTGGATCCGGACAACTGCGGACTGTGTGGAACCGTGTGCGGAGCCGACAACCCGGGGGACACTTGGTACCCCCATTCCCAGTTCCATGTCCTGGCGGGTGCGTGCATCCAGCAGGTCTGCGAGATCTCGGCTTGCGATGACGGCTGGTCCGACCTCGACAAACTCGCATATACCGGGTGCGAATGCGAAGCCAAGATCGAGGAGTGCAACTGCGAGGACGATGACTGCGACGGCATCGTGGACGACGGCGACTTGTGCGACAAGCAGAAGACGGGCCGCTCATGCCTGGCTACCTGCGAATGCGGCTGCAGCCCCCCGACTCCGGACTGGTGCGACGCTGCAGGCAAGTGCGTGGACACGCTTTCGGACCCCAACCACTGTGGGTTCTGCGGCAAGTCATGCCTCGACGAGTTGGCCAACACCAAGACCGCTCTATGCGAGGTCGGGAACTGCTGCCCGACGTCCTGCGTCACCGGCTACGCCGATTGCGACAAGGAGTGTTTCAACGGCTGCGAATTCAAGATCGCTGACGAAGTGTGCAACGGCGAGGACGACAACTGCAACGGCGCCATAGACGAGAAGTTCCCGGGACAAGGGGAGCCCTGCGATTCGCAGGAGGTCGGGGTCTGCACGCCGGGCAAGTGGGTATGCCAGGACGGACTCAAGGTCTGCAAGCCGAACATTGCTCCGGGCAGCAAAGCGGAAACGTGCAATGGCCTGGATGATGACTGCAACGGAGTCGCCGATGACGGGCTTGAGGACATGGGACCCTGCGTCGCGGTCGGGTACAAGGGAATCTGCGCTGAAGGCACCAAGAGTTGCAAAGCCGGCTCTCCAGAGTGTCTTCCCGGGACAGCTCACCTGACGGATGACATCTGCAACTCGAAGGACGATGACTGCGATGGTTCCGTGGACGAGGACGAGGGAGCCGACCTTTGCAAAACCTACTACTGGGACAACGATTCGGATTCCTACGGCGACCCGATGAACTCGAAGTGCCTCTGCAAGAAGCAGGACAAGTTCACGACCGAGAAGGCGGGCGACTGCGACGACCAGAACCCGGGCATTCACGAGGGGGCCAAGGAGACATGCGACGGCGTGGACGAGAACTGCGTGGGTGGCATTGACGACGGCGTCCCGGCCAAGTCGTGCACGTCGCCAGACATCTGCGGAACCGGAAGCCAGCAGTGCCTCTTCGGGCTCTGGGGTGACTGCGTCGGTACCCCCAAGAAGCAGTGCACGAACTTTTCGGACTGCTCTACCTACATGTCTTGCTCCTGCAACACTCCCCCGGCTGAAAAGTGCGACAACAAGGACAACGATTGCGACGGCGACACGGATGAAGGGGTCAAGACGATCTACTACAAGGACAACGATGCCGACGGCTACGGGTCGTCAAAGTCGGGTACGACCGAGGCCTGTTCCGTCCCGGCCAACTACTCGACAAACAACCAGGATTGCGACGACAACGACCCCAAGCAGAAGCCCGGAGCGGTAGAGACCTGCAACAACGAAGACGACGACTGCGACGGCGCTACGGACGAGGGCGTTCAGACAACCTACTACAAGGACAGCGACGCAGATGGATATGGTTCCTCAGCGTCCGGGACGACGCAGGCTTGCTCGCTGCCGTCCGGCTACTCGACCAACAACACGGACTGCGACGACTCGAACAAGTCGATCAACCCGGCAGCGAAGGAGGTCTGCGACAACAAGGCCAAGGACGAAGACTGCGACAAGCAGACAGATGAGGGGTGCGCTATCGTACAACTGACGGTTTACAATAGCCCTGGCGTTCTGGCGCCAAATGGATTCACAGCTAAGCTAGCAAACAAAGTCGAAATGATCACTATCGAGTCTAAGTCAGGGACAAAAACAGTAACGTTCTCTCCGATTGAGCCAAAACTTGAATATCTATATGAAGTATGGCAAACCAACACAACATTCTGCAATACCCAAGAACTCTGGGGCCAGACGGCCTTCACTCCGGTTGCCGGAACCAATGGCTACACGTTCGTGCGGCAGTCGACGCAAGAGCCGCACAACGGCCTGCCCTACGCATCGGGGGTGACGGCGTGCAAGGACGGCTGGTTCAGTTGCGATACCGTCCAGATGGGCTATGCGTTCAAGGTCGGCGATGAAGTGAGGTTCACAGCGCAGATCAAAAACGTAAAATCGTCTTCCAGAAAGGTCGAGGTTTGCCTGTTTGTCAAAGTTCAGGGCTCATTACCATCGAGCAGTGATTGCACCGGAATGCAATCTTGCAAGACGGGAACAATCAGCGGAAACTCAATCGGAAATATAACATTTGAGGACTACGCACTTGGCAAAACCGGAAACGTATACTTTGCGGTCAGAACCAGGGACACTGGTTTCAACGGAACAGTATATACTGACAGTTGGAGTTGGACAAAATTCGGTTCGGTAGCGAACTAGCCAATGGGCTCCGCTTCCAGGAAGACGCTCCCTCTCCCCCAGAGCAGGTTTCTGGGGTTCTTGGTCTCGGCGGTCGATGTGTTGGGGAGGGGTCGGGCAGGAAGAGCAGAATCAGGACGGAATCAGAGGACAGTGTTCCTTCTGGTCCTGACAGTCGGCGTCGTGTCGTGCGGGCGGGTGGACGAGCGCTTGTTGGGCCAGGAGGTGAGGTGCGACGCTGTGCCCGGAGACACGTCCGTGCGTGGAGGAGCGAGTGGGGCCGGCGGGGCACACGTGGATGGAAGCAAGCTCCAGAACTGCGTCGATGACACCGATAGCGAGGAATTGACCGCAGGTTGGCACCTATCGGACGGGGGCTCGTTTTCCTACCTGCAAGGCCCCGCCATGGTCGTCGTGCCTCATCCTGACGACGAGGTGCTGGGGTTCTTCTCGTTGCTCCGCTCCGGGGTGGAAACACACGTTGTCGTTCTCACGTGTGGAGACGGCTATGATGCCGCGGTGGCATCGTGGATGAGCTGCGGGGACACCGGGGTGGAAGTCGATGCGGACGGACGGGCCAAGTTGTGTCAGGCTCGCATGGCAGAGAGCCAGGATGTACTTGGGGCTCTGGGGGCAGCGAGCGTGGTGTTCCTCGGGTATCCGGATGGGCAGCTCGGGGCGATCGCCGACGACGGGCATGCCGAGGGGCACGGGTGGTCCGACGCATCGTTCCGGGGTAACCCATTTGAGCGAGAGTACCTTGTGGAAGACCTCGTGGATGCGCTGCAAGCCTCCGGGGCCGTTTCGGTGTTCACGACGGATCCGCTGGATTCCCACCCGGACCATTCGGCGACTGCACGCTTCGTGGGGGCCGCAGCGGCTGCACTGGGGTACCAGGAAATAGGGGTCGCTCTCGTGCACAGCACGGCGGGGGAGGACTCGTGGCCACCTCCGGCATGCTCTCCGGGGTTGGCACCAGTGGCTGGAATCTTTGCTCGCTACTTGCCTGCAACCGGGCTGTCCGCGCCGCCCGATTGGGACGGCCTCCCGTGGGAAGAGACAACCCTCGGGCTGGAGGAGGCCGTGAACAAGGGAGAGGCCATCCTGGCATACGGCTCGCAGCTCGGCACGTCCTGCATCGATGGAGACATGCCGGGCAACAAGTGGGGGGTTCTTGACCCGTGCGGATACATGCTCGCGTTTGCGCGCACAAATGAACTGTTCCGCGTGGTGAAGGTGGAGGATGTCCCGTCGCTTCAGTAGCCCCGGACCGCGGACGGCCGGTTGCCCCGGTTGGTCCGGGCCCGTGGAAGGAGGTTCTGCATGAAGATTCGGACCTTGCCCGCACAGGGAAGTGCTTTGGCCGTGTCGGTGGTGCTGCTTTCGTGTTGCTGCTGCCTCGTGTGGAATGGAAGAGCACACGGGGCCCCTCTTCCGCTGGGAGCCCGCCTGCTGTCCACAGACCCTGTGTATCCTGGCGACCTCGTGGGGATAGAGGCGGAGCTTCCCCTGGAGACAGCATGCAAGGATGCCGCCCTTCAGGTGGGGCAGTTCGTCGTGCCCATGCTGTCGTGCTCCGGGAGGAGAGCGTTGACCGTCGCTCCACTCATGCCCAGAGGAAGATACGGGGCCAGGCTGGTGATTGGCCAGGCCTTCCTGTCCGGCGAAATGGAACTTGATGTCCGGGCGGTGCCTGACGGAGTGCATGAACTGCCGAGGCTTGACGCTTTCAGGTCGTGGCTTGACGCAATGCGGTGGGAGTTGGAGGACGTGTCGGCCACCCTGGCCGAGGCACGACGTCTCGGAATCGTTCAGGAGGTGCCTCACGAGTTCCTGCTTCAACTGGTCGGGGAAGCCCACTCCCGGCTGACCGACCTCAAGCCGCTCCTCGACGGGATGAACTGGCAGACGGCTTGGTTCGTGAACAGAGTGCTGGGCAACCTCGGGTTCGACCGTCCAGAGGGACCGACGATTCCGGGGCTGATGTCCCATACCAACGCTCTGAAGCTGTACGACCCCAAGTACGTGGTCTTCTACGCCCTGATTCGCCTGGACAACCTCAGCATGGTGCTGACGAACGTCAACTCCGTGCTGGACCCGCTGTCCACGGTGCTCACGATCATTCCGGGGACCAACGCCATCGGAGTCGTCCTCTCAGTGATCAGCACGTGCCTGGGGCTGGTGGACGCGTATGTGGATTCCTGCCTCCCGACAGATCTCCAGGCACTCCGTCTGGTGACCGAGGGGAAAAACTGCGCTACTCAGGAAGTGCCGTTCGAAGTGCGTGGTGACTTCGGAGCCCAGGGGGGAGACATCGTTGAGGAGATGCTCAAGGCGTTCATTCTCGAAGTGTTGTTGAAGGGTGGAGACAGCGAGGCAGCGAAGAAGCTCATCGAGAACCTGAAGGATGCTCTCATCGAGTTGTTCGAGAAGGTGCTGGTCGAGATGGGCTACAAGACGTCCGGCGCGCTGGTCCTTGACTTGTCGGACTGCGCCGGATTGGTGCCGAAGTTGGACGATGTCGCGGTGGACGTGGACTACTACACCGGGAACCTCGACACGGTTCTCCTGGTGGCGCAGAACCTGCTCACCGTCCCTCCATTCCCCATCATCATCGAGGCGCTGTTGTTCGTGTTCGACCTCGTCGGGATCGACATCGAGGTGTTCGGCCTCGAACCTGTCCAGGTGACCAGCGGGAACGCCTACGTGAATCTGTCGAAGATGACACTGGTTCCCTTCTCGCCGCAGGCGGTCAAGGGTGTTCTGGACGGCTGGCGCATGGGGGCCTTCTCGCTGTTCGATATCTGCGTGGTCGAGGGGTTCGGAGTCTGCCTGCTCAACTTCAGCTTCGACTACGAATGGGTGGAAGGGGTTGAGAGCAAGTTCACCATAGCGGTGGACGACTGTACCCCGCCGCCCTGCCTTGACGAAGACGGGGATGGATTCGGCTACGGGGCGGGCTGCACCGGCTGGGATTGCGATGACTGGAACCCCGCAGTGCACGTGCCGGACTGCGAGGGGAAGAAGTGCGGGCTGGATGGGTGCGGCGGTCAGTGCGGTGTGTGTTCCGGCTACCAGGAGTGCGTGAACGGTCAATGCGTCTGCTTCGAGAACTGTGTTGGGAAGGCTTGCGGACCGGACGGATGCGGAAGTCAGTGCGGTCTCTGTCCCCCAGGGAAGAGCTGCATTGGCGGTCAATGCGAGTGCGTGGGAACTTGCTTCGGCGTGGACTGCGGCGGGGACGGGTGCGGGGGGGACTGCGGCACCTGCATCACCGGACAGAAATGCCAGAACGGACTCTGTGTCCAGGTCGGCGGGATGGACTGCGACCCCTGCCAGGCGGACTCAGACTGCGAAGGGCAGTTCTCGTGCATCTCCGTTGCTCCATCTCTGAAGGTGTGCTCCGCGAAGTGCGTCACCGATACGCAGTGTGGCCTGGGGTTTGAGTGCAAGGGCGGATTCTGCGTTCCCGTGCTTCAGACGTCGTGCGCGGGAAACGCCGTGGTGACGAAGAACTTCTGCGGGCATCAGGTATCGAGCAAGACCTGCCCGGTGGGCAAGAAATGCAAGAACGGTCAGTGCGTGTGTTCTGCTCAGTGTCTCGGGATCCAATGCGGAGACGACGGATGCGGAGGCACTTGCGGCTTCTGCCCCAACAACCAGCTCTGCCAGAACGGGACGTGTGTCCCGCAACCGTGCACGGCGACTTGTGCGGGAAAGGTCTGCGGGTACAGCGCGTGCGGAGACCCGTGCGGGATATGCCCAAGCGGCCAGGAGTGCATCGCGGGCAAGTGCAAGTGCGTCCCGAGTTGTGTCGGCGCCATCTGCGGACCGGACGGCTGCGGAGGCTTGTGCGGCGACTGCGCTTCAGGGACCTGCTACCAGGGCACATGCGTGTGCACTCCAACCTGTGCGGCAAAGGAGTGCGGACTCGACGGTTGCGGGGGCTCATGCGGCTACTGTCCACCAGGCTCTGCATGTACTGGGGGGAAATGTGTGTGCCAGTTTCCCGCCAACGTGTGCGAGATCAAGGAGTGCGGCCTGTGGCCTGATGCCTGCCAGGAGGTCGTGGATTGCGGCGACTGCGGGAGCGGATTCTACTGCAACACTGCTGGCAAGTGCGTCTGCCAGCCGACGTGCCAGGGGAAGAAATGCGGTCCAGACGGATGCCCGGGACAAGGTACCTGCGGGAATTGCCCTCCCGGATTCGCGTGCACGGCGGACGGCCAGTGCATGCCCTCCTGTCCAGGCGGATTCGCTTGCGGCAAGAGTTGCTGTGCAGCGAGCCAGAAGTGCGTGGCTGGAAGTTGCTGCACTCCGACGTGCAACGGCAAGGAATGCGGGTACGACGGCTGCGGCGGGGTCTGCGGAACTTGCGATGTCGGCGAGATTTGCAACATGACCGGGCCCGAGTGGAAATGCAAGTTGATTCCGTGCATCCCGAACTGCAAGGGCAAGGTGTGCGGCTCCGACGGTTGCTTCGCCACGTGCCTCCCGGGATGCGCTCCCAACGAGAAGTGCGTCGAAGGCATGTGCCTGTGCAACGCCAAGACCTGCGCCGATCTCGGGAAAGAATGCGGACAGTGGGCGGACAGTTGTGGCGGAACGGTCGACTGCGGGCCGGCGGAGCCAATCTGCCTGACGCTTTTCAAGGCTCAGTCCTGCCTGCAAGGAAAGCTCAAAGTCCTGGATTGCTCTCTCTCAAATCAGGTCTGCAAGGACGGCGAATGCGTGGACCCCAAGGGGATGCCTTGCGACGTTCTCGGAGGACAGGAATCGCTTTGCATTGGCGACATCCTTTTCGAGTGCTTGAACGGGGTTGTCATGCTGACCGACTGTTCGAAGATGGGTTTCGTGTGCGCGTTCGATGCCCAGGAGGGAGCGCACGCATGCGTGCCGGTGTGCATCCCGACTTGCAAGGACAAGGATTGCGGCAACGACGGGTGCGGCGGAAGCTGCGGCGAATGTCCCGAGGGAGAGCTCTGCTTCGAGGACCATCGGTGCTGCGAATGCAAGCCAGGTGCGGTTGGGAAATGCGGTGTCGGGGGCGTCCGTTCATGCGACACGGACTGCCACTGGTCTGACTGCAATGAGCCTCCGGACAGCTCTTCCGAGATGGTGGAATCTCCCGGAGACATTCGAACTCAGGAGGAAGTGGTTGTTGTCGAGAATGATGACGCTGTCTCCGCCGCTGAGAATCCACTTGGCGAGGTGCGCCAGGAAGAGGTAGCTCCCCCTCAGCACGAAGGGGCCACTGCTGGTGGTACCGTGGCAAGTCCTTCGTGCGGATGTATCGTCGGAGGAAAGAGAGACTTGGGGTCGGGCGTGTGGCTCGTGCTTTTTT
>VGRX01000123.1 GCA_016875215.1 Deltaproteobacteria bacterium
CCCCCCGGAAAGAAGGGGCCAGGCGGCTTGTCTCCACCACGTAGGGGCCCCCTGCTGCCACGACCGCCCCCAGGGACAGCAGGCCGACCATCCACCACGCCAGCGGGCTGCGCACCAGTTGGGAAAGCCGGGACGGCATGAACCCCCCTCCGAGAACAACAAAGGCACTTCCACTCAAGGTGCGTTCAGACTTCTCGGAGCATAGCGGGCCGAGTCCCGGGTCGTCAAGCCCGACGCAACGCATTTCCCGTGGCACCGGAGCGGACTTGCGGTATGCTGCGGTCATGAAGACGTTCGGCTTCCAGTGGCACGTTACCGACCGATGCAACCTCCGCTGCCGGCACTGCTACCAGGATGCCTTCGGCCGCGAGTCGGAGCAGGGGCCGGGCGCGCTCGTGCGCATGGCGGACGCCGTCTTCGGTGCGCTGCCGGACCGAACCGTTTCCGTCAACCTGACCGGCGGGGAGCCGCTTCTCCTTCCTGGGCTGTTCGACGTCGTCGCGCACCTGCACTCCTTGCCCAACTTCGGGGAGGCAGCGATCATCACCAACGGCACGATCGCCACCGATTCCGTGTTGGAGTCCATCGCACGGTTCCCGAAGCTCACCACGCTGAAGGTGTCCATCGAGTCGGCTGACGCTGCGACCAACGACTCGATCCGGGGGGACGGAAACCTGCGCCGCGTGCTCGAGAATCTCTCCCGGCTTCGGTCGACCGGCCGAGACATCGTGCTCATGGTGACCCTGTCCCGGTTGAACCTTGCGCACGTGGGCGCCACAGCGGACCTGGCCCGGCGTGAGGAGCTCGCCGGCATCATCTTCGAGCGGTTCGTCCCGCTCGGGACGGGCAGCCGGCTGCTCGACCAGGTTCTATCGCCGGATGACTGGTCCGATGCGCTCCGAAGCGTCGCGGCGGCCGCAGGCATCGAGGCGGACCCTGGTGACCTTCTCCCCTACAAGGCGTTCTGGCTCGATACGCGGCCCGGTGCGGAGGACCCGCTCTCCGGAGCGCTCTGCAACCTGGGGGACGGGTCCATGGCGCTGATGCCGGACGGAACCGTCTATCCGTGCCGGCGCCTCCCGATCCCGCAGGGTAACGTGCTGGCCGTGCCCTTTGCGGAGATCCTCGACCGTCTCGCAGGCTTCTCCACGCAGTCGATCCGCCCACGGCTGTCCGGCGTCTTCTGCCCCTCCTGCGGCATGGAGGACTGCTCGGGCTGCCGAGCCCTGGCCAGGGCCCTCTCGATGGACCCTCTGGCCGACGATCCGCAGTGCCCGCTCCTGGTTCCCTGACCCCCTGTCCCGTCAGCGGCGAGACTGAACGGTTGCCCGGGCGGGCGAACCGTGCTTGCTCCCCAAGGTCAGCCCTGCTAGGATGGAGAGTGGAACGTTGGTGCGAACAAAGACACGGTTCGATTCGGAGGGTGGCCATGGGCGAAACCACGTGCCTGTTCTGCAATGGGACTGGACGAGACGTCTGCTCGGCCTGTGAGGGAAAGGGCAAGGTAGGGGGCCTGCTGGGCTTCGGGGCCAGGACCTGCCCCAACTGCGAGGGGAGCGGTGAAGCGGTGTGTGAGCACTGTCGCGGCTCGGGAAGGGAGCGAACGCAGGAGCATTGACTCCACGTCTCCCTTGCGGTACCACAGGTTGTTGACGGCGCAGGTCGTACTCTGTTGTGGCAGCAAGCAGTCTGTTCCTGGCGCAGGTGGTGCAAGTTGGGGGTTCTGACGAACGATGGGGCTGCCCGCGGCAGCCAGGCATCCCGGAACGCGGAGAGCACTCTCCGCAACCTGCTGGATTCCTCGCTTCTCGGGGTGCTGTACATTGCGGAAGATACCATCGTCTTTGCGAACCGGACGGCGCTGCGGCTGCTGGACCTGCCGACCGAACGTGTGGTCGGGCAGCCTGTCCAGGAGGTGATGGAGGGGCTCCACTCCGACCAGCGGCACGACCTCATCGACGGGTACCGTCGGGCCTCGCCCGAGACGGCGGCTCGGGACGCACGCACCGAGGTTCGGTGGTGTCGCCCGGACGGGAGTGTGCGCTGGTTCGAGGTGCAGAGTGTCGGGGCGTCGTTCGAGGGCCGGCCCGCGCTGCAGGTGGTCTTCGTCGACGTGACTCAGCGGCATGAAGCGCTCGACCGCCTTTCCGCCAGCGAGGAGCGCTACCGCCGCATGGTCGAGTCCTCGCCGAGCGGGATCCTCGTGCACTCGCAAGGGCGGGTCGTCCTGGCCAACAAGGCAGCGGTGGCCCTGTTCGGCTTCCGCAGCGAGTCCGACATGCTGGGCAAGCACTTTCTCGACTACATCGACCGGCAGTTCCATCCGGTCGTGCAGGAACGGGTCGAGCGGGTATACGGAGCGGGAGACAGCGTGCCGGTCATCGAGGTGGTCCTCCTGAGGTTGGACGGCTCGTCGTTCTGGGCCGAGGCCTCTGCCGGCGCGGTGGAGCACGAAGGCAGGCGGGGCTCGATGGTCGTCTTTCGGGACATCTCCGAGCGCAAGAAGGCGGAGCTCGAGAACGCCCGGCTCGAGGCCCAGCTTCTCCAGTCCCAGAAGCTCGAGGCCATCGGGCGCCTGGCCGGAGGGGTCGCTCACGACTTCAACAACCTGCTCACCGAGATCACGGGGCAGGCCGAGTTGGCCATGATGGACATCAGGAGCGATCACTCGCATTACCCCATGCTGAAGGCCGTGGGGGACGCCGCGCAGCGAGCCTCCGCACTCACCCGACAGCTCCTGGCGTTCAGCCGCAGGCAGGCGCTGCTGCCCTGCGGAATCCTGCTGAACGACATCGTCAGCGGACTCGAGACGATGCTGCGCCGACTCATCGGAGAGGACATCGAGTTTCAGATCGCGCTGTCTCCGGAGGCGGGGCTGGTGACGGTCGATCCCGGCCAGATCGAGCAGGTCGTTCTCAACCTGTGCGTCAACGCCCGGGATGCCATGCCGGCCGGCGGAAGACTCCTGATCACGACCGCCGGCGAGCTGCTGGACGACCTCCAGGCAGCCGCGGTCTCCCTGCCGTGCGGCGGGCGATACTCGGTGTTGTCGGTCGTCGACAACGGGTGCGGCATGACTCCCGAGGTCCTGTGCAGGCTCTTCGAGCCGTTCTTCACCACCAAGCCCAAGGAGGTCGGCACCGGTCTCGGGCTGTCCACCTCGTACGGTATCATCCGCCAGCACCAGGGCTCGATCGAGGTGAAGTCGGCACCGGGCAAGGGCTCGGTGTTTCGGATCTTTCTTCCGAGAAGCGAGGAGGAGATGGGGGAGAAGGCGGCCCGGGCTGTCGAGGAGCCACTCCGTGTCGGCGGCGAGACCGTGCTCTGCGTCGAGGACGAGGCTCTGGTCCGCGAGGTCACCGTCACGATGGTGAAGCGACTTGGCTACCGGGTTCTCGAAGCGGATTCTCCCTCACGGGCCCTTGCGATTTCTCGGGAGCACGACGGACCGATCCACCTGCTCATCACCGACATCGTCATGCCCCAGATGAACGGTCGCGAGCTGGCGGAGCGGCTCGTGGCCGAAAGACCGGACCTTGCCGTCATCTGCACGTCCGGCTACACCGAGGACGTCTTTGCGCACCAGGGGCTCCTGGACCGCAGCGTCCGTTTCCTGGGGAAGCCGTTCACGCTGAGGACTCTGGCCGGCGAGATCCGCAACGCGCTCGACGGCGACGATTCATGACGCGGACATGCGGTCGGGCCGGTACCGATGCCGGCATCCGGATTCTTGTCGTTCCGGGAGCCGGGGTGACTACTTGAAGCCGGTGCACTTCCACTCGGCGCCGTAGCCGTGCGACGTGACCCAGTCGCTGGTCCAGTTCTGCCCCTCGGTATCGAGCACGTGGGGCTCGGGGCAGGTGTTGCTTTCCTGCCACCTCACGTGCTGACCGTTCTTGTAGCCCAACGCGCTGCAGAGTGCCTTTGCATTGTCGATGGCGACACCGTTGTTGTTGGCGTCCGGCCCGTTGCACAGCCCCATGGGGCCTTTGCAGCAGCCGCTGTAGCTGGTCGGCATGGCATCGCCGTTCTGGTTGTTCGGGTCGACGACCGAACGCAGGGTTCCCGAGTTGCAGCCGAAGGAGAGGGTCTGGCTGTTGGCATCATAGCTGCAGTAGATGCAGCCCGTGTTGCAGCCGTCGCCGTTGCAACCCAGGTAGTGCAGCGTGCTGGCCGTGAACTTGCGGATGTCGAACCCCTTGGCCGCCCCACCCCACATGTTCATGGTGGTGACGATGCCGCAGTCCGCCGGGATGACGGCCTGGACGCAGTTGCCGGCCGTGCACTTCTTGCCTGCGCCGCACGCGTTGCCGCAGAAGCCGCAGTTGGCAGCGTCGGTCTTGAGGTTCACCTCGCAGCCGTCGGAGTAGACGTTGTTGCAGTCGTCGAAGCCGACGTCGCAGACGAAGTCGCACAGGCCGGCAGCACAGAGGGGGGTGGCAGCGTTGGCCTTGGGAGAACACATGGTCCCGCACTTGCCGCAGTGGTCCGTGCTGGAGGACAGGTTCGACTCGCACCCGTTGTCGACGTCGAAGTCGCAGTCTGCAAAGCCGTCCTGGCAGACGATGCCGCATTTCCCGTTTCCGCAGTAGGCGACGGGGGCATTGGGGCCCCCCGCACACACCTTGCCGCAGCCCCCGCAGTGGTTCGGATCCCAGCTCGTATTCGTGCACACGTCACCGCACTTCTCGAGCCCGGGCGGACAGACGAGCTGACACAGCCCCTGCTGGCACACCTGGCCCACGCCGCAGGCCTTTCCGCACTGCCCGCAGTTGGCCGAGTCCGTCTGCAGGTCCACGCACTTGCCGTTGCAGACCACGAACCCTGCAAGGCAGCTTACCTCGCACTTGCCCGCCTTGCAGGCCTCGCCCGGGGCGCAGGCCTTGCCGCACTGGCCGCAGTTGTAGTTGTCCAGGAGGAGGTTGACGCACATGCCGTTGCAGATCGAGTAGCCCTGCTGGCAGCTCACCTTGCACTGGCCGTTCACGCACACCTCGCCGGGAGGACACTCGACCGGGGCCCCGGGCACGCACTGCCCTCCGGAGCACTTGTCCCCGACCGTGCAGGAGTTGGAATCGTTGCACGCAACCGAGTTTTGAGTGAACGTGCACCCCACGGCCGGATCACACGCGTCGTCCGTGCACAGGTTGGAATCGTTGCAGACCAGCGGAGCGCTCCCCACGCAGACGCCTGCGTTGCACACATCCTTGGTCGTGCACTTGCTGCCGTCGTCGCACGGGGCCTGGTTCACCACGTGCACACACCCCTGTCCCGGAAGGCATGAATCGGTGGTGCAGACGTCGGAATCGTCGCAGTCGAGGCTCCCCGCTCCCTTGCAGACCCCGCCGCTGCAGGCGTCCCCCACCGTGCAGGCGTTGCCGTCGTCGCAAGCTGCGTTGTTGAGCTCGTGGACGCAGGCCTTCTTCGGGTGGCACGAGTCCGTCGTGCACACGTTGGCATCATCGCAACTGATTGCCGCGCCCGGCGTGCACTGGCCGTCCGCACACTTGTCCCCCGCGGTGCACGCATCCCCGTCATCGCACGGAATGAGGTTCGGCTCGTGGTGGCACCCCGTGGCCGGGTCGCACCAGTCCGTGGTGCACAGGTTGGAATCGTTGCACGACTCGGTCCCCTTGGCCACGCACAGGAATCCCTCGCACTGGTCCCCCACCGTGCACGGGTTGTCATCGTCACACGGAGCCTGGTTCGCCTTGTGGCTGCACCCCGCGAGCGGGTCGCACGAATCGTCCGAGCACGGGTTGCCGTCATCACAGGAGAGCGGTTTGACCGGCTGGCACTTGCCGCTCCCGCACAGGTCGTTCAGCGTGCAGACGCTTCCGTCTTCGCACGGAGCCTGGTTCGGGACGTACTGGCACCCCTTGCCCGGAACGCACAGGTCGTCGGTGCAGGGGTTGCCGTCGTTGCAGTTCACATCGACCCCGGGGTGGCACTTGCCCGAGAGACAGACGTCTTTCACGGAGCACGGATCCTCGTCGTCGCACGGAGTCCCGTTCTTGGCCGCCACGAACGAACACTTGCCCGTCGCCGGAGAGCAGTCCGGAGTCAGGCAGGGGGCGTCCGGACCCTCCGGAGCGGGACAGGTGACCACCGAATCGGGATCCACCGCACACTGGTAGGGTACCTCGGACACGTCGCAGGTGAGCGTGCCATTGCACAGGTTGCCGTCCTCCAGGGCCTTGCAGTCCTTGTCCTGCTGGCAATCGCATGCCACGGGTACGCCGGCGCACACGCCGCTGCCGCACTGATCCCCCAGCGTACATGGGTCCTCGTCGTCGCACGGGACGAAGTTGGGCACGTGCTCGCAACCTCCGACCTCGGTGCACGAATCGTCGGTGCACGGATTGCCGTCCTCGCAGACCACTGGATCGCCTACGCATATGCCCTGGTGGCACATGTCGGCCGCGGTGCACGGGTCCCCGTCCTTGCACTCCACGCCGTCGAGCGCCGCCTGGCTGCACCCCTGCTCTCCCAGGCAGGAGTCCTTGGTGCACTCGTTGCCGTCCTCACAGAGGCCGACGTACTGGCCGTCGACTGTGTTCGGCTCGTCGACCTCCCCGTCACAGTCGTCGTCGATTCCGTTGCACAGCTCGGCTGCCGGGACGTCCGCATCGCACGGGGTGAGCCCATCCGGCATGCACACCCGCTTGCCCGGGCACGCCCCGTACTCGTTGCTGTTGCGGCACAGAGTCGAGAGGCCCAGCTCGACCGACCGGGCCGTGCAGGGGCAAACCCCTGCGACTGCCACACACTGGCTGGTCTCCACGCCTTCCACCGACATGGCCTTCAGGCAGGAGAACCCCCAGGGGCAGTCCTCGTCCCCCAGGCACTTCCCTCCGCAGAAACTGCCTTCCTCCCCGTAGTCCACGCACACGTCTTCGGAACCGCCCGGGGCTTTGCAGGCTTCCCCCGTGGCGCACGGCTTGCACAGGTTCGCATGGTCCGAGATGCAGACCCACGCGACATCCGGCCCGCCCGCCCCGATCTGGCGGCATGTCCAACCCGACAAACACTCCTCCTGGCACGTCATGGTGCAGACCCCGTCCCCCATGTGCTCGACGCACCATCCGGAGAGACAGTGCGAGTTCTCCTTGCACGGGTCGAGGAAGCACCCGTCGCCGGGCTTGCAGGCCGGTCCCGGAAGCTCGGCCGCACCGTCGTCCGTTCCGTCCGGAGCCGGCGGCGCATCCTCGGGTATTCCGTCCGGAGCGCCCTGATCCTCGGTCGAGTCCCGGCCCCCTGTATCCTGCGGCAACACCCCGGCATCCGCCCCGATGTCTCCGGCCGAATCCCACGTGATGACGATCCCCTTGCCCCCCGAGCACCCGGCGAACATCCACACGGCAACACAAATCCCAACGGCCAAGGTCCTGGCTGTCATCGCGTCTACCTCCACTCCAAAGCGGGCCATCCCGACGACTTGACATTGAATCACAATCGTTCCCGGGTTCCAAGGCCCATCCCGCGGGAAACAGACTTGATCGGAGAAGGTGGAGGCAGACGTCGCCGAGCGACCAAGCGGAGGCTTCTCGCCGTGCGAGTCTGCGCCGATGCGTTTCCCGCACCGACGGCTTGTGCGGTGCCTATGCGTAGAAGCCAGGCGCACACGGAATCCCGTTGCATCGTCCGCCGGACAGGCCCTATACTCCTTTTCCAAACGGAGGGCGAATGGCCCGGAGCTCTCGCACCGAGGGGGATCCAGATGGAGAATCTGCCGATACAGGGGGATACCAGCGCCAAGGTGGTCGCCGCGGGGGTCGTGGCCCAGAACCAAGGATCTCGCGCGCAGGCTCGGGCGCGACTACAGAGAGGACTAGCCGATGTCATGGTGCGAAAGGGGCCCTGGGCCATCTGAACGTTCGGAGTCCCGCGGCCTTCCAACTCCCTGGGGCGATCCGGTGCCGGCCTCGTTCGGAGTAAAGCGCCATCCGGTGCGGGTCGTCGGCGTCGTGCTTGCCCTCCTCCTTGGGCAGGGCGGCTTCGGCTGTGGCCCCGGTGCTTTTCCCTCTGACGCTGTGGACGGGACCGAGGTGAGTCCGGAGGTTCGGGAAGATCACCGGGCAGCGGATCTTGGCGGAGACGTGCCCGAGGACGCCCCCCCTGCGGACGCCGACGGCCCGGAGAACATGGATGCGGATGTCCCGTCCGACCTCAACCAGGAGGTCCGGCCGTGTGAACCGGCCGATCCGGCCGAATGCGACGACGGCAATCCGTGCACTCAGGACGAGTGCGGGCCGACCGGTTGCACCCATGCCCCTATCGACGGTGCAGCCTGCGACGATTCCGACCCCTGCACCACGGACGATGCCTGCCTCGGCGGGACCTGCCAGGGAAACGCGACGGTCTGCCTGGACGACCTGGAGTGTACCTACGACCTGTGCCTGCCCGATTGCACCTGCATCTTCCCGGTCAAGGCCGGGTTCTGCCTCATCGGCGGCGACTGCCTGGCCGACGGGGCCGACGGACCCTTCCCCTGTCTTGCCTGCCGGCCCGACCTGTCCAAGGACGCATGGTCCGACCTCGAGGACGGTACCCCGTGCGGCGATGACCCGTGCATGAACGACCAGGCCTGTCTCTCAGGGGCCTGCATCGGCACGCCCAAATGCGATGACGGGCTCTGGTGCACGGCGGACCTGTGCGATCCCGGGCCCGGAAGCTGCGTCTTCTCGCCACCGGTCGCAGGTGCCTGCCTCATCGACTCGGTCTGCTGGCCCGACGGCTCCGCACCGGCAGACGGCGGGGGACAATGCCGCCATTGCGACGCCGTTGTCTCCACCTCCAGTTGGACGTTCCGGCCGGACGGGACTCCCTGCGAGGACTTCTCCGCGTGCACGACGGTCTCCGCGTGCCAGCAGGGGGGGTGTGCACCGGTCGGCCCCCTCTGCGACGACGAAGACCCGTGTACCCTGGACCAGTGCAAGACGGAACAGTGCCAGCATTCCCCCGAGGCGGACGGCTCGCCCTGCTCCGAGGATCCGTTCCCCTGCACCGGGGACCGCTGCATCCAGGGCCTCTGCCAGCATCCCGTCGATTCCGGCTGCCTCCTTGAGGGTACCTGCGTCGAGGAAGGCCAGGGCCACCCGCTCGTCCCCTGCCTTGCCTGCCTGCCGGACAAGTCCGCGATCGCCTGGTCGCCGCGGGAAGACGGCACTTTGTGCGACGACGGTCTCTTCTGCACCGACAAGGACGAGTGTGCAAAGGCCCTGTGCCATGGGTTGCCCAGGGAGTGTCCGGCGAGCGTGTGCGCCATTGGCAAGTGCCGCGAAGACCTGGACCAGTGCGAGCTTCTCCCGCTCAGCGATTCCACCGCGTGCAACGACGGCAACCCGTGCACCCAGGCCGATGCATGTCTCGGCGGAATCTGCACCGGCACTGCCAAGGACTGCTCCGCGGCAACGGCGGGCAGCACCTGTCTCAAGGCCTGGTGCAGCCCGGCCGGAACTCCGGATGCAGGCAAATGCCTCACGGCCCCGCTGGTTGCGGGGACGGCCTGCGACGACGGCCTGGCCTGCACTTCCGGCTCGGTCTGCCAGCCCGGCGGCGCCTGCGCCACCGGAGAACCGGTCACGGACGAGGCGTGCTTCGACGCCCTCGGCAAGGGCACGGTCTGCAAGGTCGGGTATTGCATGGAACCCCTGGGGTGTCTGCTCGTCGCAGGTCCCGACGGAATCTCCTGCCCCATCTCCCACGGCAAGGGAACCTGCGTCTCGGGTAGCTGCCACGTTGCCAAGTGCAGCCCCGGCTACAAGGACTGCAACAAGGTCGCGGCCGACGGCTGCGAGACGCTCCTGGCGACCAGCATCCAGCACTGCGGCGCCTGTGCGAAGAGCTGCGACCTGCCCGATGCCACCTCAACCTGCGTGCTTGGCCACTGCGAGGTCGTCGCCTGCACCGGCGGCAGGCTCGACTGCAACGGTCTTCCCGACGACGGTTGCGAGGTGGACCCCAAGACCGACGCCGCCCACTGCGGCAAGTGCGATGCTCCCTGTCTCGCCGACGACCTCTGGCAGACCGGCGCCTGCACCGGCGGCGCCTGCAGCACCGGCGCCTGCCCCGAAGGCTTCCTCAACGTGGACGGCCTGCCCGACAACGGGTGCGAGGCAACGGACGTGATCTGGGTGGACGCGATCAACGGCGGCGAGCCCGGACTGGAGAACGGCACAAAGGATCATCCCTTCGATACCATCGGGAAGGCCCTGCAGGCGGCTACCCCGGGCCGGGCCATCTACGTCCTGTCCGGCAGCTACGACGAGGGGAATCTCGTGATAGCCACCCCGGGCATCGTGCTCGCCGGGGTCGACGAGTCGAAGGTCCTCCTCTCCGTGCCCGGCGGAGTCGAGCGCGGGATCGTGGTGCATGCCGACGGCGTCTCGATCCGGCGGATGACGATCAAGGGGGGACGATACGGCATCGACTTCTCCGGAAATCCGGTGGCTCCCATCCAGGGCGGGCTCGTGGAGGATGTCGTGCTCACCGGCCAGTCCTCGCCGGCCGGCTCGCCCGACCAGGACGTCGCTGCCCTTGCGATCCGGTTCTCCGACGACGTGGTAGTCTCCCGCGTGTCCTTCTCCGGCATCAAGGGGGCCGCCGGTAACCCGGGGTGCGCCACCGCTGCGGGCAAGGGAGGAGACGTTGCCGGAATCCTGCTCCAGTGGACAAGCGGCGTGCAGGTGGAGGAGTGCTCCATCCTTGGCATGACGGGAGGCCCCGGCGGGGCAGGCGGCAGCCAGGGGTGTGCGGACCAGGCCTCCGGTACCGGAGGACGGGCCGTCGGGATCCGCATCGAGGGCTCGCTGCAGTGCATCGTCCAGGGAAGCAGCTTCAGCGGGATCGTCGCCGGCGCTGGCGGGGCTCCCGACGCCTTCGGCTCCACCCTGGCCGGTACGGGGGGGATCGCCGGCGGCATCGAGCTTGAGGACAGCGCCCTCTGCGAAATCGCAGGGAACAACTTCCTGGCCGTGACCGGCGGGGCCGGCGGGAAGGCCGGCTCCCCTCCGGTGACCGCAGGCACGGGGGGTGTCGCAATCGGAATCGGGCTCGAAGGATCCGAGAACAACTGGCTCCATCACAACTCCTTCGGCATCGTGAAAGGCGGGGCTTCGGTCCTCCTGGCCGGAGAGGTGAATGCCGACATGACCCAGGTCGGATACGCAGTCCATGTCGGCCAGGGCGCCGAGAACAACGCCGTCGAATCCTCCAACCGCATCGGAGTCGCACCGATCGTCTACCTCTATGGCGTGGACGGCCATTCCCTGCTCGGTCTGAACGTCCAGACCGAGAGCTGGATCAACCCGACCAACTTCGGGGCCATCGCCGTCATCGCTTCTGCCAATATCCTCGTCACCGGCAACACCGTCTCCTCCGTCAGCGGCGAGCGGGGAGTCACTTCCCCCGGGCCGGGCCATCCGGGAACGGCCGGAGGAGGGGCCGTCGGCATCAGCATCCTGGACTGCGCCGCCTGCGAGGTCGCGGACAACGATGTCTCCAACATCTCCGGCGGCGCCGCAGGGCTGCCCCAACCCGGAGCCGCGGGCATCGCCGGCGGGAGCGCTCTGGGCATACTCCTGTCCGGAGACCAGGCGGTCACGCTCCGCGGCAACACCGTATCCAAGGTCACGGGCGGTCGCGGGTCCGCAGGAGCCTCGGGAGGATCGGGCGGCGACGCCGCAGCGTTTTCGGTGGAATCCTCGGTCGACCTGGTGGTCCGGGGCAATCGCGCTCGCTCGGTTGCCGGTGGGCCGGCAGGAGCCGGGGCGACGGCTGGCACCGGTGGTTACGCGACAGCGTTCCGCCTGGCCGTGGTCGGTGGGCCGATCGAGATGGTCAACAACGAGGCATGGACCGTGGACGGCGGTGCCGGCAACCCGGCCGGCGGCTCCTCCTGTGTCTGGTTCGATGCCAGCGCAGCGATCGACGTGAACCACTTCTCTTGTGCCCGGGTCGGCCAGGTGAACGGAACCGGGAACGGCTTCCTCGTGGCTGAGAAAGGGGCCGGTTCGCTCAAGCTTGCGAACTCCATCGTGGCGTTCGTCTCCGGGTACGGGTTGTCCAACCACCAGGCGAACCCGGTCCCCGCACTCAAGTCCCGCTACACCGACTACTGGAAGTGCAACGCCGGGGAGGTCGACCATGCCTCCAAGGACAACACGCTGCTCATCTCCCCCATGTTCGCCGATGTTGCAACCGGCAACCTGAGCCTTCTGCCCACCTCGGGTTGCATCGATGCCGGCGACCCCATCTCCACGTGCGTGGACGAGCCGGCCCCCAACGGCTGTCGCGTCAATATCGGCTCGGACGGCAACACCGTCTACGCCACGCCCAAGTCCAACGCAGCCCACTGCGCCAACTGCCCGCAGAAGTAGGCGGCGGCGGGGGCGGCGGGGGCGCCTTCCATTCGTCCTATTCGTCCTATTCGTCCTATCCCACCATCCTTGCCAGCCTCTCCCGCCGACGCACCAGGTCCGCATCCCCGGGCCGCAGCGCCAGTGCCCGGTCCACC
>VGRX01000124.1 GCA_016875215.1 Deltaproteobacteria bacterium
GGGGTCGACCTGCAGAACGGCTGGATCGCGGGCGAGTCCGGGACTCTGCTTGCAACGCACGACGGCGGGAAGACGTGGGGGCCGGTGGACTGCGGCGAGTGGGCCCCCCTGTACTCGGTGCTCTTCGTAGACCCGAAGCACGGGTTCGTTGCCGGGTCAGAGGGGGCGCTGCTGTTCTCCGGCGATGCCGGGGAGAGCTGGGAGCGCCTGGAGACCGGGACCACCCAGCACCTGTTCCGCCTGGCGAGAGGAGGAGACAAGGTCTTCGCCGTCGGCCGCCGCGGCGTCATGCTGGAGATTCCCTTGACACGGGGAGACGGGGGGCTTTCTCCGGGAGAGGTGCACCGGGTGCAGCTCGGCGTGTACCAGTGGCTGTCGGCAGCGGCGTTCGGCCCGGAAGGGGCCGGCGTCCTGGTTGGAGGGCAGGGGCTGGTCATGCAGACCCGGGACGGCGGGGCCACCTGGTCCCGCCCGGCTCGCTGAAAGGAGGCCGCCATGCAGACGCGAATCGCACGATTCATCATCGGCAACCGGTGGCCGGTCCTGGTCCTCATCCTGGTCGGTACCGGAATCCTGGCCTTCAAGGTTCCCCAGGTCGCGGTCAAGAGCGAGACCATCGACCTGTTCCCCTCCGACCATCCCTACGTCGAGACGTTCGTGAAGTACCAGGAGGTGTTCGGCGGGGCCAACACCGCACTCATCGCCGTAGAGGTCAAGGACGGGGACATCTTCAACCTCGATGCCTTGGCCAAGGTGCAGCGGATCACCAAGGCCGTGGAGATGCTGCCGGGCGTGAACAACTACCAGGTGCTCTCCATCGCCCAGCGCAAGGTGAAGAACATCACGGTGGAGTTCACGCAGGAAGGCCCGCTGTTCAAGGCCGATCCGATCATGTGGCCTGACCTGCCGAAGAACGAGGAAGAGGTCGAGAAGCTTCGCGAGGTGGTCTACTCGAGCCCGCGCATCTTCGGGACGCTGGTTTCACTGGATTCCAAGGCCGCACTGGTGGTGGCCGGCTTCCTGGACAACGAGCTCGACCCGCCCGCGATCTACGGAAAGATGAAGGAGCTCTCACAGGCGGAGGAGGACGACAACACACGCATCTACGTGATCGGCCGTCCAGTCATGCTGGGCCACATAGCGGAGCAATACCCGCAGCTCGTCAAGCTCTTCCTGCTGACGCTGGGGGCGATCTTCCTCACGCTCCTGCTGTACTTCCGGGACATCCGGGGCGTGGGCATTCCCATCCTTACCGCGCTGCTCTCCGCGTCGTGGGGTCTCGGGTTCATCGGGTGGCTCGGGTACAACTTCGATCCGCTGGTCATCGTCGTGCCCTTCATCATCTCGGCCCGCGCCCTTTCGCATTCGGTGCAGCTCATCGAACGCTACTTCGAGGAGTTCCGGGACAAGAAGGACCGCAAGGAGGCCGCTGTGGCCACGTTCGCGGGCCTGTTCTCCCCCGGCATCGTGTCGATCGTCACGGACGCGCTGGGCGTGTTCCTCGTGATTCTCACCCCCATCCCGCTGATGCAGAAGCTGGCCGTCATGGGCGGCTTCTGGGTCCTGAGCTTCGTGGTGAGCGACCTGGTGTTCAACCCGGTTCTCCTGTCGTTCGTGCCGCCGCCCAAGGAAAAGCCCGCACCGGCCCGGCCGCCGCTGCTGGACAGGTTTCTCGGGAGCGTGGCGGGCTTCTGTGTCGGCCGCGGCCGTTGGACCGTGGTCGCTGTGACGCTCGTGGTCGGGGCCGTCGGGTTCTACTTCGCATCCAGGCTCGTCATCGGAGACGTCAACCCCGGGACCCCCATGCTCTGGCCCGACTCGAAGTACAACCTGGATACCGAGCACATCGCACAGAAGTTCGGCAATACCGAGATCCTCAACGTCATCGTCCAGGGCAAGGAATGTCCCGAGCCGTCCCGTGAGGAACTGCTCCAGGCGCACGGCTGCAACGAGGAGCTGTCTACGTGCTACGATGACCCGGGGATGTCCTGCTCGCAGGACGAGGAGTGCTTCGGCTGCAACACGGCAACCGGCAAGTGCAAGAGCGACGTGGGCCGGGCCTGTGCCAAGGACATCGAGTGCATCTCCAGGGAGTGCAATCCGCTCAAGTCGCCCAAGGTCCTCCAGACCATGGAGGCTCTCCAGCGGGAGATGGAGACGCTGCCCGAGGTGGGATCGACCTCGTCGGTAGCGGGCCTGCTTCCGTCCGTGATCTCGGCCATGCACGCGTCGGATCCCAAGTGGGAGCTCATTCCCCACGACCGCCGCGATGCCGGCTTCTTCCTGGGCATGATCTTCTCGTCATCCGAGCCGGGGGACCTTTCCCGCTATATCACCCAGGATGCGCAGCGGGCCACGGTCACCATGTACTTGCGGGACCACAAGGGGGAAACGCTGCGCACCGTGGTCGACCGCACCAAGGCGTTCATCGCCGCCAACCCGCTCGACGAAGCCGAGTTCCTGCTGGCCAGCGGTTACGGCGGTCTTCTGGCCGCGGTCAACGAGGTCATCGCCTGGTCCGAAATCCGGGTCACCGCGCTCGCATTCCTGGCCGTGTTCCTGTTTTGTGCGCTCGCATACAAGTCCATCGTGGCCGGGATCCTCTTCCTGGTTCCGCTCTTCCTTTCGAACTACCTGACCTATGCGATGATGGGCGCGCTGGGCATCGGCCTGGATGTCAACGCACTGCCGGTGGTGTCGCTGGGAGTGGGGCTGGGCGTGGACTACGGGCTGTACGTGGTCTCCCGCATCCAGGAGGAGTATGCGATAAGGCCCGACCTGGACCATGCCGTGCGCCGGGCCATCGCAACAGCGGGCAAGGCCGTGCTGTTCACCGCTGCGACCATGGTATCGGGCATCGTTTTCTGGGCCTGGTCGTTCCTGAAGTTCCAGGCCGACATGGGCATCCTGCTGGCAGTCTGGATGTGCATCTCGATGCTGGGGGGACTCATCCTTCTGCCGGCCCTCATCTCGCTGGTACGGCCCAGGTTCGTGGTCGGCAAGCCGCAGACGACCAAAGCGTAGGCGTCGACTTCCTCTACGTTTTGGGGCTTGTCATCGACGGCCGGAAGGTCTATGTTCTCGAAGCCACCGGCGAGAAGGAGGCGTTCGAGGCCGATGTGCCCAAGGTGGTGCAGGCGTTCGGAACGCTGGACTAGGCCGTGGGCAGTGGGCCGTGGGCCGTGGGCAGTGGGCCGTGGGCAGTGGGCCGTGGGATGCGGCCCGCCACACCACCCGGAGCGTAAGCGCGTGCCCTACGTAGCCTTGGCGGAGTAGGGACGGGCCGCGGGTAGCAAGCAAGGCCGTGGGATGCGGCCCGCCACACCACCCGGAGCGGGTAGCAAGCAAGGCAGTGGGCCTATGTGGCTTCTGGAACTGGAGGTGCTCTGGTGAAGTGCTATGTGACTGTGACGAGTCTCCTTTTTGCGTGTCTTCTGGTGGCATTCCAACTGTTGTGTCCCCCCTCGGTCTTTGCTGCCCCCGGCACGGGCGGAAAGGCCCCGGGGCCTTGCGGCTCAGCGTTGCTGAAGCAGCTCAACCCGGTGCTCGCCCGGCCATACCTGGGCCCGGTCCCGGGCGGACGCGGCTTCCCGACCGTGGGCGAGACCCGCAAGTTCTGGACCTACGACCTGTCCGTCATGCCGCCCAAGAACATCCAGGTGGCCGCGACCTGCCGCGGCGTGGGGGCCAACGTCGCGGTCTGGGTCGCGGACAAGGAGTGGGAAAAGAACGTCGCCCAGGCCGACGTCGATGCCATCCTTGCTGCCATGGAGCAGGCCACGCCTCGGACCTCGGACTCCGGCGTCATCGCGAACAACGAGGCCCTGTTCGGTCCCCCCCCGAAGTTCCACGAGGACGACCCGGACCTGACCCTGCTGGTCTACGACATCCCGAACTACAAGCAGTACTCGTTCGACGGCTTCTTCCGCAGGGAGGACCTGGCACCGTTCAACCCCTCCTGCGCCAACAACCCGATGCTGTACTGCTCCAACGAGTTGGGAATGATCCACGTCAAGGCCGAGGACGTCGGGGGGGAGTACATGCAGGGCGTGATTGCCCACGAGTACGAGCACCTGGCGCACTTCGGCAGGGACCCGAACGAGGAGAGCTGGCTCGACGAGACCCTCGCAGAGCTGGCCATGTCCTACAGCGGCTACGAGGATCCGGGCAACGTCAACGCCTACCTCAAGCAGCCCTCCCTCGCCCTGGTCATGGACCCGCCGGTCAACTACGGGGCCTGCTTCGTGTTCGGCGGGTACCTCTATCAGCGGCTGGGAGTGGACGGTATCAACGCGCTGGTTGCGTCGGCAACCAAGGGAATCGCCGCAATCGACGAGGCGGAGTCGCACGGCGGGTTCGAGCCCATGCTCGGCGAGTATGCGGCCGCCAACATCCTCGACGACACGTCGGTCGCAGACGGTCAGTTCGGCTACGACCTGTTCGACCTCGGCAAGTTCGCGTCCAACGACTTCGGCAACTACAACGGAAAGGACTTCATCGTCCAGCCGACCGGGCTCCACTACTTCGACCTGGCCATGCCGCTCGTCGGGCTGGAGACCTACAAGATCACGTTCGATGCCAAGGGTACCAGCGTCCGGGCCCATGCCGTGCACGTCGCCGGACCTGCTGTCTACCCGCTGACGCCGGGCGAGAGCGTGACGCTTCCGGTGTTGGAGCAGCCGATCCTGGTGTTGGCACTGGCAAACCCGGATCCTGACGCCAAGGCCACGGTCTCGATTTCCGTGGAGGTGGTGCAGGGCGAGCTTCCGGTCGTGGAGGAACCCGTGGCCGAGGAGCCGGTCATGGACGACGTGGTTGCCCAGGCGGATGGGTCGCCCGAACCCGTAGCGGATGCGATCGGGTCGGTCGATCAGGTTCCTTCTGCGGAGTCCGAGGCCGACGTGGCCGCCGGCGACGTGGGCAAAACCACCGATGACGGCAAGAAGGACGGCGGCTGCCAGGCCGGCACCAGCCCCTCCGCCGCATCTGCCTTCCTGCTGCTCCTTCTGGCCGGCGTGCTGTTCCTGCGGCGCAACGGACGGACTTCCTGAAAGAGTCTTCGTGAGCTGTCTCCTGGTCGAGCGGACGATCTGTGGGCTGGTATTGACGGTAGTATGTCTCCGTGGTATTCTCCTTCCGTAGCCATTCGGGGGATACCATGGCGACGACCGTGAAGGTGGCGATTTCGATACCGGCCGACGAGTTGGCCTCCATCGACTCCGCAGCCAGGAAGAGGAAGACGACCCGCAGCGAGTTGATCCGGACCGCAGTCGCCCGGGTGCTTGCCGAAGAGGCCGAACGCGATTGTCGCAAGCGGATCGACGACCTCTTTTCCGACCCTGACGTGATCCGTGACCAGCGTCAAACGGCGGAACAGATGGCATGCGATTTCGGTGGTGCGGAGGAGACATGGTGATCCGGCAGGGAGACGTCTTCTGGGCCTGGCTCGGGCCTCCGGGGGATTCCTCCCCGGCCGGCCGCCGTCCGGTCGTGGTGGTTCAGTCGGACCTGTTCAACCGGACGCGTATCAACACGGTCGTCGTGGCCGCAGTCACGAGCAACCTCAAGCTGGCAGCACTTCCCGGGAACGTGCGGTTGAAGAAGGGGGAGGCGGGCCTCCCGAAGCCGTGCGTGGTGAACGTGACTCAACTGGCCTCGTTGGACCGCACCAGGCTGGGCGAGAAGCTCGGGTCCCTGTCAGCGGAGCGGCTCCGAGCGGTTCTTGGCGGCATCGACCTCGTGATACACGGGATGGAGAGCACCGGGTGACGGGCGGGCAGGTGTGGCGGACTGTCCGGGGAGGGTCCAGTGAGCACAATCCAGCTTCCTGGTTCTACGAGCACCCGCGATGCCCTCGCTGCCCGTCTGGCCGGCCGCGAGATCACCGCAGCGGCCAAGACCGCCTATCTGCCCGACCGGCGCTTCGGCGAGGTGGTGTTCGTCCTGGCTGGCGATGCCCTGCTCATCGCGGTCGCTGAGTTGGGGGAGAAGCCGACCATCGAGGAGCGGCCGGCATCGGACCTTGTCGGGTGGCGCATGGAATCGACGCCGCTCGAGCACCACGTGGTGCTCCAGTTAAGCGGAGAACCCGAGCGGCGCCTGCGGCTCAGCGGGTTCGAGCTGGCCGACGTGACCAACCTGCTGGCCTCGACTCTTGCCATTCCTGCCTACTGCGGTCGGCCCCCGCCGGCCGGCGCTGCGGTGCTCGACGATTTGTTGCTCGACGGACCTCAAGTACGACTGCGCAAGAAGTCGCCTCCGCTTCCTTGCGACGGCTCGGCGCTTGCTCGACCTCGCTACGGCCGATGGCTGAAGTCGAGACTGACGTCGGTCCAGTGTGCGGGTGGCCCCAGCTCGCAGCCGGAGGAAGGGGCACCGCCACCCGCGGAACCGGCCGAGGTGGTCGCCCAGGTCAGGCATGAGGAGCGCGTCGGGCAGCCTGCACGGCCGGAACGCATGCTGGACCACCCACCCGTCGAGGATCGCCGGGAGACGCAAGAGGAGCACTGGAAGGAGCTCGTCGTAGAGCCTCCGAGACCGCAGGACGGACGGGTTAAGGGGCTCGCCAGGCTACCGGCGAGACCACGGGGGGAACTGGGGGAGGAGCCCATCGAAGAGCCTGCGGAACCGCAGGGTGAGCCCGATGAGCTCATCCTGGAGCCGGTGCGGTGGCCAGGTGTGGAGGAGCCGTCCCTTGTGGCACGTTGCGCCGGTCCTGAGGACGAGCCGGCCTCCGCTCCGTCAGCCGAGGAGACGGAGCTGGAGCTGGCCGACCTGCTCGTGGAGGTCGACACCCGGAGCCAAGAGGAGGCCCGGCCAGCCGGACATGGCTCCCAACTGTCTCGGGCGGCGATCGAGGATCCTGCCACGGACACCTCGCTGTCGAGACGGCAGCGGAAGGCCCTGCGGGAGGCCGCTGCTGCCGGCCCCGTCCTGTGCTGCCGTCGCTGTCAGCGTCCTCTCCTGTCCCTGGACGATGCGGTTCTCTCGGACGATGGCCCGATCTGTGAGCGGTGTGACCTTCTGCAGCGGATCGAAGATGACGAACGTCTTGCCGAGCAAGTCGACCGGGCGAACAAGGTTGGTGTGAACGACCCGGGAAGCGCCGCCTACTGGGAGAGGCTCGCTGCCGAGACCGCTGAGTCGGACGATGCGGAAGACCTGGCCCGCAGGAACGAGTCCTGGCTCGTCAAGCTGGTCCGCTGGCTTGCCAGCCAGGGGGACTGAGCTCTCCCCCACCACAACCGACTTCTCCACCCTTGATTCCATGCATCCATTCCGGTACCATAATGACGCCGGAATGGTTGCAAGGAGGGGCCATGACCACTTTGACCGTCAAGAACGTCCCCGACCACGTCCACAAGAAGCTGCGCCTCCGCGCCTCAGCCAGCAGGCGCAGTCTCAATAGCGAGCTGCTGCACATCATCGAGAGTACGCTCGAGGCAGACCAGGATCCCGCAGCCGAGGCCGCGGGGATTCTGCGCAAGGCCCGCGAGCTGCGCTCCCGTTTCTCCGGTGAGCTGACCTCCGCCGAGGTCGATGCGGCCATCGACGAGGGACGGCCGTGATCGTCGCGGACACGAACCTGGTTGCCGCCTTGTTCCTGCCGTCCGACCGAAGCGAGGTTGCAGAGCAGGTCTGGCTTCGTGATGCCGCCTGGTATGCCCCGGTGCTCTGGCTGTGCGAGCTCCGCAACGTGGCTGTCCGGTACTTCCGGTGCGGGGTTGCGACGCTTGCCCAGTGCGAGGATGCCATGGCGCTGGCGAGGCGCGCCATCTGTCCGTCCCGAACCGTCGAGTCGGACGACGTACTGGTGCTTCGCATGGCAGCCAGGTACCGGCTCAGCTCGTACGATGCCGAGTTCGCCGCACTGGCCGAGACCCTGGAGGTCCCGCTGGTTACATGGGATGGCCGGTTGCACGAGCGGTTTCCGTCCCGAGCCATCTCACCGGAGCAGTTCCTGGGGTAGGCCTCGACTTCACACAAGCTGCGACAGCAGGGTGCGCAGCGGCACGACCGCCGGAGTGGTGACGTCGAAGCAGCTCCGGTTCACGCAGGGCAGCTCGAGGACCGCCTGGAAAGCATGGAGCGCACCGGTCTGCTCCTGGAATCGGGCAAGCGCGGGCGCAAGCTTGCGGTCGCTGCTCTTGACCTCGACCAGAAACCAGGGCAACCCGTCCCGAGCCACCAGGAAGTCCACCTCGCGTTTCTCCTTGTCGCGCACGAAGAAGAGCTCGAACTCCCCGAGACCGTGATCGGTCCAGAAGTGGACGGCCTTGAGCAGCGCCGAGGCGACCAGGTTCTCCACCCGTTGCCCGAGGTCCTGCACGAGCGACCAGTCCCACACAGCCTCGTAGACCCGCTTCATTCCCACTCCTCCCCTCTGACTATGCTCACGCTCATGCGAGAAGAGCCAAGACCATTCTGCGATGGATACGAGAATGGTCGGATCTTGCCTGGCCGACGAACCACCGTGAGTGCGGGGTGCGCAGGTGCCGTGGGCGCGGGGCCGCTCGGCTGTCTCGACCTCGCCTCTCCTTACGCCCCCTTCTGGACCGAGGCGAGGAGCTGGCGAACCGTGACGACCCTGGCGGCCCCCACGGTTCCGAGGGCGAGCAACGCCCGGTCACCGGTGACCAGGAACCTGGCCTTCCCTGCCACTGCGCAAGCGACGAACTTGTCGTCGTCCGGATCGGAGCAGGTTCCCGCTCTGTCGTCGCGGACCTCCACGACCGCCATGTAGGGCAGGCATTCGTTCTCCAGCAGCCCCGCTACTTCCTCCTCCGAGAGCTGGAACTTCGGGCAGCTCAGCACCGTTCGAAGCTCTGCGAATGTTTCCCGGGAGACGAGAGGAACGAGCATCCCGGATCGCACCAGGTCCAGGATCTGGCCCGGGACTCCCCCGAAGAGCAGGGCCGAGACGAGCACGTTCGTATCGAGAACGACCCTCATCAGGCTTGCTTTCGGGCCCATTCGACCGCCTTCTTGACGTCTCGGGGCTTCACGCCCAGCTTCTTCATCTTCGCTCTAATGGCCTCGATGGAACTTGCAGCGGGCACCATCCTGACGGGCACGAGGACAATGACGCCGTCGGATTCCCGCACGTCGAAGTACTCCACGTCCGGGAACTTCCCCGCGACCTCTTTGGGGAGCGTCAACTGGTTCTTGGATGTCTTCTTTGCCAGCATGCTTCCCTCCCTCCTTGTCTCAAGAATACAAGGAAACAAGGAACGCTGCAAGGGGAACCGCATCGGCCCATGCGTGGTCCCGATCCCGCAGGGGATTGCGGGACTCAAGCAGGACTCCGTCGCCCTGTGCCACGAGGTCACGACCCTGAACCGCTGCAAGCTGGCGACCAGAGCCGGCGCCCTGACCGACCAGGAGATGACGCAGGTCGAGGCCGGTCTGCTCGCTGCGCTGGCGATTCCCTGCCGAGAGGCCCGTTACTTCACAACCACTTCTTCTTCCTGAAATAGTAGAGCATCCCGAGCGCGGTGGCCAGCATGATACCCCAGAGCACGGGATAGGCCAGGGGCCAGTCGAGCTCGGGCATGTGCTTGAAGTTCATTCCGTAGACGCCGGCCAGGAAGGTCAGGGGGATGAAGATCGTGGCGATGATGGTCAGCACCTTCATCACCTCGTTCATGCGGTTGGAAACCGTCGACATGTAGAGGTCGAGCATGCCGGACAGCATGTCCCTGCCGGTCTCCACCGTATCGATGATCTGCACCGTGTGATCGTGGAGATCGCGAAGATACGGCTGGAGCTGGGGGGTGAGGAGAGAAGACTCGCGGCGGTCGAGGGCCGAGACCGCTTCCCGCAGCGGCCAGACCGCCCGACGGATGAAGATCAGCTCTCGCTTGAGGCGATGTATGGCGTGCAGTGTGGTCTCGGTCGGGCCGGCGAGCAGCTCGTCCTCGAGCTGCTCCAACTGCTCCCCGATCCGCTCCAGCACCACGAAGTAGTTGTCGACGATGACGTCCAGCAGCGAGAAGGCAAGAAAGTCGGCTCCCGTCTGGCGGAGCCGTCCCTTTTCGGAGCGGAGCCGGTGGCGCACCGGGGCGAAGACGTCGCCGGGGGTCTCCTGGAACGAGACCAGCCAGTTGCGGCCCAGCGCCAGGCTGACCTGCTCCCCCCGTACTTCGCCGGTCTGTTCGTTCCACTGGAGCATCCGGAGCACCAGGAAGAGATGCTCGCCGTAGTCCTCGAACTTGGGGCGCTGCGTCGTGTTGAGGACGTCCTCCAGGGCCAGGGGATGGACGCCGAACAGCTTGCCCACCCCCTCCACCACCGCAACGTCGTGCAACGCATCGACGTCGAGCCAGGTCACCCCCGGTCCCCCGGGCAGAGAGGCACATTCCGCGACGGTCCGAGGGGAGAGCTCCCGAACCGAATCAGCCGAGTACTGGAAAGCCGCCAGCCGCACCCCCTCTGTCCGCTGCTCCCCGGTGTGCACGAGGGTTTCGGGCGACATGCCCGTTTTCAGCCGGGCCCGTCGCATCAGCCGGGGTCTTGTCTGCGTCCGCTTCGGGCTCTTCCCGTTCATGGTCACCTCCACGGCATCCGGACAGCGTCCGGGGCTTTGCCCGGGCCGGTCCGGGAAAGCCGGCACAGCGAGAGCTGCATCGCTCCGTCCGGCTGGCGGTTGAACTCCATGGGAACCGCCGAGACGACCCGTGGCGGAGAAGCGACCATCCGGGTTGCGATGCACGGCTCGGTGTGGCGGGACAGGAACGCCTCCCAGGCAGCAAGGCGCCCCTCGATGCGGGCCACCTCCTCCCGGGGGATGTCGGACAGCTCGGGATCCTGCAACGCATGCTCCACCTGGTGGATGCTGAGGCTCTCGAAGTAGAAGACCTCCCCCTCAGGCCACCCGTCACGGCGCACGCGCTCCTGGAACTCCTCACCGTGGACGACCACGAGTGCCTTCCCGGCGTCGGCGAGGAGTATTCCCGGGAAGTAGCTGACGGCCCGGTATTCCCGGACCCTGGGGGGAAGCACGAGCCCCCCCCTCTGCGGCAGCTTCGCCGAGCAATCCTGCATGAAGAGGAACTGCTGCGCCTCCACGTCCGGGGCCATCTGGGCCGCCGTCACATGGGGCAGCTCGACGGCCAACGCGGCGCAGAGCAGGACCGCTGAGGCAATCCTCAGCCTGACCGAGGCGAGGCCGGCCATGGCCCCGGCCACCGCCCCGAGCGGCAGCGTGAGCCACACCGCGGCCACCGACTGGTAGCGGACGAGGTCCACGATGCAGGTCGTCGCGGCAAACAGCGGAAGCAGAAGCGGCAGGCCAAGCGTCAGCATCCGTGCGCTTCTCCGGAAGCGGATCCACGCAAGCAGCAGGCCCATGCCCGACAGCAGACTGACCGTAAGGGGGGCAGCCCCGGGGTGAAAGAACAGGTTGTGCTCGGAGAGCGGGCGCAGCAGGAACGCCGGATCTGTCCACACCGAGCCCAGCCCTTCCGATACGTTGAGCAGCCACTGGGAGTGGAGGTGCGGGATCGACAGGATGGCTCCCGCGACAAACAGGCCCGCCAGGTGCGGGGCGACCTGCCTCCGGGCGGCCGGGGCCGATCCCGCTAGCACCAGCAACGGCAGCAGCAGGAAAGGCGACGTCGTGAGGTGGAGATGCACGGCCAACAGGTTCGACAGGAAGGAGGCGAGAAGAAGGCGCCAATCCCTGAGCGTGACATACGCCACGGTCGATGCCAGGCAGACCGGCAGGAGGAGGCAGGCCCAACCGAAGGGGCTCTCGCTCGTCGAAACCCGGGCCAGGTGGGGAGAGAACGCCAGGGCGAGCCCGACAGCGATGGCAGCGGCCCTGGACTCGAACAGGCGCCACGCGGCTACGGCACCGGCGAGTGCACCGGCTGCTCCGATCGTCTCCCCGATTCGCCAGAATGCCCCCACTGTTTGCGGGAAGACGAGGAAGAGCAGGTCCGCCAGCCCCTCCTGGCATCGCCCCGAGTAGTTGGGGTAGGGGGACTGGGCAGGGAGGATGAGGTGGTCCATCTCCTCCAGCCCGTGCAGGTTCTCATGCAGAGGAGCGTGCATCGAGCAGAGCCAGCGGAACAGGAACGCTGCAGAGAAGATGCCGAGCAAGGCCAGCAGGAAGGGCCAGTCGTTCACACCCTTGCGACATCTCGAGATGCCGAGCCACACGAGCACGCCGAGGAGACCGGCCAGCGCTGCCGAGTAGACGGCCCCGGGAAGACTGGTGGGGCGCTGCTCCCTGACCCACGGGTCATGCTCTCCCGCAAGCGACTCCAACACCCCGGCCAGCCGGGAGGCCGTCGCAACGAGCTGCTCCGGATCCCGCAGAGGGCGTTGCGGCACCTCATAGGCGAACCAGGGCCCCCGGATCAAACCGTAGGGGCGCTGCCGGTCCGCAGACACGAAACGGACGAATACGGCCTCCGTTTCGCCGGCAAGCAGGATCTTGAATCCACTGGGGTGGTGGAACAGCCCCGAGAAAAA
>VGRX01000125.1 GCA_016875215.1 Deltaproteobacteria bacterium
GGGGCAGGGGCACCGCGGAGCCCACTGGGGGTACCCCGGAGACGCTTCGTATGTGCTCGACCTGGTCCAGCAGGCCGCCCGCTTCATCTGCGGCGAGGAGGAGTAGGACATGGACCGCATCGAACTCTACAAGAACATCAAGAAGGGATCCCTGGAGGAAGAGCGCAAGAAGCTCATGGCGGCCATCGACCACCTGATCCAGGAGGCCGAGTCGGTCAAGCGGCAGTTCGAGGAAGGCCACGCCTGGGAGACCAACCTCGCCAACCGCGGGCGGCAGGTGGACGACCTCGCGGCCAGCATCCAGAACCTCGTGGGCGTCATCGCCCTGCTCGAAACCATCCAACACCCGGAGGAGTAGACCATGAAGCACGACGCCATCAGCCAGATCTGCCACATCGCACTCGACGGGTTCGCCCGAGCCGCGGCAGCCGCCCGACCCGGCAGCCCCATGGATCAGGCCCGCACGAAGCTGGGCGACCGCTTCTGCCAGGTCGCCTGCGACGCGCTCAAGGCCACGGTGCTGCGGGTGTTGACGGACCCGGAGATGAAGGAGCTGGTCACCCAGGCCTCGCCCGGTCTGCCGGTCGGCGAGATGTGGATGGCCACCATCATCGCGGACACGAGTGCGGCGATCATCGCGGTCGCCGACCAGGAAGCAGCTTGAAGCGGCCAGCCTGCCCGGGCCGCAGTGGTTCGGGCGGGCAAACCGCATGACGCGGGCGAGATGCCCGCAGACACGGAGGGAAGCATCATGGGTACGAAGACGCAGGAGTTGGAGCTGCACATCGGGATCGAGGAGTACATCGAGCACCTGGTCGCCACCGGGCAGAAGGCCAGCACGGTGGGGACTGCGAAGCGGTCGCTGGCGCTGTTCGAGGAGGGACTCGGGGCCAAGAAGGTCATCGCCAAGATCCTGCCGGTCCACATCGCCAACTTCTTCAAGAGCGAGGCCGCAACCATGCAGCCGGGCAAGGACGGACCGAAGCCGCGCGCCGAGGCGAGCATCCTGCAGATCCGTCGCATTGTCCGGGCGGCCCTGGTCTGGTGGCACGAGCAGGGCTACGCGGCGGGCGTGCCGGTCCCGAAGACCGAGCAGCGTTTCCTCGAACCGCACAAGACCCGGAAGACCGAGGCCCAGCCTGCACCGCACAGCGATGCGACGCAGCAGGCAGGCGAGACGACCGAGACGCAGCCGGAGTCGGCTGCCGACAGCCAGCAGGAGGGACAGGAATGAACAAGGAAACGATGAAGGAACTGGATGCCGCTGGATGGCCGGCCTTCGGCCTCGGCTACGGGCGCTGGGCTCGGGTGACCCGCAACGGCAGGGTGCTGGTGGCGCGGGAGGTGCTCACTGCGCCGCAGTTACTGGATCACGCCGGACAGTGGGTCTTCGTGACGCTGGCTGGGGCAGTCTACTCCTCCGGTCTCGACTGGATCGCAGGGACCCCGCCCCGGGAAGAGACTCAACCTTCAAGCGCAGTGGCGCAATAAGGAGGCCGACATGACAACCGCCATGATCCGCACCGGAGACCGCATCCGCCTGCTCTCGATGCCGGACGACCCCGATCCGATCCCGGTGGGCAGCACCGGCACCATCGTCTCGGTGACCGAGGGGCCGCTCGGGCAGGTCCAGGTGAAGTGGGACGACAGCAGCAGGACGCTCGCCCTCATCCCCGGGGTGGACCGCTTCGAGGTCCTCGAGCGCGGCCCCGAGCCTGACCAGCCGACCGGTGCGACCGGTGCGACAGGCCCGACCCCGGTAGTAGTGCCGCGGGCCGTCTGCGAGGGCATCGACGCGGCCCGGAGGGCAGGGATCTTCAACATGCTCGACCTCCCCGCCATCGCCGGTCTCACCCGCCAGCTCGGCTTCGACGAGGCCGCTGACTGGCTGAACGACCGCCGCAACCGCCGGACCTACGCAGAGGGCATCTTCCGCGGCTTCGCTCCCGAGGGCGAGTAGCCATGGCTGCACACCTGGAAGTGACCTACCAGGGCCAGCCGAGCCGGTTCACGCTGGCGGCCATCGACCGGAAGCGACTGCACGGCTACACGAAGAGGGTGGCGCTCGACGCTGACGGCCGCGAGTGCGCCACCGCGCATCTCACCCGGGACGGGCGCTTCCTGCTGTCGGCCGGCTCGACCGCGGACCTCTACCTGAACAATGAAGGGGATTCCGTCCCCCGCAATGACCTTGTCCCGGTTGGCGGCGACGGGCGGGCACTGGGCGAGCCGACCCCAACCACCGGACGGCCTCAGGAGGCGGAAGGCCCGGTCTCTGTGGAAGAGCTGTTGGACTGCGTCGTCGTGAGAGCCTACGCCGTCACCCCGGAATCGCTGGCCCCGGCTCTGCAATCGGCCCTGGCTCGCGGCGGGATCTTCCGGGTGGCCCATCGGCCACGCAAGGGGACCCAGCCGGCCGTCGCCTTCCTGCTCGCGAACGGGCACGGGCTCTTCCTGCTCCAGGCCGAGCCGAGCGGGTTCGAGTTCGTAGGGCCGGACCAGATCGCCGCCGAGGTGGACGGGTGGGCCGATGACTCCGACGACGAGTTTGACTTTGACCAACCGGAGAGGTGGGACGCATGAACCAACGTCGCATCTGGCTGGCCGACCACCGCGGCCGAAACGCGGTCGTCGCGCTGGTCGCCCGCCGACGAGACGGCGGGGTGCAGTACGCGGATGCCCAGGGTGCCCCGGCCCGTTTCTGCCGGGTCGTGAAGGGCACGGAGGCCACCGCGTGGGAGCGTCTTCGCACAGAGCACAGCGACCCGGAACTGATCGCCCGGGCCCTGCTGGCCGGCGACCCCGAAGCGGACGTCGAAACCGTTGGCCGGGCAGTCGGCCCGTGCGACCGCGTGTTCGTCGACGGGCAGGGGAAGCCGCTCTACTCGGCCCGCCCCGTGGACGTGCTCTACGACGCAGACGGCCGGGAGACCGACCGCAGCGAGCCCGTGGAGACACCCGCCAACCTGGTGCCCGAGACGCCACCTGTGTGGTCCGGCCGGCTGCTCTCTCGGGACGAGGCGGTGCGGCGCTACGCGTTCACCCGGGCCTGGCAGGTGCGGCACACCAACGCGCTGGAGCACGACTTCCTGCACGGTCTGGCCGAGTACCTCGAGCAGCAGAACAGATTGGCTCTGGTCGGCTCCGGGCCCCGGGGAACCGGGCCGCTCATCACCGAACGGAACGCCACGCCCATGAAGGGCTTCCTGGAAGGCCGCACCCGGGGCGACCGCTACCTGCTGGTGCTCCACTTGGCAGCCTTCGAGCTGCGCCCGCCCCAGGAGGCATCATGACTCACCAACTCATCGTCGAGGAATCCCGGTGGCAGCCCTTCGGGCCGGGGCGCATGGCTCCGGCCGGCTCCCTGGCGGATCCGGCGCTGGCTGCTCGCCTCTCGGCCTACAAGCGCAACGTCGCAGGCAACTACCAGGGAGTCTCACCGGCCGATGTCGCCACTGCGCTCCCTCCCGGGCCGTACATCGCCTCCGAGAAGGTGGACGGCGAGACGTGGTTCCTGCAATGCGAAGAGGGGAGTGCCACGCTGCTGTCGCCGTCCGGCAAGGCCATCACCGGGATCCCGGTCACCGCCGAAGCGGAGCGGCTGGGCGCCGGCTGGACCGGCCTGCTGGCAGGGGAGTTGTACGCTACATCCGCGAGCGGCCGTCCCCGCGTCTTCGACCTGCACGCGGCCCTGGGCGGCGGGGCCGGCGCGCAGCCGGACCGTCTGCGCTTCGCCGCGTTCGACCTCCTCGACGACGGCGGTGTGGATGCTCTGCCGGGGCCGTACGAGCAGCGGGCTCAACGACTCCAGGCGCTCCTGGCCGGGGGGACCTGCGTCCACAGCGCGACCTCCGAGACGGCTGCCGACTCTCCCGAGGTGGCGGCTCTGTTCGAGCGCATGGTCACCCTGGGCGGTGCCGAAGGCCTCGTCGTCCATGCCCCGGGCGGCCGGGTCTACAAGGTCAAGCCGGAGATCACCATCGACGCGGCGGTGGTCGGTTTCGGCGCCGGCGACAACGGCGTGTACGAGCTGCTCCTCGCCCTCCTCAGACCCGACGACACGTACCAGCTCATCGGCCGCGTGCGCACCGGCTGGAGCCACCGGGAGAAGCGGGAGCTCGCAGAGCACCTCGCACAGATGGAATGCGTCTCGACCCTGCGCCGGGTCACCGACCAGGGCACGCTCTGCCGCTGGGTCCGGCCGGAGTTCGTCGTCGAGGTGAAGTGCAACGACCTGCTGGTCGCCAACAGCCGCGACGAGCCGATCCGGCGGATGGCGATGGCCTACTCCGACCAGGAGGGATGGTCGCCGCTGGGCCCCGTGCCGGCGGTCAGCATGATCAACTCCGTCTTCCTGCGCATCCGTGAGGACAAGCGGGCCCAGCGCCCGGACATCCGTTTCGAGCAGGTCGCCGACCTCGTGCCGGTGCGGGATGCGCCGGCCCCATCGCAGGCCGACCTTCCGGCCGCGACGCTGCTGCGGCGGGAGGTCTACACCAAGCCGACCCCGGTGGGCCCGGCCGTGCGTAAGGTTCTCGCCTGGAAAACCAACAAGGAGACCATCGATCCGGCCTGTCCGCCCTACGTCGTCTTCTTCACCGACTACTCCCCGGGTCGCCGGGAACCGTTGCAGACCGAGGTCCGAGTCGCCGGCTCGCCGCAGTCGATGCACGCATTCGCGGACGACTGGCTGGCCCGGAAGATCCGGCGGGGCTGGGAGCTGGTCGCTCGGACGGACACGCCCGCCACTGCCGCAATCGAGCCGGATTCTGCCGGAGGTTCCGCCGCGAACCTCGCTGATACCCCCGCCCCTCCGAGGCCCTCCGGCCGAACCCTGACCATCGCGTTCGCACGCTCGTCGTCCCCCACATTCCCCATCGTGCGGCGGCGGCTGGAGGCATTGGCGAAGCTGGGCAGGCTTGCCGTCACTCCCGACGACAAAGGGCGGGAGGCATGGTTCGAGTTGACCATCGAGAACGCCCTGGTGGAGAACGCCCGCCGCATCGCTAACCTGCTCGCCATCGTGCGCGCCTGGAAGACCACCGAGGTCTCGCTCGACGGGGACCTCCTCGGCAAGCACGACCTCGACGGCTTCCTCGAACGGCTGGAAACGGTGCGGCGCTGCTGGCTGCGCCACAAGCACCTGTCATCAGAGAGCTGCCGGACGGCCTGCCCGGTCGGTTGTGCGGCCCTGCGGATCTGGCCGTCCTACGAGTATCTCAGCTACTCCGGCAACCCAGAGCCGCCATGGTACGCCGTTGGGGCCTTCGACGGGCGGCAGGTCGCCGTGGACAAGGAGGCGCTGCGCCGGCAGCTCGAGGCCCCCCGCAACGCGGAGGTCCGGCTCTGCCCGCACTTCGACCTGGAGGGAGTGGAAGCGAGGATCGCCACGCTGCCCGGCACCCTCTCCGCAGACGACCGCCAGTGGATCACGGTCTACCACTTCAAGGATGGGAAGCCAGCCTGGATCTGGCCGAAAGGCACCGCTCTCCCGGTCGGGCTGCGCGACACGAAGGAGAGCCCGTGGCGCTCCGGCGGCCTGAACATCCGCGTGGATCTGGGCCAGGGGAGGCAGCCCGACCTCGGCACGACCAGCACGCCGCCGCCTACGGTTCGCACGATCCCACCGGCCCGCTACGCCGACGTCCACGGTCAGGACGCCGCGGTGGAGGCGATCCGCGACCTGGTGGAACTGCCCTTGCGTCACGCCGACCTCTTCGCCCGCATCGGGGCCAGCCCTCGGGCACAGGGTGCCATCCTCGCCGGGCCACCGGGGACGGGCAAGAGCCTGCTGGCACGGGCAGTGGCTGGCGAGTGCGGGGCCCACATCGAGGTCGTCTCCGGGCCATCTCTGCTGTCGAAGTGGGTGGGTGAGACCGAGGCGGCACTCCGGGGGATCTTCGAGCGGGCCCGGGAGCACGCCCCCGCCGTCATCCTCTTCGACGAGATCGACTGCCTCGGAGCCTCCCGTGCTTCGGCCGATGCTCACCACCAGAAGTCGATGGTCACGCAGCTCCTCGCCCTCCTCGACGGGCTGGATGAGCGCGGCCAGGTCTTCGTCCTCGCCACGACCAACCGGCCGGAAGACATCGATCCAGCGCTGCGCCGCCCGGGCCGCTTCGACCAGGTCGTCTGGATGGGCCCGCCCGACGAGCCCGGCCGCAAGGCTATCTTCCTCCACCACATGCAGGGGCTGAAGCTGGCCGACAACATCGACCGCTACCGTCTCGCCGCCGAGCTCGCCGCCGCCACGCCCGCCTTCACGGGTGCCGACATCGCCTACACCTGCCAGCGCGCCGCCCTGCTCTGCGTGAAGGAAGCCAGCACTGCTCCAGACCCGCCCGTCACCCTCGCCATCACCGCCGACCACTTCCGAGCCGCCATCGCCAGCCAGGGCCGCGCAACCACGGAGAACCGCCGCTCCGACGCAGCAGAGGCCAACGCCATGCTGCTCGCACGGGGGATGAACTGACGGGCAACTGCGCCGTCCCCACAGGCGGGGCGATACCGCCTGAAGCAAAGGCCCGCCAGATGCGGCGATCGCACCTGCACGGTGGGCTGATCTCTTCGATGTCCCCAGCCAAGGCCAGGCGCCAAGGCCAGTCCACCTGGACGCTCTCGGCACTGCTGGCTCTCAGCAAGGCAGGATCAGCCCATGAACGGCGTGGCTTTCACGGCTCTGGAAGGCAATAGGCGTCGTCCATCTGGCCACGCACACAGATCCATCCCAGCGGGCAGTTCGCCGTCTCCAGGCAATCGACTGTGCATATCGCGTGATCCGCATAGGCCACACAGAGATGGGATGGGCAATCTGAGCCCGCCGAGCAGGAAAGTCCAATCCAGGCCCACGACACGTCCACGCCGTGAGGGCCATCCGATGCCTCCGCCAAGTCACCAAGGACATCCGAGAATGCCTCAGGCCAGAGGTCTTCGCTCATTTGCCCCGTAGTTTCCATTGGAGACGCCTCGGCCGAGGTAACGTCGCTCATCCGATCCGGCATTTCGTCCTCGACCGTGCCTTTGGCGTCCTCTGCGTCTCCGCGGATTGAGCCACTCGTACCCGGACATCCTGAGACAAGCGCAAGTACCGCCGTCACCGCGAAGCAATCCAACAACGCCGCCCCACATGAACAAGGCCTGCCCTTCCTCATGGTATCCCCCGAAGGGCCCACATGCCCCCCGCTACGGTCGCCAGAAAAGCGGCTCGGCGACCGCGGCATAGTACACCGCTGGCGGGAGCAGTTCGTTGATGCAGCCAATCTGCAGGCAGTAGTTTGCATAGCCCACCTTGTAGATGTCAGCCGCGACTTTCTGAAATACGCTGGCCTCCTCGAAGCTCGTTGCGACCGGCACTAGATTGCCTCCAACCACCTCAAGAAGCCGCAGCGCCACCTCGGAATGCCCCGTTACGAAGTCCTTCCACCAGATGGCCGCCCGGACTCTCCACTGTTCAAAGCCGTATTTCGCCAACGGCAGGCTTACCGCGACGGTTGGCTTCCCCTCCCGCAGCGTGACCACCCCGTGCGTCCAGACTGCGACGCTCGGTTCAGGAAGCCAAAGATAGCCAGCTCCAAGAATGGGGTCCAAGAACTTGCCCTCCGACTTCGCTGTGTTCTCGAACTCCCCCTCGGGGATAATCTTCTCGTGCATGTACCCCGTGCCTTCGGATATCGGTGTGACGCACGGATTGCTCGCCCACTTTGCCCGCCTGTCGGGCAGCTCCGTAGCGGCAATCATCGCCGCATACAATTCACCCGGAGTGAGGACATGTCCTGCGGCATCGAAGTAGTCCAAGAGCCTCGCAGCTGCCGCAGCAGCAAAGGGGGTCGCACAAGAAGTGCCGCCGTAGGAACGCCCGGGAGACCTCTGCAAACACGACTCGCTCTCATTCTCCCCATAGACTGGCGGGCGGGCCGTCACCGTGTCCGTAGGGCAGTAGATCTCTGGCTTGACCCGGCCATCGGGGGTTCCCGTGCACACATAGGGAGCGTTGATCTCATCGAGGTCGGGGTAACAGATGTCCACAGACTCCGAAACGACGACTTGGGCCTCGGACGGGATGTAATAGGGCTGTCCGTTGTAGGCCAAGATGGTCGGGAACTGATACCCTGGGACGAACCCACGGGAATACGCCCCAACGGAAAGGGGCCACGGAGAAATGCTGGGCCACGAGAACCTGCCTGCCCCCCAGTTGCCCCCGGCGGAGATGATGGCTATCCCGGAATGGTACATGGCGAAAAACGTGAATTCCATTGCCGGAATGAAGCACTGCTCTAGCGTGTCCGAGAAGTGCCCGTCGAGCGAGGAGGGAGTATGCACCTCGAGCACCGCAAGGCGGCACCCCAGGTCCATCATCTTGCATGCACCAGCCATGAATGCCCACAGATCGAAACTCTCCGCCGCACCAGGGGGGCCTCCCTGGATGCCCGGCGCATCAGCATGATAGTCAACAATCACGAGAGCCTTGTTTGTAAGTCCGCAACTTTGCGATCCGAGATTGCAGTTTCCGGCCAGAATGTGCGCCGTGGAAGTGCCATGGATGCTCTGGTAGTTGGCCCAGGCGAGCTTCTTTGCTTCGTTGTCATATTGGAGATTGAACAGGATTGCCCCTCCCGGTTTCACGAAGACGCAGTGCTGCTGGTACGCCGGCCCGTCGAACAGACCGATGCGCCACTTCGCCCCCGGGGCGACTCCCCATACGTACGGCGTCAAACCCATGATGTCTCTACCCTGCGTGAGCGTCCGGGCGAAACCCTTCAGTTTGGTCTCATCTTCCTCAGTGCATTCCGCCGCAGACCGTATCTCCTCGGTGTACCGGGGAGACACGATAGCGCCGAGCCGTGCAGCCACCTCTGCTACATCGTCGCGTTCCGCCTCTACCAGGATTGCACAAGGCCTGTTGATCGTTGCATGAATTCTAGCTCCCCGCGCACCGAGGAAGGTGGAGGCTTCCGTTCTTCGGCGAAGAGTCGCAGCGTTTGGGCGGCCCGGAGCTTCCTCGGGGAACAGAACACAGAACTGACCCGCGGGCGGAAGCGGGAGGCCAGCACCGTTGCTGACAGGCGAACTCATCTGATGGAACCCGGCGGGCTGGTGAAGACCGCCCCCCTTGACTAGCTTGGCGGTTGACATGGCGTCCTGTGCTGAAGCAATCACAGCCTCAGTTTTTCGCCGGGAGCTCTCGTTCGAGCACAACAGCGAAGCCACAGACAGCGGGCCAGCGTCTTGCCCACCCCCCAGCGCGTGGGTCGCCTGATCGACGGCCGGACCAATCGCTCCCCCAAGAAGATCCGCTACTCTGCGAAGAAGGGCGGCAGCCTCCCTCCGTCTGTCGTCGTCTCCTTCATGCATCGCAGCCCTCCTCCTCACCACTCATCCATTATCCCGGGCAGCGAGTCTGAAATCAAGGATCCTATGACGTGTGAGCGAGGAACGTGTGCGCAAGGGACGGGGGTCCAACCCAAGCGCGCTCTGTGCGCCGTTGAGTTCTGCAAGGAGCGTTCCCTCGCTTTCTCTCCTTGCCAGCAGATATAGCGCCTACACAAGGCAGATGCCTATGCACTCTGGTTTCGCCTGCTACCCCGCCGCAACCGGGGGACGGAACCGCAGAGGCAAATGTGCGGGAGAGGCATCACCTGGTTCCGCCAGCGGCCAAGACAGGAAGCGACACCAGCGTCACTGTCGCAATACCTCGACTGCTGTTCCTCCCCGCGTGCCCGTTCATGGCCGTGGGATGGTCGCGGCGGCCACCACGTCGGCAGAACCTGTCCCTGCAAGCAACGAGACTCGCAGCACCCGGCCCAGGGCACGAATGGCAGCGAGCGGACGCCCCTTGCCGATGCGCACCAGGAGCGTGCCTGACCGCCGACACGCGTCTGCGATGGTCCCGTCCGCGGAATGGCCCAGGAAGCCGCTGACCGCCAGGACGAAGGAGAAGGAACCGCCCGCAATCGCTTCGCTCGCACTCGACACACGCCGTGGGTCGCTGACGGCCACATCGACCTTGGCAAAGCCGAGACGCGTGCGAAGCTGCTCCGCCAGCGCCTCGTCGTTCCGGTTGGAGACGAGGAGTGCCCGCTGGCCCGCGGTCCGCAGACGGATCTGCCCCACCAGCAACGCCAAGGGATCCGCAGCCTCCGCGACATCGAGGCCGGCATCGGCGGTGCCGACGGCTGCCTCCCGCTGGATGGCCTCAAGCGCCGCCCGTTCCTCTTGGCTCGCTGTTGACCCCTCCAGGAGCCGCTTCTTGAGCGCGCTCAGGCGTCGCCGGTAGGGGCGCTTCTCCAGCGCCTCGCCTCCCACGCGCTGGATCGTTGAGGCCGCAGGGGCCAACAACGCGGCGAGTTCGATGTTGTTGAACAGGTCGAACGCGTCCAGGAGCAAGACGGTCATCTCTTCGACCGAGAGGGCTTTCGCCGACTTCAATCGCTGGAACAGGTTCCACCGTCGCCGTTGCCGCTGCCGACGCACGGGATCGATCCCCAGTTCCGCAGCCCAGCTCTTGCTCGGTCCAAAGTCCGGGGACAGAACCGTCCGGAGTGGGCCGTTCTGCTTCGCCCCCCACCACGCCGTCACGGCCCGTAGCCGCCCGATGAGCTTGCCCCACAGCAGGTCTTGCTCCGGCACGGCCAGCCGCAGCCAGCGCACCTTCCGGGCCAGGTCCACGAACTCCTCGACGAGCTTGGACGGCGGGCGCTTGGCAAGGCCCGCGGCCAGGAAGTCCGGCTTGCCGTCCACTGACCCGCAGCGCTTCTCGATGAGGCTTCGGACCTCCAGGAGAAGTCCTTCCGGCTGGTTCGGGGCCGGCACCAGTGCCCGCACGTCCGCCCAACCGTAGTCGTCCCACCCCTTCGCATCATCCGCGACAGCGAGGGCCTCGCCGGCCTTCTCGACCAGGTCACGGGCCTCGAACCAGGAGCGCGGAACCGGGCCCTTCAGCCGGTGGTCATCAACGACGACCTCCGCCCCGACATGCTCGCGCATCGAGTTGACGCTTCCGGGCCAGAAGACCTTCGACATCCCGGTCAGCTGCTTCACGACCCGGCTCACGGCGTCGTAGACCTTCTCGTCACCCAGGTGGATCTCCTGGTGCGACCGCGCCTCGCAGACCCAGATCTGCATCTGGAGCCGCTGGTGCTCCGGAGTGAGCAGAGCCAGTTCCTCCTCCGACTCGGCAATCAGCTCCTGGAGACGGTGCAGTTCGGCAATTGAAGCCTCAGGTGCGGTGTCGGGGCGGAGCCTTGGGGGCGGCAGAGCTTGCGCTGGGGTCGTCGGTGCCTCCAGAGGTTCCACTGTCGGCTCAGCCTTCACTAGCCCCGAGGCCGGCTCCTCCGCTGTCTCCGGCGCCCCGTCGACGGTTCCTTCGAACTCTTCGCCCACGTCTGAGCCCTGCACCGGGGCTGTCTCCATCCCCGGCGCTGCGTCATCAACCGAAGCCTCCGACCCGGCGGCTACAGCAGACGTAGCGACACCGGCCTCCACCCCGATAGAAGACGTCTCGTCGAGCGCTCCTCCGGCAGCGGCCTCCTGGTAGGGGCCCACCGCGGACGGCGCCTCGGGGCCGGCAGGCGGCAGCGACTCGCTGGTCGCAGTTCCTCCGGCGACGGGTTGCGTGGCAGTGTTCATGTCCGAGACCGGCCCCAACACCCGGCACAAGGCCGCTCGGGAAGCCGCCGAAGGGAACGCCTTGCGGAGTGCGTCGCACAGCGCCGCGTGTTGAGTCGTCCCCGATCCGCACCAACTCTCGCCACGGCCGGAGACCAGGCATTCGAACCACGCGTCGTGCCGGTACTGCACCTCGTACCCGGTTGCGGCCAGCCACTCCATGAGTGCAGCGAGCGGTAGCTCGGCCAACGATTGCTCTCGGCTCTCCTTCACCGGTCAGCCCCTCTCCGTAGCACCTCATGCCTCCCAGGCAGAGACCAGCGCCTGGCCACAGGCCCTGGCCACGCATCCCAACGATACACCCAGACGGCGCCGGCTTGAAGCGCAAATGCGGCGAGCGCCACGCTCCGGCGATTGCGGAAAGGCCCTTCCGATGGTACTTTCCGCGACTGGTGGAGGCAACTTGCCGGCGAGGTTGCGAGGTGTTGCGTACCCTGTTCGACCAGACCTGTCAGGCCTACTTCCCTCGGTGGCGTGCAGCCGCCGCGTGGACCGTCCTTTTCGAACCGCCGCCCGGGTACCTGGATGCCTGGGGCCTTTGTGAGCGGGAGACCCGACGCATCTGGGTGCATGCAGACCATGTCAAGGGAGACTCCGCCAGGGCGGTTGCCTGCCTCGTGCACGAGATCGTCCACGCCGTGGTCGGCTGCAGCGTCC
>VGRX01000126.1 GCA_016875215.1 Deltaproteobacteria bacterium
GGGGATCGAGCAGCGGCTCCGGGATGCGCTCACAACCAAGCTCGGGGCCGGACTCACGCAGCGGATCGAAGACGAGGCACTTGCTCTGGCGACGGAGGGCAGTCACGACCTCATGTCGCTGCTCAACGAAGGCTTCCCGCTGAGTCGGATCGCGGGTTGGCTCCGAAGGTCGCTTGAGGATGTGCCGAGCCGCCCGAGCAGGCAGGAGCTGGACGATCTCGAGCTGTTCGTGGCCCGTGAGCCGGAGCCGTTCCTGAAGGCCTGCTGGCTTCGCTGGACCCGCAACTGGCGAGACCTCTCGTCGTTCCTCTCCGCTGCGGACCGGGACGAGCTGAAGCGGTTTGCGGCCTGGTCCCTTCGGACCGTGTACCTGTGCCGCGAGCTGGCGGTGGACGATCGGGGGGTGGGGCTTCAACTGTCCGTCTCCTTGCGATTCGATGACGGCGAGCCGGATCCGGAGACCATCCCGCTGGTCAAGGCACTTCTCGGAATCACTCCGGACCGGCCGGAGCAGGGCGGGCCTTCGGCAGGAGGGAACCAGGACGACGGGAAGGGCTCGGGAGCCCGGGGCGAGGACGAGCATGCCCGCGGCCTGTTCGGGCTGATCGGAATCGGGGGGCGGCGCAAGGAGCCGGACGGGCCGCCGCCAGGCGAGGCGCCGGGCCCGGAGAAGAAGCCGGTGCGAACGACTGCGGCGGACCCGCAGCGTTGGCTCGTGCTGATGGAGGTGCTCGTTTCCCATCGAGGGGGGAGACGGCCCGAGAAGCCGAGGGGGGGCCGCTGAGAGAGGCGTCGGGGCTGACCGGACATCGGCTCCCGGGATTCTGACGTCGCGTATGGGAGGGGAGAATGGCCGTATGGATGCGGAACCTGAAGATGGCCCTGCAGGACAGAAGGGTGGTCCTGCTTCACGGAAACGTCCGGGATCGGTACATCGACCAGGCCGGTCGGACCTACGACAACCTGACCCAGTTGCTCTCCGAGCACGCTCGTGAAGGGGGCCGGTTCCACGAGATCATCTTCTACGATACGGTCGGCGGGATGAGGACGAATCGACTGCCTGTGCCCGGTGCGCAGTCCGGCACGTTCGACGCGTCCGCCGAGGGCGAATACGGGCCTCCTCCTGCTGCCGTCGGGACCGGAGAGCCGCCCCCCCCGGAACAGGTGTTGGCCCAGCTCGCACAGCACCTCAGCGACCCCGCAATGAACCGCTTGGTCGTCATCTTCTATCTGGACAAGCTGGTCGCGTACAAGACCTCCTACGGAAGCGAGGAGAGCAAGATCCTCCTCTGGCTGGAGAAGGCAATCGAGAACGTCTCCCCCAACAACCGGCTCTGCCTTGTGGCGCTGCAGGACACCATGATTCCCAGCGAGCTGTACCGGCTCAGCCCGACCAGCGTGGTGTTGGGGATTCCCTTGCCCGACAAGTCGGACCGACTCCAGTACATCGGCAGGCAGCTCGGAAAGCACGAGTCCCTCGATGTTGTGGCCGACCTCACCGAAGGGCTCTTCCTGAAGGATCTGGATCGAATCGCAGCGGAGCTGAAGTCGAGTGCCCGGCAGGGAACCGGCGATATCCGCCGCATGGTGAACCGGTACCGCATCGGGGAGCAGGAGGACTATTGGGGTAGCCTGTCCATCGACCGCATCAACGCGGCCCCGATGGAGTTCATCGACAAGGGGGGGGTGAAGGGACAGGACCAGGCAGTGGCGAAGATCGTGGACGTGCTCTGCATGGCCCGCTCCGGCCTGTCGGGAATCGCCAGCGGGACGGCCGCCAAGCCGAAGGGGGCCTTGTTCTTCGCCGGGCCCAGCGGCGTCGGCAAGACCTTTCTTGCGAAGCAGCTGGCCTTCTTCCTGTTCGGCCGCGAAGATGCCTTCATCCGCTTCGACATGAGCGAGTTCAAGGAGGAGCATACGGTCTCCAAGCTGATCGGCTCGCCGCCCGGTTACGTGGGGTTCGAACGCGGGGGTATGCTGACCAACTCGGTCCGCGAGCGCCCGTTCTCGGTAGTCCTCTTCGACGAGATCGAGAAGGCGCACCCCAAGATCATGGACATCTTCCTCCAGTTGCTGGATGAAGGACGGCTGACCGACAGTCGCGGGCAGACGGTCTTCTTCACCGAGACGATCGTGGTCTTCACCTCGAACATCGGATGCCGGACCACCGACAGTCGCGGTGCGCCGATCGAGGAAATGATGCGACTCCAGGCCATCCTGTCCGACGCTGCGGTTGCCGAGGCCGACAGGCAGGAACAGGTGCGGAAGCACTTCCTGGACGCGGTCGAGCGCTTCTTCGTGTTCGAGATCAGCCGGCCCGAGCTGCTCAACCGGATCGGCAGCAACATCGTGCCGTTCAACTACATCCACAGCCCCGAGGTGCAGCGCGAGATCGTTGCCTCCCACCTCAAGCGAATCACGCGGGAGTTCGCCGACCGGTGTCGGCAGCACGGGTACACCGTCGACTTCGAGGCGTCGGTAAAGGAGCTGCTTGTGGAGCGGCACGGCAGCCGGATGCGGCTGTTCGGCGGGAGGGGGATCACGTCCGCCGTCGAGGACGAGATCGTACTGCCCCTGGCCAGGCAGGTACTCCGGGCGGAGCACGAAGGGCTTGCCGGGACGAAGTTCCGGGTCAGCGTCCGGGATGGGGAGTTCCTGGTCGGGCGGGCGGAGTAGCGGAGGGCGCATGGAAGAGGTCTGGGTATCCATCGGCGGAAGCCAGGGTATGCCGGTTGCACTGGTGCTGGATGCCTCCATGGCAGGGCCGGGGGACGCGAAGAAGGCTCGCGAATCGGTTCTGAGGTGCGCCCTGCGTCTTCTCGAAGCGTTGCCGGACAAGGCCCTTGCCTCGGTCTGGTTCCTGGGCAGCCGGACCGCACAAGCAGGGCAGGGATTCCAGGCCGCGGCCGGTCGCCTCATGCAGGAGAACGAGGGACGTGCCAGAGTGTTGGGACCGGTGTTCTCCAGGCTGGAAGAGGAAGCTCCGGGCCGTGTGCTGGTCCTGGCAGCGGGACCGATCGTAGACGTGGCGGACTGGAGGAGCTCACCGCCGTGGGAGCGGACCTCGTTCGTCCGGTGCGGCACCGCAGCGGTAACCGCGGGACTTGGTACCGAGCTTTCCGCTGACTCGCTGGATTGCCTGCGGACGGCGCTCGACAACCCTCTGGTCGAAGTCAGGCTCGGGGCCGAGGGGGCAATGCCGGTCGGCTGGGAGAACGACGGATACCGGTATGTGGACTTCATGCTGCGGGGAACGAATCTCGGGGACTTCGCCACCAGGGCGGGGTTCATGATCCCGCCCGGAGTCACGGTGCAGGCGGTGGAGCGGTACGCGGACGGCTCGGAGCGCACTCTGGACCTGGAGCCTTGCGGGCCAGCGCCTGCGGCCACCCAGGAACCGGTTTTGTGCGAAGGCGATGCCGCCCTGGTATCGAGCTGCCTGGCGAGCCAGGGCTACGAGTGCCCGGTGTGCCGCCAGAGGCACGATGCGTCGAAGCTGTCCTGCGAAAAGGGCGGCAGCCTTCTTCCGAGGAGAGTCCTGGCGATCCTCGAAGCCGCACCCCGGGAGGGGTACTTCCTGATTCGCATGGCCGGGGGCGCCTGGCGATACAGGTATCATCCGCGACCTGTGTTGCGGGTGGGGGATGATGTCGTGGCCGTTCGTGGACCAAGCGGCATGCCCGAGCTCCACGTGTTTGACAGGGCCCGCAGGCGATGGCAGGGAAACGGCCTTCGGCTGGGGCAGTTCCACAGGCTTGCGGATAGTGGCTACGTTGTCATTCCATGAGCGGGAGGAGCCCGTGGGGGAGCGAGTCCGGAAGCCACATCCGACCACATGGCTGAACGTCGGCGCGTGGCAGGAACGAAGTGTGGCCAACGGCCCTGGTGAGCGATTCGTGCTGTGGCTCCAAGGATGCGGGCGTCGTTGCCCTGGCTGCTTCAACCCGGAGTTCCAGCCGTTCGTGCGGCGGGAACGGGTCACCTCAGAAGGGGTCGCAGGAAAGGTGCTGCGGACCGAGGGGATTGATGGGGTCTCGTTCACCGGGGGAGAGCCCATGATGCAGGCCAGGGGCCTCTTCGAGCTGGCCCGCATGGTCCGGGCCCGGGGGCTGTCCGTGTTCTGCTACACCGGATTCACGCTGGAGGAGCTGCAGGGGAGCTGGAATCCCTGGGTCCTGGCTCTCCTACGACAGGTGGATGTGCTCATCGACGGTCCCTATGAGCAAGACCAGGCCGCGGCGCTGAGGTGGCGTGGGAGCCGCAACCAGCGCGTTCATTTCCTCACGGACCGATACCGGTCGCTGGTCGGCGACGCTCAGAAGCCGCTGGTGGAGATGGAGTTTATCATCGGGGACAGCTCTCTCTCGATGACGGGAGGGCTTGACGAGGCCTTCGTGGCGCGGTTGCAGCAGATCCTCAGGGAAGACCCTCGCTAGGTCGAGGTGGAGGGAAACATGAGCGGACTGAAATGTTCGGAGTACACTCTGGAAGCCCGGCGTGAACGTGTGGCACGACTGAAGAACCAGATCGAGCGCACCGCCTCGCAGGCGATGTCGTTCCAGCAGGAGGTGTCCCGCTACCTGGCGGAGGCATCGGAAGGGCTGCGGAGCACGTTCGCTGCGGAAACAGAGGAGGCCCGTGAGTGGTTGAAGCGGGTCGAAGTCATCGGCAGGGAGAAGAAGAGTTGGTTGATGTCGGACAATGAGGCCGACCTTCATTCCAGGCAGTCCCTCGCCTCCGAGCTGAGCGCCGGGGGACAGTCGGTTCGAGCGCACTTGGCCGAGGCCTACGTCTCGAAGGCCGGACGCATGCGGAAGGGCCTCTCGTGTGCCCTGGCGGATGTCCGGTCCCAAGTCGCAGCTTCGGCTGCGCTGGTCGAGAAGTGGCTGGGGCCAGACAGGCTGAGTCGGCTCAGCAGTGGGGCGGACGCCGTCGCGGCCACCATGAAGTCGGATCAGCTCGCGCTCGCGGAGGGGCAGCTCGCAGCCCTCACCCGCGACCTCGAGGATGCCTGCCGTGTCGTGGAACAGCGGGAGCAGCTCGACCGCCTGGGGATGCTCCGGCGGGAGCTGGAACGGCAGGAGGTCGCTGTGCGGAATCTCCTCGAGTCGACCTCTGCCGGGTTGAGGGAGACGTTCTCCGAGGCGGTGCGGCAGGCGGAAGGCTGCCTCGCTGCCATTGTCGATGCTCGCCGAGGCGTCGCAACAGTCGGCGGCGACGCTCGGATGGACGCCATCACCAGCGCCTGCGCCGCGCTGGAGGCGCGGGTCAAGGAGAGTGCAGAGGTCGTTGCCGCGGTCCGGCGCACGCTCGTCGAGGAGTCGGCGCAGATGCGAGGTCGGCTGTCCCCGATCCTGTCTTCGCTGGACTCTGATCTGGCGCAGTGGGAAGAGCGCCTGGGCCACTGGAAGGGGCGCGAGTGGATCGACGGGCTGGGCAGGAGACTTTCCGAGCTTCGGGCCTCGCTCGAAGCCGACCGCCTGGGAACGGTGGAGTCCCAGGTCCAATCCGCCCGAGGGGAGCTCGATGCTGCGCTGGACCATGCCAGCGGCCAGGAGCTGAAGCACCAGCGCCGCGTCCAGCTTCTCAATGCCCTCCGGCAGGTGTGTGCCGAGTTCGGATTCGCCGAGGTGGCCCAACCCCGGCACGAAGAGGGGAGAGGACGACAGGGGCGCATCGTTTTCTCGGTCAACACGTTCAATCGTGGGCTCATCACCTTCCACCTGTCCCTGGACACGATCGAGGCCGAGGCCGGGATTCTCGCCTCCCATTGCATGGACGACTTCGACAAGCTCTCTCGGATGCTGGACGAGAAGTTCGGGGTGCGGACGAAGTTCAAGGTCGTCGAGGGCGACCCTGGTCCGGTCATTGTCCGCAAGGGGGAGTTGGAAGAGCCCGGGGATCCGGGGAAGTCTCGGGAGGAAGGAGCTTGACGGTGCCGGCGGATTCCGCCTCCGGCCAGGAGCAGCAGACAGCCAGAGTCCCATCGCCGGATCGGCCGCCCCCCTCCTGACCCGCCCAGCCCCGTCCCCTCCGCCTCATCCCCACCGCCAGTACCAGCAGTGCCAGTATCAGCCCGGCGGCCGCAGCGTTTCCGGAAACGGGTCCCCCGCTGCACCCGTTGCTTCCCCGTTTGCCGGATGAGGCATCGGCAGCCCCGTTGTCATCCGACGTCGTCAGCTCGGGGCCGGGTGCGGCGGAATCAGGCCCGGCCGTCCCATCGCGGGTGAGGTCTGAGGCAGCGTCCGCGGTCACATCGTCTCCGGCGTCGGCCAGGCTGACGTCGCCCTCTCCCTCCGCAGGCGGCTCGGGCCAGCCGCCCACCGGCATGTGGTCCCGGGCAAACGGAGACAGGTGCGCCTCCCCGGGCTCCAGCGATTCGAAGTAGCGGGCCAACCAGTAAGCTGCCTGCAGATCCCCTCCGGGGTTGAGCCGAAGCCCGCCGCCCCCGTTCACCTCGAACGGATTGGAGCGGGCGTTGAAGTCGGAGGGCGGCCGGATCGAAGGATCCAGTGCCTCGGTTGCCATGGCATCACCGTCCTTCGGCTTGGTCGACAGCTTCAGCACCGTCTTCCCGTCCACAGCCAGGCACTCGCCGCCCGCCAGCTCCTGAGCGTCGCAGTTGATGACCGCATTGTTCCAATAGGGGCCCAGCGGAAACGCCTCCAGGAGGGTGGCCAGCTCCGAGACCAGCGCCGGGTCGGTCCCTTCGGCCGTGCCTGCCAGGTAGAGCGCGTGCCAGAGCGGCTGCTTGCAGTTGCGGGCCGTGTGGCTCTCCTTGTTCCGCTGCCACCAGCCGATCTCGAGGAATCGGCGCAGCACTTCGGTGACTTCGGGGTCGTTCTCGAGGTAGAGCGCCAGGAACAGCGCCACCCCTGTCATGTCCGGGTTGTCGAAATTGGTCATCGTCCCGGCATAGATGTAGTCGATTGCCTTGGGGTCGTCCGGCCATTCTGCAGCCTTGTCCAGGTAACCCCGGTCGTGCAGGAAGTCCCTGTAGAAGAACGCCTCCAGCTCGGGGTCGCCCGAGATGTGGTGCAGGGCCTTGAGCACGCCCATGGCCATGAACATGTTGAACACGTTGTATCCCCCCTCCTCCTGCGTGAAGTAGAACTTCTCGAGGGAAAGCCCCTTCAGGTCGTGGTGGTAGGTGGGACGACCGTCGGCATCCATGATGATGAGATCATAGAGCCCCTTGCCCGCGATCTGCTTCGGCCAGGTCGAGACTTCCCTCTTCTCCATCAGCATCTTGCCCAGGAGGAGCGCATCCTGTTCCAATTCCGCAACGAGCCCCTGGTCGATGTCCGGGTCGTCCTTCATGGCGTCGTAGAGCGCTGCCATGGCGAACACCTGCCCGACGGTCTGGTCCTTGGATGCGGAATCGACCCAGTTCCACTCCCCTTCCGGAAGCACGCCGCCCGAGTTGTCATCCCTCCAGGTGCCGTTGTCCTTGGGGTCCGGCAGGGGCTTGCCGGCCTCGTCGAAGAGGGGCACCGTGGCTGACGGATCGACCGGCATCGGAGGCTCGCCCGGCTCGGACTTCAGTTTCTGGATCCCCCGTGCCACCAGCCCGCCCCCGCCCGTGACCACCTTGAACAGGTGCCAGGATTGGGCCGCCCGGACCAATCGGGCCCGGCATTCGGCCAGCGCTTCGGGTGGCGCACCGTCCCGCTTGCGGACCCGGTATTCGTAGGCCGTAGCTGCCACTGCGATACCGCCGAAGAAGCCGAGATCTCCGTGCTCGCCGTAGGAGATCGCCAGCTCATACGGGTGCTTGCCGGTGACCTTCAGGAAGTCCTCGGACTTGTCCTGCGCCAGGAATCCGTCGATCACCTGCACCGACTGGGCATCCTTGGGATGGAAGTTCAGCGACAGGCCGAACGGCAGTGCGTTGAGGCGATAGAACTGCTTCCCCTGGCGGGCCATCTCCGCATCCAGCCCGGGGTAGTTCCCTTCCTGCAGGATGGGCTCGGCCCGAACAGGGTTGCCCACCACGGACACGAGCGCTCCGACCAGCATCGACAGCAGGATTCTCCTCATGCGGCACCTCATGGACACGGTTTCGGGCTGAGGAAGCAGCGTGCTTCTCAGACTCCGCTCACGAATCAGGGTGGTTGTACTCAGAGGCAGGTCTTCTTGCACTCGTCGAGAGTCTTGAAGATCCCCTTGCAGTCGCCGCAGCCGCAGCCGCTCACGCCGACGCAGGCCTTCCCATCAAACCCGTAGCCCATGAACATCTCGCAGAAGCCGTAGCCGAACGGGTCGATCTTGGTGCAGGCGGGCTGGCAGAGCATCTTGAGCCAGCAGGGGGCCATGCAGGGAGGATCCGCGTACACGCACGGAGGGCACTCCGCGGTCTCAGTGCAAGCGTAGCCGGGGGGGCAGGCCTTGTCGCTGGTGCACTCCTGCGCAGCACCGGCGACGCACTTGCCGACGGCCAGGCACGCGGCCTTGCACGGCGGGTCCGCGTAGACGCACGGGGGGCACACGGACTGGATCTCGCACAGGTAGCCGGGCTTGCAGTCGCTGTCCTGCATGCACTCGGACTTGAGCGGCACGCACTGCCCGCAGGGGACGCAGACCGCGGGGCAGTCCATGCCGGGCAGACACCCTTCCGGTGCGCAGCAGTCGTTGGTGATCTGGCAGGTCTCGTTCCACAGGCAGTCGTCGTTTCCATAGCAGGCGGGAGGCGGCGGCACGTCTCCGGTGCACTTGCCGGGCTGGGAAGCGGCGAAGCACTGAGCCCCGCACGGGCAGGTGATGACGCCGATGCAGTGCTGGCCCGGCTTGCACTGGGCATCGGACCAGCAGAGGCCGGGGGCGGGAAGCTTTTCGCATACGCCTGCGACGCATACCTGCATGGGTGCGCAGTCGAAATCGCTCGCACAGCAGCCGAAGTCCGCCACGCAATCGCCGCACGGGACGCAGACGGCCGGGCAGATCATGCCGGGCATGCACCCCTTCGGCGGGCAGCAGTCGTTGGTGATCTCGCAGGTCTGGCCCGGGCCGCAGTCGGCCTTGTCGTAGCACTGTGCGGGCTGGGGCGGCTCGATGCAGCTTCCCCAGCACGGGCAGGGCTGGCAGGGAACGAACCCGTTCGGGTCGCAGGGGCAGTCGGCGCAAGGCCCCGAGACCTGGCAGACCTGGCCCGGCGGGCACTCCTTGTCGGTCAGGCAGCAGCCGTCATCGATGACCCCGTCACAGTCGTTGTCCTTGCTGTCCCCGCAGACCTCGGCCGAGGGTACGCACTGGTTCTTGCAGTGCCACACGCACTGGCCGTTTTCGCATGCCCACTTGCCGACGCAGTTGATGTGCGGCAGGCCGTCGCAATCGGTCGGGGCCGCACAGACCGGTTCCGTCGGCGGAGCCGGCACGCAGTTGGTCTTGGTGGTTCCGGCGAGCACAACGAAAAGTGCCCCCAACAGGAACAGCAGCGCTGCCGTGGCAAAGCGTCTCATGGTGCCTCCTTCGGACCGGGTGTCCCCCGATTCCGCTACTATTCTACCTGACTATTGCACGGAAATCACGGACTCGTTGCGTTATTCGCTCGGACGCTCCGGAGCGGCAGCTACCAGTTGCAACGACGCCGGGATGTTGCTATGTTCCGCTGGCGCATCGGCCTGCCTGCGGTCAACGGGGAAGTGGGGCGGGCGTGACCGGAGCAGGCGACTCCAGAGGGATGGCATGACCGGTTCCATGTTCGATACGGCGCACCTCGAGTTGTGGGCCGCGTTCGCCGGCATCGTGGTCTTTCTGCTTGTCCTGGATCTGGCCGTCTTCAACAGGCGGGCCCACGCGATTTCGATCCGGGAAGCGGCTGTCTGGAGCGCGATCTGGGTGGGGATCTCCCTCCTGTTCAATGCCGGGGTGTGGTGGTTGCTGGGCGATGCTCCGGCACTCGAGTTCCTGACCGGCTACGTGGTGGAGAAGTCGCTCTCGGTGGACAATCTGTTCGTCTTCCTGGTGGTCTTCCGGTTCTTCGGAGTCGACCCCAAGTACCAGCACCGGGTGCTGTACTGGGGCGTGCTGGGGGCGATCATCCTGCGGACCATCATGATCTTTGCCGGAGCGGTGCTGGTGGCCCGGTTCCACTGGGTGCTCTACGTGTTCGGCGTGATCCTGGTGATCTCAGGGATCAAGCTGCTCTTCCGCCGGGACGGGGATGCGAATCCGGGGGACAACGTCGCGGTGCGGCTGTGCCGGAAGCTGTTCCCGATGACCGAGGAATTCCACGGCCAGAGGTTCTTCATCCGGGAGGAAGGGCGTTGGCTTGCTACGCCGATGCTGCTGGTGCTCGTGACGGTGGAGTTCACGGATGTCCTGTTTGCCGTGGACTCGATCCCCGCGGTGTTCGGGATCACGCAGGATGCGTTCATCATCCTGACGTCGAACATCTTCGCGATCATGGGCTTGCGGGCGCTCTATTTCCTGCTGGCCGGGATCATGGACAGGTTCCATTTCCTGCAGACCGGGCTTGCCGCGGTGCTCACGTTCATCGGCGTGAAGATGCTTATTGCCAGGTGGCTCCACATACCGACCGCGATGTCGCTCGGGATCGTCGCCCTGATTCTCGCCCTGTCGATCCTGCTCTCGCTGGCGATTCCGAAGAACCATGACTCTTGAAATCGGTTCCGTTTTCTGGTATGGGAGCATCACCTTTTGCTTGGAGGTGGGGCATGATGGCGAAGCGACTGTTCCTGGCGATTGCATCGGTGTTCCTGCTGGCGGCCGGATGCGGCAGCGAGGAGGAGTACGGGGTCAACCCGTTCCTGGAGGAGCAGGGGAACCAGGGCAAGCAGGATACGCAGTACATGAATCCGGACGGGATCGAGGTCGAGGTCGACCTGGAAGGGGACGTCGACGCACCGGACTTCCGCAAGGGGGATGCACCGGCTGTCCTGGGCCAGTTCGCACTCACCTACCTGCGCAAGCGGGGGGAATTCTACCTCGAGTCGCTGGCCGAGGACGCCACGTCCAAGGACCGGGTCGAGTGGCGGATCGACGGGAACTGGATCACGGCCGATGAGGCCAAGGACGTCTCGGGAGACAAGCTGACCCACTTCCGCATCCGCGGCGTGAACGCGGTGCTTCTCCACAGCGCGTCCACCAGTGCCCAGGAAGGCAAGCAGTACCTGGCCAAGGTCCCCAAGCGGCCGTTCTCGATCATGTCGGACGCGGGGGACAAGTGTGCGGACCCCGACAGCCACATGACCCTGTCGCAGTCCATCTACTGGTACATGTGGAACCCGAAGAAGAGCGGCTGCCCCGCGGAGCTTTCGCAGGACATGCTCATCACCGTCTCGAAGGTGCTTCCCAACGAGAAGATCACCTATCCCGAATACGATCAGCTCGTCGCGGACGGCAAGATCACCGTGGTGGTGCTGTTCGGCCTCATCGGCGATGACATGAAGGAGTCCGACATCGGCTTCAGGGGGCTCAAGGAGATGGTCTCCTGGCTGAAGGAGGATGACTTCGAGGAAGTGACGGCCCCGGTAGGCCGGCGGCTCAGCAAGCAGGTCGGCAGCGTGACGTATGAGATCGACCTCTACTCGCCCAAGGAGTTCAGCGGCCTGTCCGACTACGCGCACAAGGGCAACTTCGCCAAGGCCATCAAAGAGCACGAGATCGTGGTGTACGACGGGCACAGCATGCTCGGGGCCAGCGACTTCTGGGCCACCGTGGAGTACCCCGACTTCTACCAGATCTTCCTCTACGGCGGCTGCCTCGGCTACGAGTACTACATCGCGCCGATCCTGAAGAGCAAGGACGGATGGGAGAAGCTCGACCTGGTATCCAGCGTGATCGAGGTCTCGGTCGGCGCCAACGAGTTTGCCGGACCGTTCCTGGCCAAGCTCGAGTGGGCGCTCACCCACAACTACAACGTATCGTGGCGGGACCAACTGCTGGCCATCCGCAAGCGGGTGGGCGATTCCACGTTCGGCGCAAGCGGCGTTCGTGAGAACTGCTTCTCGCCGGCCGGCAGCCTCTGCGTGCCCGACCAGCCGACCGATCCCGATGCGTTGGCGCTCCGGTTCGAGAGCAAGGAGAAGCAGGCGATCCCGGACAACAACAAGAGCGGGATCTCCAGCCGGATCGAGGTGACCGAGACCGGGACCGCTGCGTCCGTCACCCTCGAGCTCGACATCAGCCACACCTACCCGGGAGACCTTCGGATCGTACTGTCCCACGCCGGCAAGGATGCCAACGTGTGGGACAACGCGGGCGGTGAAGGGACCGGGATCCAGCAGTCCATGCTGATCCACCAGTTCCAGGGGGCCGAGATGTCCGGGACCTGGGATCTGAAGATCGT
>VGRX01000127.1 GCA_016875215.1 Deltaproteobacteria bacterium
AAAAGATCGCCGCGGCCATGACGCTCGAGGCGCTGCTGGCCAACATGAAGCCGTACGACGTGCGGCTGCACCAGCTCCGGGGCTTCCAGGGGGCGGTGACTTCGGCCCGCAACCTCCGCAAGGTGCTCAAGGGCTCGGATCTCATCGAGGGACGCCTCAAGACCAAGGTCCAGGATGCCTACTCGATGCGGTCCACCCCCCAGGTGATCGGGACCGCCCGCGACCAGCTCCGCTGGGCCCGCAGCCAGGTCGAGACCGAGCTCAACGGCGTGGCGGACAACCCGCTGTTCCTGGGCGACGACAAGATCGTGCTCACCGGGGCCAACTTCCAGGGCTCTCCGGTCAGCATGCCGCTCGATTGCGCCAGCGCGGGCATCTGCATGATCTCGGTGCTGTCCGAGAGGCGGCTGAACCGCCTGCTGAACCCTGCGCTCAGCGTCGGCCTTCCCGCGTTCCTGACCAAGGGGGCGGGCATGTTCTCGGGACACATGCTCAGCCAGTACACCGCAGGCATGCTCATCGTCGAGCAGCGCATCCTGTCCCAGCCGGCCTACACCCAGTCGATCCCGGCTGCGGCCGACCAGGAGGACTTCGTGTCCATGGGCATGAACTCGGCCCTGAAGACCCAGCAGATCATCGAGAATGCGCACGGCGTGCTCGGCATCGAGCTCATCGCGGCTGCGCAGGGCCTCGACTTCCGAACGCACAAGAAGGGGGATGGCGTCGTGGCAGCGCACGGGGCCATCCGAGAGGTGGTTGCCCACCTCGACGAGGACCGCCCCCTGTTCACCGACCACAACAACATGGCGGCCTGCGTGGAGCGGCTTGACATTCTCAAGGCGGTCGAGGGCGCAGTCGGTCCGCTCGAGATGTACTAGTGAAGCCCTGGGATCTCGTCGCTTGCGATGTGAGGAAGCCGGCCCGCTACCTGGGGCCGGAGTACTTTCCCACGGGGTATCGTCCCCCCTCCCCGGGTGACCTGAAGGTGCTGCTGGCCTACCCCGACCTCTACGAGATCGGGATGTCCAACACGGGCATGCGGATCCTATACTCCCTGCTGCGCCGGATGCCGGGGGTCTATGTAGACCTCGCGTTCGCCCCCTGGATGGACATGGAGAAGTCGCTGCGGGACCGGGCCGAGCCGCTCCGCTCCCGCCACGCCGACATCCCGGTGGACCGTTTCGACATCATCGGCTTCTCGCTCCAGTACGAGCTGAACTACACCAACGTCCTGACCATGCTGGACCTGGCAGGGATTCCCTTGCGGGCTGCCGAGCGCGCAGAGGCGGCCGGGCCCTCCGCCGGGGATACCGGGGACTCGACCGACCGCATCTCGCAGGCTTCCGCAGGAGGGGTGGCGCACCGCCGTCTTCCGCTGATCGTCGGCGGCGGACCGTGCGCAAGCCATGCGGAGCCCATGGCCCCGTTCTTCGACTGCTTCGTGGTCGGCGATGGGGAAGAGGCGCTTCCTCGGCTGGTGGAGCTCGTGCGGGCGCACGGGGACGGGGCATGGCAGGATCTGCTTTTGCAACTGGATGCCCTGCCGGGGACGTATGTGCCGGGGGTCAGACGGGTCGGACGGTCGGGCAGGTCGGACGGCGCCGTGTCGGACACGTCGGACGACGGAACGGAATCGGACAGGTCGGACACGTCGGACGGCGCCATGTCGGACAGGTCGGACGACGGAACGGAATCGGACACGTCGGACACGTCGGACGGCGCCACGTCGGACGACGGAACGGAATCGGACACGTCGGGCGGGGGCCGCTTCTCGGTCCGTTGTGGTCCCCCCGTTCCGAAGCAGAGCGTGCCCGACCTGGACGCGTACCTGCCGTTCGTGGAATTCCCGGTGCCGGCGATCGAGTCGGTGTTCGACCGCGTGTCGCTGGAAATCGCCCGGGGTTGCCAGCAGGGGTGCCGGTTCTGCGAGGCTGGATTCACCTACCGTCCTCCTCGGGAGAGGGACCCGGCCGCCATGGAGGAATGGGCCCGACAGACGGTCGCGGCAACCGGGCTGGACGAGATCTCCATCGCGTGTCTTTCGACTGCGGACTACAGCAAGCTCCTTCCTCTGGTGGACAGGCTTCGCACGGCCGCTGCCGACCTGGACGTGTCGCTTGCCGTCTCGTCGCTGCGTGCGTACGGCCTGGACTCGACGGTTCTCGCGGTGCTCAACCGGGGGCGGATCTCGAGCCTGACCATCGCACCGGAAGCCGGCAGCCAGCGGCTGCGCAACCTGATCAACAAGAACGTGACGCGTGCACAGATCCTCGAGGCGGTCGCCCGGATCGTGGACAGCGGGATCAAGCGGGTGAAGCTGTACTTCATGGTCGGACTGCCCAGCGAGACCGAGGAGGATCTGCTCGAGCTGCGGGACCTCGCTGCCGATTGCGCCCGGATCGTCCGCAGCCGGTTCAGCGGCAAGGGGGCTCTGGCGGTATCGGTCTCGTGGTTCGTCCCCCGGCCTCACACTCCGTTCCAGTGGGAGGGGATGCTGCCGCTCGAAGAGATCGAACGGCGCCTGGACTGGCTGCGGGCGAACATGCCCCGAGGCGGAGTGGAGCTCAAGTGGCACAACCCGCACATGTCATGGCTCGAGGCGGTGCTGACCCGCGGTGACGTCCGCCTGGCCGATGCGATCGAGTCGGCCTGGAGTGCGGGGGCCCGGTTCGACAGTTGGGACGAGGTGTTCCGTCCGAGCTTGTGGCGCAGCGCCTTCGAGCTGCACGGGATAGACTCGCAAGCCTACCTGTCGCCGGTCGAACCGGGCCAGGCGCTGCCGTGGGGCCATGTCAAGATCGGGGTGGACAATTCCTGGCTGGAGCGGGAGCGGAAGCGGGCACTCGAAGGCCAGACCACGCCCCCGTGCGACCCGTTCGGCGACAAGTTCGTCTGTTTCCGGTGCGGAGCGGGATGCGAGAGGCCGGCGACGGCGACGGAAACGGCGACGGCGACGGCGACGGAAACGGCAACGGCGACGGCGACCAGGGCGCCACCCCGCCGCCTCCGGATCATCTACCGCAAGGAGGGCCCGGCTCTGCTCTTGGGGCACCTGGATCTGCTGCGGCAGTTCACGCTGATCGTGCGCCGATCGGGGCTGCGCCTGGCCCGGAGCCAGGGGTTCAACCCGCGGCCGCTGCTCTACTTCCCCCCTCCCCTGCCCCTCGGCTGGCTCGGACTGCGGGAGGTCGTGGATATCGTGGTCCAGGATCCCGGTTCTCCGGACGGCCTTCTCGAACGACTGGCTTCGGTTGCCATCCCAGGACTGACTCTGCTGAGCGCGACCCTTCCGGACGAAGCGGTTCCCAAGGCCTCGAAGCTGGACGTGGCGGACTACCTGGTCCAGGCGGATTCCCCCAATTCCGACGCCGAGGCCCTGGTCCGCCAGGCGGTCGAGGAGCGCAGGCTCCCGGCCATTGCCGTGGAAACCCCGCCACGCACCGATGTGGCGGTTCCCGAGGACTGGCCCTCGGACGGCCTGCTCCTGCGCTTCCGCTGGCCGCTGTCCTCGGCTCCCCGTATCGACCGGAAGCTTGCCGAGGTGCTGCCGGATGTCCTGGTGCTTTCCGTGGCCCGAGAGCGCCTGGTTCCTGCGTAGCTCAACTCCTGCTGCTCGCGTGCAGCCCCATTACCGAACCCGTCCTGGGGGATGCGGATTGGCACGCGCGCAAAAACGAGGTAACATGATGCGCGACTTGAGGGCCTGTCGACGGAGGATTGGATGATGCGCAAGCACTTTGCCTGGATACTGGCGGTCGGTCTGGCAGCCTCGTCTGCTGCGCTGGTTTTCCTCGCCTGCGGCGGCGGAGAGGACGGGACCGAAGACCCCAAGGCCCCCAAGAGCGGGGAAGCCTGTCTGCTGGAGAACGAGTCGGAGTGCGGCAAGGCGCTTGAAGGGACCAATGCGGTCCTCATGTGCGTCAAGGCCGATGACAAGGGGAGCCTCAAGTGGACCGAGAAGGAGGTCTGCGAGAAGGCGCAGGTCTGCGAAGCCGACTCGGGCGAGTGCGTGGTCAACTGCGATTCCCCGTTCGTCTGCGAGGGAAAGGAATGCGGCGATGACGGCTGCGGAGGCTCCTGCGGAGGCTGCCCCGTCGGCGAGAACTGCGTCGGCGGCGTATGCAAGGAGTATGTCTGCGAGCCGACCTGCTCCGGAGTCGAGTGCGGCCCGGACGGCTGCGGCAGCGAGTGCGGCACCTGCGGCGGCGGCCTGATCTGCGACCAGGCCACCTACACGTGCATCGCCAAGCCCGCGGACTGCGTCCCGAACTGCATGAACATGGCCTGCGGCCCGAATGGCTGCGGCGGCTCGTGCGGCAAGTGCGTGGACGGAACCTTCTGCATGCCCGTCACCCAGACCTGCGAAGGTCCCTGCATGCCCGACTGCACCAACCGGGAATGTGGTGACGACGGCTGCGGCGGCTCCTGCGGCGGCTGCGCGGGCGACAACCTGTTCTGCAACACCGACGGCAAGTGCGCACCGTGCGACCCGATCAAGAACCTCTACTGCCCCGAAGGGAGCTACTGCACCTACGGCCCGGACAACACAGGACCGCTGTGCGAGGTGGCCGGAACGCAGAAGTACGGCGAGCCGTGCGGCGGAACCGATTCCTGCGCCGAAGGCATCTGCATCGAGCTGTCCGGGACCGAGACGGGGGCCATCTGCTACCCGATCTGCGCGACACACTCCGACTGCGGCGAGGGGATGCAGTGCATGGACCTCCAGGGCTCGGTGTACAAGGTCTGCTCGGTCGGAGCCGCTCCGGACAAGAAGTGCAACCTGCTGCTCCAGGACTGCGAGCTCGAAACCGACGGCTGCTACTTCGACGGCGGTGCCAACGCCCCGATCTGCCTGACTGCGGGCACCAAACAGGAAGGAGAAGGCTGTACAGGTCAGCCCAACGAATGCGCGGAAGGGCTGCAGTGCCTGTCGGCCGGCGGAGCAGCCTGGACCTGCCGCAAGTTCTGCAATACTGCGAAGGGCAAAGAGCCGCTGTGCGATGCGGAAGGCCCGTTCCCGAAGTGCGCCAACTACTACAGCAAGCAGGCCGCAGGGTACTGCACCAAGCCGTAGGGGGCGCGGGGCCACCCACCGCCCACTGCATGTGCCTGCTAGCAGACGGCCCCTCCCGCGTGGTCGGGGCTGGGATGCGTGGTCGGGGCTGGGATGCGTGGTCGGGGCTGGGATGCGTGGTCGGGGCTATTTCTTCTCGATCAGTTCCAGCAGGACGCCGTGGGTGGCCTTGGGATGAAGGAACGCGATGGGGAAGCCTTCGGCCCCGATCGAAGTCGTGGGCGTGGCCATGCGGATGCCGGCAGCGGTGAGGTCGGCCATCTTGCCATTGATGTCGTCGGTGCTGAGCGCCATGTGGTGGATCCCCTCGCCCCGGGTGGCCAGGAACTTGCCGATCTGGCTGTCTTCGGACAGGGGTGCCAGCAACTCCACCAGGACCTCCCCCACCTGGAAGAACGCGATCTTCAGGCCTCGGTCCGGGAGCTCCTTCACCTCTTTGAGCTGCAATCCGAGCCGATCACGGAAGAACTCGACAGCGGGATCCAGCTTCTGCACTGCGATGCCGATGTGGTCGATCCGGGTCATGTTTCCCTCCCAATCGGGTATTAAACGACAACGGGGGCAATTGCCCCCGTTGTCCCTGCTTCCGGTCACATCTGAGCGGCTACATCATGTCTTCCATGCCGCCCATTCCGCCCATTCCGCCGCCCGGCATCTTGGGCATCTTGTCTTCCTTGGGCTTCTCGGCGACGAGGCACTGCGTGGTGATCATGAGCGAGGCCACGCTGGCCGCATTCTGGAGCGCGGTGCGGGCGACCTTGGTCGGGTCGATGATTCCCGCTGCCTCGAGATCCTCGAAGACCTCGGTCAGGGCGTTGAATCCGAATGCGCCCTTGCCTTCACGCACCTTGTTGACCACGATGCTGCCTTCCCAGCCGGCGTTGTTCGCGATCCAGCGGAGCGGTTCCTCGATGGCGCGCTTGACGATGTCGGCACCGATCTTCTCGGCGCCGGCAAGCTTCTGGCCGAGCTCGCCTACGGCGTCGCAGCAGCGCACGAGCGCAACGCCGCCACCGGGGACGATGCCTTCTTCGACTGCGGCGCGGGTTGCGTTGAGTGCGTCCTCGACGCGGGCCTTCTTCTCCTTCATCTCGGTCTCGGTCGCGGCGCCGACGTTGATCACGGCCACGCCGCCATGCAGCTTGGCCAGGCGCTCCTGGAGCTTCTCCCGATCGTAGTCGCTGGTGGTCTCCTCGATCTGGGCCCGGATCTGGCTGATGCGCCCCTTGATGTCATCTGCGCTGCCGGCGCCGTCCACGATCGTGGTGTTTTCCTTGTCCACGGTGACGCGCTTGCACTTGCCGAGGTCATTGAGGGTGACCTTCTCGAGCTTCAGGCCGAGGTCCTCGGAGATGACCCTGCCGCTGGTGAGGACGGCGATGTCCTCCAGCATGGCCTTGCGGCGATCGCCGAACCCTGGGGCCTTGACCGCGCACACCTTGAGCGTGCCGCGCAGCTTGTTGACCACGAGGGTGGCCAGGGCCTCGCCCTCGACGTCCTCGGAGATGATGAGCAGCGGCTTGTCGGTGCGGGCGACCTGCTCCAGCAGGGGCAGGAGGTCCTTCATGGAGGAGATCTTCTTCTCATAGAGCAGGATGTAGGGGTTTTCCCAGTTGGCTTCCATCCGCTCCGGGTCGGTGATGAAGTAGGGGGACAGGTAGCCGCGGTCGAACTGCATGCCCTCGACCACGTCCAGGGTGGTCTCCATGGACTTGGCTTCCTCGACCGTGATCACGCCTTCCTTGCCGACCTTGTCCATGGCCTGGGCGATGATCTTGCCGATGGTGGAATCGTTGTTCGCGGAGATGGTGCCGACCTGCTCGATCTCCTTGTAGTCCTTGGTGTCCTTGGACAGCTTCTTGAGCTCCTCGATCACTACTGCAACGGCCTGGTCGACGCCCCGCTTGATGCCCATGGGGTCGTGGCCGGCCGAGACCATCTTCACGCCTTCGGTGAATATCGCCTGGGCGAGCACAGTGGCGGTGGTGGTCCCGTCGCCGGCAACGTCCGAGGTCTTGGATGCCACTTCCTTGACCATCTGGGCGCCCATGTTCTCGAACTTGTCCTCGAGCTCCACTTCCTTGGCCACGGTCACGCCGTCCTTGGTCACGGTGGGGGCGCCGAAGGTCTTTTCCAGGACCACGTTGCGGCCCTTGGGTCCGAGCGTCGCCTTGACCGCGTTGGCCAGGACGTTCACGCCGCGCAGGAGATGCTTCCTTGCTTCCTCGTCGAACATCAGGATCTTGGCTGCCATGTTCCTTCCTCCTCGGGATTCCGGTTGGTTACTTGGTAATGATGGCCTGGATGTCGTCCTCGCGCAGGATCAGGTGCTCCTGGCCGTCGATCTTGACCTCGGTGCCAGCGTACTTGCCGAACATCACGCGGTCACCCTCGTTGACATCCATCGAGATGCGCTTGCCCTTTTCGTCCTTCTTGCCTTCGCCCACGGCCACGATGATGCCCTGGCTGGGCTTCTCCTTGGCAGTGTCCGGAATGATGATTCCGCCTGCGGTCCGCTCTTCTTCCTCGATTCTCTTCACCAGAACCCTGTCGTGCAACGGCTTCACCTTCATGATTTGCCCTCCTTTCAAAGGCTTCAAAGCCTGTTGGTGCCAGCATCGCTTCCGCCCCTCAGGGCCGAAAGGCAGAGACAAGATAATGGGGGCTTTCCGCTTTGCAAGCCCTTTTTTTTCGAAGAGCTCAGGGAGCGAAGAGAATGCCGGCCATCTCGGGCCAGAACTGGCGCAGCTCGGTGCGGGGGTCCCGGAACCGGTGGAAGGCGTGGGGGTAGATGAGGGTTCCGCGGGTTTCCTTGACGTAGTAGTGCGGCTTGCGGAACAGGGGGCGTGAGGTCCAGGTCGACTGGTCTTCCGGATTCCAGTAGAGGGAGGCGACGCGAACCCGCTCGTCGTTCAGGTTGCGGCGAAGGAGCTCCTTGAGTCGGCTCACGGCATCGTTGACGAAGCGCCCGCTCTTGTACGTGGAATCCACCAGGAGGACGTTGTCGTCGCGGTTGATTCGCTCCCCCAGGTAGTCGAGCCCGAGGATGTGGGTCCGGTACGTGAGGTGGGTGCTCGCGGTGTTGATGCTGATGTGGTCGGGACGGCGCCGCTCGGGAGCATGCTTCTTCATCATGTACTTGTAGGCCTCGTGCAGCGGCAACCCTGCCTGGACGCCACCGGGCCAGAGTGCGACGATGAAGTCGGGCTGGAACTTCCGGTCCTCGAAGATCTTCACACCGAGCTTTGTCGCATCAAGCGTGACCTCCTCCGGACGGAGGTAGCGGTACGGCTCCGGAATCCGCTCCAGTTCAGGCTCCCGGCTCCCCGATCGCAGCACTTCCCAGATGGCCTCGCTCTTGCGTCGGATGAGCGGGTCGTCGGGGTCGTCGGTAATGAGGTCTGCCAGCTCGTGAGGGTAGTCAATCCAGGTACCTCCGTCCACATCGTAGAGGCACTGCACCTCGACGCCGTCGTACTGGACCTTCTCCGGCTTGCGGTGGATGGTCCCGACCATGATCCGACTCGGAGTGTTGGCGCGGGCCTTCGCCCGAAGCGTGTCGATGATGGCCCTGATCGTGTTGCCGGTCTCGTACACGTCGTCGATGATCAGCAGTCCGTCCTCGGGGCAGACGGACTGGATGACGTGCTCGAACCCCTTGACCACGACCTTCTCCTGCTTGTCTATCCCGACGTAGCTCTCGGTGGCGATGGTCGTGTGGTTGATGAACACGCCCTGGTTCCGGAAGAACGCGTCGACCCCCAACCCGACGACGGTCCCCCCCCTCCAGATCGAGATGGCATGCTTCGGGCGGAAGCCGGTATCGTAGAGCTTGCGCCCCAGGCGCAACGAATCCAGCAGCAGCTGCTCGGGTGTGACGTGCGAGATCTCAGGCATGGTTCTCCCCCGTCTTCAATCGGCTCCGGGACGCTCGTGCGCTCCTGCTGCCACGGCCGGACCTCAGAGGACGAACCCTCCGCGTCCTCCGTCGACCGGCAGGCTGACACCGGTTATATAGGATGCCGCGTGCGAGCACAAGAACACCACGGCAGCGGCCACCTCGTCCGGGTTTGCGGCCCGCCTGAGCGGAATCGCCTGTGTCGCCTCCACGGCCAGCTCCTGGGACGACCGGCCGCTGGACTTCGAGCGCACGGCCAGCAGCTCCTTCATCCGATCGGTCAGAGTGAATCCCGGGAGCACCGCGTTGAAGGTCACGCCGCTCTCCCCGTACTCGAGCACCAGCGACTTGAGCAGCCCGTGGATCGAGATCCGCACGGCATTCGACAGCACGATGCCCGGAACCGGCTCGCGGCAGGCACAGGAGGTCAGTGCCACGACCCGCCCCCAGCGGGCCTTGGTCATCCCCGGAAGCACCAGGCGGATGAGCCGTTCCGCGCTCAGGAAGAGCGTCTCGAACGTCCGGAGCCACTGCTCCTCCTGCACCTGGGAGAACGACATGGGGGGAGGCCCGCCGGTGTTGGTGACCAACACGTCGATGCGGCCGAACCTCGCCATGCCCGCTTCGACGACCAGGCGGGGTCCACCCGGATCGGCCAGATCGGCCGCCACGGCAAGCACCTCCGCACCGGTCGCGGTCCGGATCTCCGCAGCGGCAGCCTCGAGCCGCTCCGCACCTCGTGCGCACAGGACCAGGCGAGCCCCTTCCCCCGCCAGTCCTGCGGCAATCGCGTACCCGATGCCTCGACTGCTCGCTGCCACCAGGGCTACCTTCCCGGCAAGGCCTGTGTCCATCTTCCCCCCCTACATTGGGACCTTGAACTCCACACGGTCTACCAGCTCCACGAGGCGGGAGTGCATGGCGAAGGCATCGTCCAGGAAGACCTCGAGCTCGCCCGGCCCCGGCCCCTCCTCCGGCATGACCGTCAGGAAGTGCAGCGACCGGCCGTTGAAGTACAGCTTCTGGAGCTGGATGTCCTTTCCGCCGAGCCGGCGCAGCCCCTCCTCCCCCCCAACCCCCGCCAGAGCATCCGCAAACAGGTCGGGCAGGTTGGCCGCTGCCTCGAGCGAGTCCGCCAGGTCGACCCGGCGAAGCACGTACTCGAAGCGGATCCCGGGAATCTGGCTGTTCTCGACCAGCTCCGACTCCCGAAGCCGAGCCCGCTTCATGCGCACCACGAAACAGAACGGCACCTTCCTGAACGTCGGCAGGGCCAGCTCCACCAGGGGAAGCTCCTCACCCGCACTGCCGGCCAGGACCGCAGAGAGCTCACCGATCGCCCCGGCCCGAGGGAACCGGAAGCTCGACTGGTTGCGCCGGGTCTCCACTCCCAGCATCTCTCCCAGCCGCGCGACCGAGCCGCGACGTTTCACCTGCCCCGTACTTCCCCGAGTCCGAAGGTAGTCCATCCCCCAGACCAGGGCGCACACCAGCACCACCATGTCAAAGTGCCGCGGCAGCAGGAACCACCCCGCAGCAAGAACTCCAGCCAGAAGCGCTATCTTCCACAGTGCCATGCGGGAAGAGTAGGCCCCCCCCGCTCGCCTGTCAACGCCGCGGCGCCCCGATACCGGATTTTTGCTTCGCGTCATCCGACGTGGTACCCTCGTTGTGGAGGTGGTGTGGTCATGAAGAGGTACATTCCCGTATTGATGTTCCTCACCCTGGCGCCCTCCGGGGCCCTCGGCCAGGGGAAGCCCGCAGAGACCGATGACAAACCTCAGGCCGACCCGGCCAACGGCGGAGACCCCTACAACGTCTACTCCACCGGGGCCTTCCAGGAAGTCTACATCGACGAGGACTTCAAGCTGTTCAAAGTGAGGACCTACCAGGGGGCGGTCCCGGGCCGTGACGAGGAGACTCCGCTGGGGGCCCCTGTCGCTCCGCCTGCCGGCAAGATCACGATCGATCGGATCGGATTTGAGCAGCGCGAGCTGTTCTCTCGCGTCTTCGTGCTTGCCGACCGGCCCGTGACTCCCTGGGTGTACGACAACTTCGTGCAGGCCCAGTCCGACCCGGCAATCGCTCCGCAGATCTACGTCGAGGTGGCCAAGGCCTCGGTCCCCAAGACCAACGACCGCCGCCCCCTAGTCACCAGGAGCTTCAACACGCCGGTCATGCAGGTCGAGATCAACCAGGTCAAGAACCTGGTCCGCATCGTCATCACGCTGAAGCGGGAGTCGCGCTACCTGCCCGTGCAGGTCGGAAAGACGATCTACGTCGACGTCGAGAGGTGAGCGAGCCGCGCCCGCATCCCCTCCCTTCCTCGGGCCATGAGTCGCTCGACCGCCTTGACCGAAGTCTCCATCACCCGAGCGATCTCCTCGTAGGACATCTCCTCCTGGTATCGAAGGGCCAGGGCCATGCGCTGCGAATCGGGAAGGCTGCGCATCGCCTCCTGCACGAGGTTCCGTCGGCGGGCGCTCTCGAGCCTCTCCTCGGGGTCCATCGCTGACGGGGACTCGAAGCGCCTCTCCGTCGAGCTCTCCGGGATCTCCCCGGTGATCTCACGGCCGGCCGAACGCTTCAGGTTCAGTGCCCGGTTCACCAGCAGGCGCAACAGGTATCCGCCGAACCGCCCGTCCGCCCGGTAGCGTGGCGCCGTCTCCCAGAGCTTCAGGAACGCGTCCTGGACCAGGTCCTGCGCCAGAGCCGCGCTGCCGGCATAGCGCCAGGCCACCGCCCAGACCCGCGCATGGTGGCGTTCCACGAGACGCGCGAACGCCACCCGGTCCCCCTCCTGCACCAGCGCCATGAGCGCATCGTCGGAAGGGGTCTCGGGTGGTGTCGCCGTTGTGGGCCGTTCGGTGGGAACGAACATGCCTGGAACAACCTCTCACTTGCCCTGGCAGCCGCACCCCTGGCCGGGCTTCCAGTTGTTGACGAACTCCGCCAGCTTCGCAAGCGTGCCCTGAATCTCGGTGACCTTCTGCGGACTGGCGCTGGTCACAGACAGCACCACGCCAAGCTCGAATTCCTTCACGGCAAAGGCGACGTCGTCGGCCGAAATCAGGGAGCAGAGCTTCGGCTTGTCCGAGTGACCGCACCCGCAACCTCCGGGCCCGCCGCAGCCGCACGGGCCTTTGCCATCTTCACAGCCGCACTCGCCACCACAGCCGCACGGGCCTTTGCCGTCCTTGCCGCACTTGCAGTCGCCCTTGCCCTCGCCGCACTTGCACTCCTTGCCGCACTTGCAGTCGCCCTTGCCCTCGCCGCACTTGCACCCCTTGCCGCCCC
>VGRX01000128.1 GCA_016875215.1 Deltaproteobacteria bacterium
GAGGGGCTTGACCCGTGCATGGACAAGGCGGAGCAGGCCGAGGATCCGTTTGCCGCGGTGCAGCTCTGCCTGGAATCGTACGGCGGAGGCGGGTGGCTCAACGGCACGGAGATCCTGGGGTTCCTCCTGGCAGCCTGGCACATGACGGGTGACGCGAAGTTCTACGATGTCTACGAGGAGCTGATCACGGTCCACCACTACGACAACCTGGTGATGCCGCACAAGGACACGTACACGATCACGAGCCCGAGCATCATGAACCACTCGGACCACGAGCTGGCGATGTTGGCGTACCAGACGCTGATCCGGTACGAGCCGAACGAGGAGCGGAGGAAGAAGTGGATCGACGGGCTGCTGTTCCTGTACGAATGGGAGAAGCCCGAGCGCAACCCGTTGTGGGGGGCCTTCGTGGCACTTGCGGCGGGTGGGGACAAGGTGCAGACGGCCGAGGCCCTGCAGAGCATGCGGGAAATGCCTCTGAACCGGCAGGAGTGGCTGGTGGACAACTCGCACCGCAAGGATGCGCTGGACTGGCCCGACGACCGGCACGGGGATCCGCAGTTCGACCGGGTCTTTCCGTATGATGAGATCAAGACGACCTGGTGGAACACCAACTACCGCGACAAGGCGAGCGGGGGCGACGGCCGGGCGGTCAGCGGGCCGATGGCGTGGCTGCTGCCGTACTGGGCGTTCCGCTACTCGGGGCTGCTGGGGGAATAGGACCAGCGGCCAACCCTCCGTTCCCCCCCGGCGGACCGGCGGAACCTCCCATGCACCGTAGTGTCAGGGGCACCTCTTTTCTGCGGAGGTGACCCATGAATCGAGCCGTCCCGTTGTTGCTTGTGTGTGCGGTCCTTCTTGCCTGCGGTACCACCCAACCCCGTGCGGTCCCATTCCCCGTGACCCGGGTGACGATGTACGACTCGGGGGTGGCTCAGTTCGAGCGGGTTGCGGAGGTGCAGGGGGCCCCGGCCCTGGCCATTCCGGTGAACCTGGCGCACCTGGACGATCTCCTGGCCACGCTGGTACTGGGTACCGACGGCGGCGTGAAGGTGCGGGGGGTGCGGTATCCGACCGCGCTCAACCTGGGGCAGGCGCGGGCTGCCAGCAGCTTTGCCGCGGCCCTGGCGCAGAGGCAGGAGGAGGACGGGGGGCTCCACGCGCTCGAGTCGTACCTCGACGCGCTGACCGGGACGCTGGTCCGAGTGGAAGGGGCCGGGGGCCGAGTCGTGGTGGGCACCGTCATGGACTGTGTGCCTCGGGGTTCTGAGGGCGGGGAGGCCGATGCGGCTGCGGGAGGAGGCAGCGCGGACAAGTCCGCGGGCAGCGGCCCCCGCAGCCTCCTCGTGGCGGGGGAGAACGGGGCATTGGAGTGGCTGGATCTCGCGGACATCGTGCGCGTGGTTCCGATTTCGAAACGTGAGGGGGATGGGATTTCCGGCTTTGCCCGGCAGCTCGGGAAGGCAAACGGGTGGGAAGAGAGCCAGGTGACCGTGCAGCTGGCCGGCGGAGCGTCGGGGAGGCTTGCAGCGGGCTATGTCCGCCAGGCGCCGGTGTGGCGGACCTCCTACAAGGTGCTTTTGGACGATGCGAAGATCACGCTGGAGACCTGGGCCGTGGTACACAACGACACGGACGAGGACTGGGATTCGGTGCTTCTGACGCTGGTGTCGGGATTGCCGGATTCCTACGTGATGTCCATGGCCACGCCCCGGTATGCGGAGCGTCCGAGCCTCGACACGCAGAACGGGCTGAACATGATGCCACAGCTTGGTGCGCAGACCCCGGACAGCCTGCTGTACTCGGAGGTCGTTTCAATCTCGTATGCCTACGGGGGCTCCATCGGCTACGGTGTTGCAGGCATGGGGGCCGGCGGCGGCCGGTCCGCCATCGTGAGGGGGGGGGCCGTCACTCGCTCAGCCAGTGGGCTGGCCGGCTCGCGGGACAGCTCGCTGCTGCGTGTCGGCGAGAGTGCGTTCGAAGAGCAGACGGAGCCTCGGGTGGAGGAGGAGATCTCGACCTACACTGCGCTGGAGAGGGTGAGCATCCCGGGACGGTCGTCCGGCATGGTCCCCCTGCTCCGTCGGACGGTCCCCGCCCGTGCGTTCACGCTTGCGGACGGCTGGGCCGAGCCTGGCCAGTGCGTGAGGCTGGAGAACGACACGGGGCTCGTGCTGCAGGCCGGTGTGGCGTCGTTCTACGTGGCCGGCAGGTTCCGTGGACAGAGCGAGGTAGGGCGGTTGGAACCCGGGGATCTCAGCGTGATCTGCTTCGGCAAGGATCCGGACATCCAGGCAAGCAGGAAGACCGACGTGGCGGCCAGGCCCAAGGCCGCGGAATGGCGCGACGGGCGGCTCTGGGTGCACGAGCTGCAGACGACGACCATGGACTTCTCGGTGCGGAACCGTTCCGGGGCGGTGCGGGCCGCTGCGCTGCCCGTCTCGCACCGGTTGAACGGCAGGATCGTGTCGCCGCAGGGGCACGAGGAAGGGGAAGGAAACAGGCTCGTGTTCCTCGAGGTACCGGCCCGGGGGGATGTCCAGCAGCGCGTGGTGGTCGAGGAGGGGGTGATGTCCGAGATCCCGGTGGACAGTGCGGGGTTGAAGCGGCTGGTCGATGCCGAGGAGATCGCAGCGGATCAGAAGTCTGTGCTCAGGCAGGCGCTGGGCACGCTCCAGGGGCGGGAGAAGGTGTTGGAGAAGTCCGCTGCCGCCTTGCGTGAGGCGGGGAAGCGCCAGGCCGCGATAGACCGCCGCAAGGAGGCCCTGGCAGCGCTGCCTCAAGGAGCCGGGACCACACGGCCCGCGGAGCAGATGCTGTCCGAAGTCGCTGTTGCGCAGAAGGAGCTGGAACGCCTGGAGGCAGAGAGGGAGCGATTGGACCTTTCCGCTGCAGAGCTCGTGGAGAAGGCCCGGGAGGCGTTGGAGACCCTGCCGCCGCCGCGCAAGTAGGGAACTCGGCGCAGATCTGCCCGATTTCATTCGATGTGGGTCGTCGCAAGACGGTGGGGGAACTGACTCGGGTTTCGCGAGACGGGTTGGGGCCGCCGTGATTGACACGGGAACGGATCCCGCAGTAGATTGCGCCGGACCGGACGCGGAGGCGTGAGATGGCAACGGGGAAACACCGCTGGACGAAGCAGGAAGAGGCTGTGTTCGAGAAGCTGACCACTCCGCGGGAGATCCAGGATTTCCTGGATGGCGTGGAGTACAGTGCGGACCCGATCTACCGGTGCCCGCGATCGGTGCTTCGAGACCGCAAGGCGCACTGCACCGACGGGGCGCTGTTTGCAGCGGCAGCACTGTCGCGGCTGGGGGAGCCGGCGCTGATCATCGAGCTGACCGCGGTGCGGGATGACGACCACCTGCTTGCGATCTACCGCAAGCACGGCCACTACGGTGCGGTTGCGAAATCGAACTTCATGAGCCTTCGGTTCCGGGAGCCGGTGTACCGGTCGCTGCGGGAGCTGGCGATGTCCTACTTCCCGTTCTACTACAACCTGGACTGGGAGATGTCGGTCCGTGGCTACTCGACCCTGCTGGAGCTGGACAAGCCGGGGGATCTACCGTGGCGTTTCGAGGATGGTGCGGTGGACGCCGTCATCGATCGGCTCGTTGCCGTGCGCCATTTCAGGCTCCTGACCTCGGCGATGGAGGCAGGGCTCTCGCGGGTGGACAAGCGGACGTACGATGCCTGCATGGCCGGTGCGAACATGGCCGGCGTCTACGTCCCGGGCGGTACCAACGGCTGAGAGGCGACCGGGTCCCTTCACTCCGCCTCTTGCGGTTCTCTCCAGAGCAGAACGGTCTTCCCGAGCACCTGGGCGATTGCGGCTCCGGTTTCGTCGGCGAGCAGTTCGGCGAGCTCACGGCGTTCGGCCCCCTCGGCCTCGAGCAGCCTGACCTTGACGAGGCCGGACGTTGACAGGGCCTCATCGAGTGCCGCGAGCTGGGACTTTCCGATGCCCCCCTTGCCGATCGTGACGGCTGGATTGAGATGATGACCTGCGGCGCGAAGCTCGCGGGCGCGTTTTCCTTTGATCTCATTCATGGGGTGTTCTCCTGGAGTACGGGTCATCGATACGGCGGAAGTCGGACGATGCTGCACCAGAATTCCTCGATGCTGTGCATGGCCCGGAAGAACTCGTCCAGGTCTGCTGCCTTGACGACGTAGGCATTGGCGTTCAGCTCGTAGCACCTGCGGATGTCGGATTCCGCCTGGGAGGTGGTGAGCACGATGACGGGAATGTGGCGAAGCACCGGATCGGACTTGGCTTCGGAGAGCACTTCCCGGCCGTCCTTCCTGGGGAGGTTGAGGTCGAGGAGGATGAGGTCGGGCCTCACGGCCGCCTGGTAGGGGGCCTGGTGGCGAAGGATGGCAAGGGCTTCGACGCCGTCCACTGCGACGTGCAGCCTCGCAGGGACCTTCCACTCTCCGATGGCTTCCCGGGTGAGCATCACGTCGGCCGGGTTGTCCTCGACGAGGAGGATCTCGACCGTGTGCGTGATCCACTTCGAGTTCATTGGACTTCCTCCACCGGAGTAAGACTGTGAGAGGGAAGCGTGAAGCGGAACGTCGAGCCCTCGCCCGGAACGGACTCGGCCCAGATACGCCCCCCGTGGGATTCGACGATCCGCTTGCAAAGCGGCAGCCCGATCCCGGTCCCCGGATACCTGCCTCTTGGATGGAGTCGCTGGAAGAGCACGAAGATCCGTTCGAGGAACTGCTTCTCGATTCCGATTCCGTTGTCCTGGACGGAGAAGACGTACTCGGTCCCCTGACGACGAGCCGAGACGACGATCTCGGGGAGTCTGTCGCTGCGGAACTTGAGGGCATTGGCAATCAGGTTGAGGAAGAGCTGATGAATCTGAACGGGGTCTCCCGAGACGATGGGGAGTCTGCGCACCACGATGTGCGCCCCGGTCTCCCGGATCGAGTCGCTGATGGAGTGCGTGACCTGCTTGACGATCAGGCCGCAGTCGATGGGGACATAGGAGCGCATGGTGGCATCGACGCGGCCGAATTCCAGCAGGTCGTCGACCAGGGTCTTCATCCAGACGGCGCTCTCGGTAATGTGCCGCATGTACTCTCTGGAGGCCTCGTCGAGGAGTCCCGAGCACTTTCGCGCCAGGAGCTGCACGAAGCTGTTGATGGTCCGGATCGGTTCCTGCAGGTCGTGCGATGCAGCGTAGGCGAACTGCTCGAGGGCGGCGTTGGATCGTGCGAGCTCGCGCACCTTGTTGTCCAGTTCCTGGTCGGTCCGGCGGCGCTCCGTGACGTCGCGGAAGAACATGAAGAACCGGCCCCTGGGGCGCTTGAGGTGGGTCACGCTGACCTCGAGCCAGCGGGAGCTTCCGTCCCGGGTCCGGTGGAGCGACTCGAACCGCTCGTACCCCTGGTCGGTGGAGCATCCCAGGTCGGTGCGACGGCAGCCGTCGGGCGGGTCGAGCTCGACCTGCTTGAGGTTCATGGACAGGAGCTCTTCCCGCGAGTATCCGAGCAGCTTGCAGTAGGCCTCGTTGACATCGAGGAAGCGGCCCAGGGAATCGACGATGGCGAACCCGTCCATGGCAGTGCGAAGGACCGTGCGGTACTCCTCCTCCTGCTGGATTCGCTCCCGTGCGTCCCGTGCCAGAGAAACGACGTAGTCATGGGGAGTGCCTCGCACGTACCGGGCGCTGATCTCCACGGGAACGAGGGAGCCGTCCTTGTGCCGCAGGCGGGTCTCTCTCAGCCGGCGGCCGTCGCTGCGCAGCCTGGCGACGATGCGGGCCCATCCGTCCATGTCGACGAGAGCGGGATCCAGATCGAATGCGCGGAGCCGGAGCAGATCCTGGCGTGCGACGCCGAGCAGATTGCACGTGCGCAGGTTCACGTCAAGGATTCGGGCGGACTCGGGCTCGACGATGAGAAGTGCGTCGTTGGACTGGTCCACCAGGGTGCGGAAGAGCTGAAGCTCGCGATCGATGCGCTCGCGCTGCTCGACCTCCTCGCGCAAGGCCTGGTTGGCCTGCTCGAGGCGCATGGTGCGCGATGCGACCTCCAGCTCGAGGAGCTCCTTGGATTCCTCCTCCTTGGCCTGCCGGCTGCGTTGGGATGACCTGTCGGAGAGGAAGACGGCGACGCAGCGCTCCTCGATCGAGAATGCGTTCATCGTGAGCCAGCGCTGCACCCCGGCGCAGTAGTACTCCATCGCGTGCGGCTTGCCCTCCCGGCAGATCCTCGGGAACAGGTCGAGCCAGCGGGGGAGGAGGTCCGCTGCCACCTCCGGGAAGACGTCGGTGCACCGCCTGCCCACGATCTGGGAGAGGTTCCTCGAGCAGATGTCGGCGAAGGCCTGGTTGCACTGGACGTACTCGAGGTCGACGGGCCTGCCGGATGGATCCTCCAGGATGCGCAGGTATCCAAAGCCCATCGGCATGGCCATGAACAGGCTCTGGCACAGCTCGAGCGTCAGGTTGCAGCCCCCCTCTTTCCTGTCCTCTTCCACACGAATCTCCGCATGCAGGCACTCCGAACCGGGCAGGGACGTTGCGCTGCCACAGTCTCAGAGCCTTTGGCCTCGGCACTGACAATACAACAGTTCAAGAGGATCGATCAAGGGGCAGAGAGGGACCCGGATCGTCCGCTCGGCGCCGGAGGACCCCGAATCCCCTTGACTTCCGAGGCCGATGGGAGTTAGGTCTTGGCGGTTTTTGGGGTCCCGGCCTGAGCCGGGGCGTCGCAGGTGGCCAGGGTTGGTCTTGCAGGAGGGATGGAGAGTCATGGCTGAACGACGGATGATCACGATTGACGGGAACGAGGCAGCGGCATCGGTTGCGCACCGGGTGAGCGAGGTGATTGCGATCTACCCCATTACGCCTTCGTCGCCGATGGGGGAGTTTTCGGACGAGTGGACTGCGACGGGCAAGAAGAACATCTGGGGAGCTCGGCCGGACGTCACGGAGATGCAGTCGGAGGCCGGAGCGGCGGCTGCGGTGCACGGCGCTCTCCAGGCGGGGGCTCTGACCACGACGTTCACCGCGTCGCAGGGGCTCCTGCTGATGATTCCGAGCATGTACAAGATTGCGGGGGAGCTGACGTCGTTTGCGATGCACGTGACGGCGCGGACGCTGGCAACCCACGCCCTGTCGATTTTCGGCGACCACTCGGACGTGATGGCCTGCCGGCAGATCGGCTTTGCGCTGCTGTGCTCCGGATCGGTGCAGGAAGTGCACGATCTGGCCTGCATTTCGCACAGTGCGACGCTCAGGTCCCGGATTCCGTTTCTGCATTTCTTCGACGGGTTCAGGACTTCGCACGAAGTGGCCAAGATGGCGCCGCTGACGGACGAGGAGCTGCTGGCCATGATGGATGCGCAGGCGATCCAGGCGCACCGGCAGCGGGCGATGTCACCTGACCGGCCGGTGATCCGGGGAACGGCGCAGAATCCGGATACGTTCTTCCAGGCGCGTGAGGCATGCAACAGGTTCTACATGGCCTGCCCGACCATCGTGCAGGAGACCATGGACCGGTTTGCGAAGCTGACGGGGCGGGCCTATCACCTGTTCGACTACCACGGGCATCCGGAGGCGGAGCGGGTGATGGTCCTGATGGGGAGCGGTGCGGAGACGTCGGCGGAGACCGTGGACCACCTCGTGGCTTCGGGAGAGAAGGTTGGCGTGCTGAAGGTCCGGCTGTTCCGGCCGTTCTCGGTGCATCATTTCGTGGCCGCTCTTCCGGAGAGCGTCAAGGTCGTGGCGGTCCTGGATCGGACCAAGGAGCCGGGGGCCATCGGGGAGCCGTTGTACCAGGACGTGGTGACCGGGTTCCAGGAGGCGGTTGCAGAGGGGCTTTGGCGGGGCGCAGTGCCGCGGATCGTGGGCGGGCGGTACGGGCTGTCGAGCAAGGAGTTCTCGCCTGCGATGGTCAAGGCGGTGCTCGACGAGCTGACGAAGGACAGACCGGCCAACCACTTCACCGTGGGCATCAACGACGACGTGACGCATCTGTCGCTGCCGGTGGATCCGACCTTCGACATCGAGCCGTCCAACGTGGTCCGCTGCATGTTCTACGGGCTTGGGGCCGACGGAACGGTGGGGGCGAACAAGAACTCCATCAAGATCATCGGCGAGGAGACGGGGAACTTCGCACAGGGCTACTTCGTGTACGACTCGAAGAAGTCCGGTGCGGGCACGGTATCCCACCTGCGGTTCGGGCCGAAGAGCATCTCCAGCTCCTACCTGGTGCGGAAGGCCAACTTCATCGGCTGCCACCAGTTCACGTTCATGGAGAAGATCGACGTGCTGGAATATGCGGCTCCGGGAGCGGTGTTCCTGCTGAACTCCCCCTACCCCGCCGACCAGGTCTGGAAGCACCTGCCCTGCGACATCCAGCGGAAGATCCTGGACCTGAATCTCAAGCTGTACGTGATCGACGCCTACAAGGTCGCGGGCGATACCGGCATGGGGACCCGCATCAACACGATCATGCAGACCTGCTTCTTCGCCATTTCGGGCGTTCTGCCTCGGGAGGAGGCGATCGGGCAGATCAAGTACACGATCAAGAAGACCTACGGGAAGAAGGGCGACGACGTGGTTCAGAAGAACTACGAGGCCGTGGACGAGACGCTGGCCCACTTGCACCAGGTGACGGTGCCGGCGGGGCAGACCGACGGCTGCGCCCGTCCGCCGGTGGTGTCGGCCGGGGCGCCCGAGTTCGTCCGGAAGGTGAGTGCGGAGATCATTGCGGGCCGTGGCGATCTGCTTCCCGTGAGTGCGTTCCCGGTGGACGGTACCTGGCCGGTTGGAACGACGCAGTGGGAGAAGCGCAACATCGCTCAGGAGATCCCGGTGTGGGATCCGCAGACCTGCATCCAGTGCAACAAGTGCAGCCTGATTTGTCCGCACGCTGCGATTCGTGCGAAGGTCTACGACCCGAAGCACCTGGATGGGGCGCCGGAAACCTACAAGGCGGTGGACTACAAGGCGAAGGACTTCCCGGCCGGGTCGAAGTTCACGATCCAGGTTGCGCCGGAGGATTGCACCGGGTGTGCGCTCTGCACGCAGCAGTGCCCCGGCAAGAACAAGGCGAACCCGACGCTCAAGGCGATCAATATGCAGGCGCAGCTCCCCCTGCGGGAGTCGGAGCGGAAGAACTATGCGTTCTTCCTCGGCATTCCGGACGTGGACCGTACCAAGGTCCGCCTGGACGTGAAGGGGAGCCAGTTCCTCCTGCCTCTCTTCGAGTATTCCGGAGCCTGCTCCGGGTGCGGCGAGACGCCGTACGTCAAGCTGCTGTCGCAGCTCTTCGGTGACCGGGCGATGATCGGCAATGCCACCGGTTGCTCGTCGATCTACGGCGGCAACCTGCCGACGACGCCCTACACGACGGGGAAGGACGGCCGCGGCCCGACCTGGTCCAATTCGCTGTTCGAGGATGCGGCGGAGTTTGGCTACGGGTTCCGGCTGGCAGCGGATTCACACAAGATGCAGGCGCGCTACCTGCTCAAGGAGCTGGCGGGATCGATCGGGGACGGGCTGGTGGAGCTGCTGCTGCTGGACGAGCCGCGCACAGAGCAGGGGTTGGCCGAGAAGCGGGAGCAGATTGTCGCGCTGCGCGGGAAGCTGGCTGGGATGGCGGATCCGAGGGCCCGCCGCCTGGAGGATCTGGCCGACTACCTGGCGCGCAAGTCCGTCTGGTCGCTGGGCGGCGACGGCTGGGCCTATGACATCGGCTACGGCGGCCTGGACCACGTGATTGCCAACCTGCGCGACATCAACCTGCTGGTCATGGATACCGAGGTGTACTCCAACACGGGCGGGCAGGCTTCCAAGGCGACCCCTATCGGTGCGTCGGCCAAGTTCGCGGCTGCGGGCAAGGAGATCCACAAGAAGGACCTGGGGCTCATCGCGATGACCTACGGCCACGTGTACGTCGCGAGCGTGGCGATGGGGGCGCGGGACTCGCAGACGGTCAAGGCGTTTGTCGAGGCCGACTCGTATGACGGACCGTCGATCATCATCGCCTACAGTCACTGCATCGCCCACGGGTTCGACCTGGACCAGGGGGCTGCGCACCAGAAGCTGGCCGTGGAATCGGGGATCTGGCCGCTCTACCGGTTCGACCCGAGGCGGATCGAGGAAGGGCTCCCGCCGCTCCAGATCGACGCCAAGCCGTCGGGGGAGGGGGTGGTCGAGTTCATGCGCAACGAGACGCGGTTCCGCATGGTCGAGAAGCAGGATTCGAACCGGTTCGCCGAGCTGGTCAAGGCTCAGGAGCGGTTCGTCCGCCGCCGGATTGCGCTGTACGACGAGCTGGCCAAGCTGTCTTTCGCGAAGCCGGCCGGGACTCCCGTGGCCTAGGAGTCCGTTGCGAATAGCCTCCTGCTGCGGAAAAGCGACCATCCCGACCTGCCAAGTCGCTGCACCCTCCTTCGCTGAAGCTACGGAGGGCATGCCCCGAAATCGAGTCAACGTAGGGCGGGACTACGCTTCCCAGGTTTTGCAGCAGCCACACTGCATCCGATCGTTCGTCGTTCATCCGTCGAGCCCGTGAGTCGCCGATTCTGCTGCAGCGAGGCCGAGCAACCGTCGAGGCCGGGCAGGGAAGAGATCGGATATTCGGTCGCATCCGGGAAACGGGATCGTGTATACTGGGTGTCTGCTTCCGTTCCTGCGGACTCGAGGGGAAGCACTCAGGAGGTGGCCATGAAGTGGCTTGCGAGGTTGGCGTTTCTTGCGGCAGCGGCATCGGTGGGCTGTTCGGGCGGCGGGACTACGGCGGGGCTGGACGTGCCGGGCGGAGCGGACGTGCCGGCGGACGCTGTGGCCCGTGATGCGGCGCCGGACGTCGGGGGGGGAGAGCTGCAGGTCGATCTGGCTCCACCCGAGACCGATGTCGGAGCTGAGGATCTGCTGCCGGACGGGTTGCAGGGGTGCAACCCGGGGGAGGGGTGCTTCCTGGACAAGTGCCAGTCGAACGAGCAGTGCGATTCCGGGTGGTGCGTGGATCACCTGGGAGAAGGGGTCTGCACAGTGGCCTGCCAGGAGGAGTGCGTTCCGGGATGGGAGTGCAAGCAGGTGACCGGCACCGGCCCGGACGTGGTCTTCCTTTGCGTCTCCAAGCATGCGAACCTGTGCCGGCCCTGCGGCTCGGGGGCCGACTGCAAGAGCGTGTCCGGCGTGGAGGACGTGTGCGTGGACTATGGTGCAGCGGGGAGCTTCTGCGGCGGTGTGTGCAAGGTGGACGATGACTGTCCGTGGGGCTTTTCGTGCGTAGACGGCAAGACGGTGGAGGGGGTAGACACGAAGCAGTGCGTGGCCGATTCCGGAGTGTGTCCGTGCACCGCGAAGTCGGTGGCGCTGGGGCTGTCGACACCTTGCCAGGCGACGAACGACGCGGGGACCTGCGAGGGCAAGCGGGTGTGCACGTCCGAGGGGCTTACGGAGTGTGATGCGGCAGTGCCGTCGGTCGAGGCGTGCAACGGTGCGGACGACGACTGCGACGGGGCGGTGGACGAGCCGGCGGAGGTGGACGGCAACCTGGTGAACCTGTGCGACGACGGGAACGAGTGCACCAAGGACATGTGCAAGGGGGCAGACGGGTGTGCGTACGACGTGTTGACCGAGGGCGAATGCAAGGATGGCGATGCGTGCACCGTGGGTGATCATTGCGACGAAGGCGTGTGCGTGGGGAACCCGGTGCTGTGCGATGACTCCAATCCGTGCACGGACGATGCGTGCGACGGTCTGGGGGGGTGCAAGTTCGAGGCGAATGCCGCCGCGTGTGACGACGGCAACCCGTGCACCGTGGCGGATGCGTGCAAGAGCAAGGTGTGCGGAGGGGTTCCGGTGTCCTGCGACTGCCAGGAGGACAAGGACTGTGCGGCGCTGGAGGACGGGGATCTGTGCAATGGGACGCTGGTCTGCGAGAAGGGGAAGTTCCCCTACCTGTGCGTGGTGAAGCCGGAGAGCCTGGTGGAGTGCGATGCGCCGGTTCCGGGGCCGAATGCGATCTGCCAGGTGGCGCTGTGTGCGAAGGAGACCGGGAAGTGCAGCATCGTTCCTGCGCACGAGGGCTATGCGTGTGGTGACGCGAACCCATGCACCGTTGGGGAGGCCTGTGCCGAGGGCAAGTGCCAGGGCGGAGTGGGGCCCAACTGCGGTGACGACAACCTGTGCACCGAC
>VGRX01000129.1 GCA_016875215.1 Deltaproteobacteria bacterium
GCTCCCGCAGTCCACCGTGATCACCAGGTTGTACCCGGACTCGACGATCTCCCGCGCACGCGCCTCGTTGAGGCCGTAGCCGTCAACGAAACGGCTCGGCAGCATGTAGTCCGCCGCGACGCCCAGATCCCGAAGGAACGTCAGCAGCAGGCAGACCGACGTGATCCCGTCCGCATCGTAGTCGCCGTAGACGACGATCCGCTCGCGCCCGAAGACGGCCTTGCAGACCCGATCCACCGCCGGGGACATACCGGGCAGCGACGACGGATCCGCGAAATCCGAGAGGCGCGGCGACAGGAAGCTCTGAACCTCGACCGGATCGGTACCGACACGGGCGCACAGCAGCGACGCAAGGAACGGGGACACGCGCAGACTTCGGGAGAGGGATTCAACCGCGACCGGATCTGTGGATGCGACTTCCCATCTCATCGGCGCAGCCCGCTCAGGCAGCGACCTTCTCCCGCCGGGCGAACGTCTGGTGGAGGTACAGCAGCAGGGGGCTTGCGATGAAGATTGAAGAGTACGTACCCACGACGATTCCGACCATCAGGGCAAAGGCGAAGTCCTTGATCAACCCGCCGCCCAGCAGGAAGATCGAAATCACGACGAGCAGCGTAGTGCCCGACGTCAGGATCGTCCGGGAGAGCGTCTCGTTGATGCTCACGTTGATGATGCGCTCGAAGGGCATTCCCTTCAGCCTCTCCGAATTCTCGCGGATTCGGTCGAACACCACGATGGTATCGTTGACCGAGTACCCGATGATCGTCAGGATGGCCGCGATGATGGGCAGGGTGAACGGGACCTGCGTGAACGCGAACACACCGATGGTGATGATCGCATCATGCACGAGTGCCGCGACTGCGCCGGGACCGTACTTGAAGTCGAACCGCAGCGCGATGTACAGCAGGATCCCGATGCAGGCATAGAGCACGGCCAGCAGACCGTTGTTCAACAGGTCGGAGCCGACGCTCGGGCTGATGGACGTGGCCGACTCGACCGCAAGGAAGCGGGCCCCGACATCGGGCAGCGCCCGGACCGACTCCTCGATCTTGCCGCTCAGCTCCTCGATCTTCACGGTGTAGGACCCGTCGGTGTTCTTGGTGCGGAAGTCGGCAACCCGGGCCTTGAATGCCTCCTCGGCCTCGATCTGGTCGAGCACGCTCTGGGGAGTGGCCGCATCGGCCTTCTCCAGGTTGACCTCCTTGTAGAACTCCATGCTGAGGTCACGCACTTTGTCCGATTCCACCGAGACCCGCTGGAGGCCCTGCTCGTGGAAGATCGCGGCCAGATCCGCCTGCCGGCCCTCGATCGGAGCCTCGGTCGCAAACGTCAGGAAGAACTGGTCGCCGCCCTCGGCAGGGGGGTTCACCACCGAATCCTCGCCGAACTTCGCCTTCACCGCAGCAACGATCTTCTCCTTCTGCTCTTCGGTCAGCAGCGTCACGGACTCGGTGTAGAGCATGAAGCGACGGTTGTCCTCGTCGCCGCCCGCGTAGAAGTCCTGGACTTCGACCTGGAGCGTGCCGGTTCCGCCCTGGACCGACTGAAGCGTATCGGTCACCGCCTTGCGGATCAGCTCGCGATCGACCGGGTCGGCCCCCTTGAATGCCACCACCATCTTGGTGCCACCCTTGAAGTCCACGCCCAGGTTCAACCCCATCACCAGCACGGCAACCGCCGAAGCGAGGATGGCCACGGCGCTCAGTCCGATGAACACCGTGCGCATCCCCATGAACTCAACCCTCGTACCCGGCCGAATCAGCTCAAACATGGGTGCTCCCTCCGCAGCCTCAGATGCTGACCGTTTCCTTGATGAGCTTCCTGTCCAACATCCACTGGTAGAAGAGCTTCGTCACGTACAGTGCCGTGAACACGGAGCAGACGATGCCCACCAGCAGCGTCACCGCGAACCCGTATACCGGGCCGGTGGTGAAGTTCATCAGGATGACTCCCGCAAGTGCCGTGGTCAGCTGGGAGTCGAAGATGGTCCAGAACGACTTGGAATACCCGGTCTCGATGGCCACCCGGGCCGTCTTGCCGGCCCGCAGCTCCTCCCGGATGCGCTCATAGATGATCACGTTCGCGTCCACCGCCATGCCCAGCGTCAGCACCAGGCCCGCCAGCCCGGGCAGCGTCAGCGCCGAGTTGAACGCGACCAGGATCGCCACGATGAACACCATGTTCATGGCCAGGGCCAGGTTGGCGATGATGCCGGCGACCCGGTAGTAGATGCCCATGAACAGGAGCACCGCCAGCGCCCCGACGACGAAGGACAGGACGCCCGCATCGATGGCATCCTTGCCCAGCGACGGCCCCACTTCGTGATCCTGGATCTTGTGCACCGGCGCCTTGTACGCACCATGCGTCAGCACCGTCACCAGGCTCTGTGCCTCGCCCAGCAGCTCCGAGGCGCTGCGATTGCCCCCCAGTGTGATCGAGGCCTGTCCGCCCGCGATCACTTCCTTGATCACGGGGGCCGAGTTGATATCATCGTCCAGCATGATGGCAAGGTAGTCGCCGACGTGCTCCCCGGTCACCTCCTCGAACAGGGTCGCCCCCTGCCCCGTGAACGTCAGGCTCACGTACGGCTCGCCGGAATCCTTGTAGAACACGCCGGACCGCGCCAGGTGGTCGCCCGAGACCCGGACCGCAGCGAAGAGGTACTCGGTCCGGTAGTACGACTTGACCACCCGGCCCCCTTCATCCTCCTCGACGAAGTAGTACCCCGCCACGTGGTCATCCGGAAGCTTGCGCTCCTTCTGCAGGAAGTGGATGAAGGCCACCAGGTTGCTCTTCTTCTCCGACCGGGCCTGGTAGCGATCCCCGAACTTCGCGATCTCCACCGTCTTGCCCTTCTCCGGCGACTGCTGCCTGAAGGCCTCCAGATCCTGCTTCACGTCGGCAAAGAAATCCGACTTGCTGTCCACGATTCGGAAGGTCAGCCGGGCGGTCTGGCCGATGCGCTCGCGCACCACCTCCATCTGCTCCTTGCTGACGCCCGGGAGCTGGACATCGATGTCGCTGTCGCCGCTCATGCGCACATCGGGCTCGACCAGGCCGAATGCCTCGACGCGCTTGCGGATGATGGAGAGGGTCTGGTCGACGACCTCTTTCTTGATCCGCTCGACGTCCAAGGCCCGCATTTTCAGCAGAATGGCCCCGTCCTGCTCGATGAGCGTGTAGCGGGGGTCGATCTTGTCCTCTACGGCCTCGGTCGTGATGAAGCCCCGCAGCGTCTCGTCAGTCGTCTCGATACGTACGGTGTCGAACGAAGGTACCGTGAAGGTGACCTTCGAGCGAACCGCGTCGAGCTCTTCCTTGAGGACCTCGTCCCCCGGCTCCTTCTGCTTCGATTCACGGACCAGGTAGTCCTGGAGGCGGAACATCAGGTCGCGGGAGTTCTCCAGGATGGCCTTCTTGTAGTCGACCGTGTAGCGGAGCTCCAGCCCCCCCTTGAGGTCCAGGCCGAAATTCAGGCGCTTGGTGAAGGGGTACCACTTCGGCACCGCCCCCTCGGGTAGCACCGTGGGCAGGACGTACAGGATGCTGAACAGGAACAACAGGAAGACCAACACCGACCGCCAGATTCTCTTCTTCTCCATCTCGAATCTCCGTCATGCCGCCCCGCCTTCGCCCGCCGAGCGGCAACCTGTGCCTTCACACTGTCAAGCAAGCTGCCGGATGATGCAAAACCGGCCTGCCCGCACGGATGCCGCAAACACGCCCGGGGACTACTTCTTGCTGCCCTGCTCCTCGGCCTTGCCGGGCTCCGGCTGCAATCCGAGCACGTGCTGCTTCTGGATGCGGACCCTTACGTTGTCCGCCACCTCCAGCGTCACCACGTTCCCGCTGATGGATCGGATCGTACCCAGCATTCCACCGGTGGTCACGACGCGGTCCCCGCTCTTCAGCGAGTTGAGGAGCTGCTCGTGCTGCTTGGCCTGCTTGCGCTGCGGCCGGATCAGCAGGAAGTACATCAGGCCGAACAGAAACACCATCCAGATGAGGAAGGTGATCGGGTCGTTTCCGCCGCCGCCGCAGCCGAACGGGCCGGCTGCCTGCCCTGCCGCCTCGCCCGCTGCCTGTCCAGCACCCTGCGCCGCGGCCGGGGCCGAAGGGGCCGCTGCCTCCCCCTGCCCCACCTGCATGAGAACCAGAAAGTCGTATAGCCAGGTCACGCCAAACCCTCCGCGCACCAATAAGGCGAGCTTTTGTATCAGAAGCCCCCCACGCGGTCAAGATCTTAAATCCGGAGAATCAAAGGCCGGCGTTCAGCGCACGTAGAGCTCCATCCGGTACACGCCCATGTCCTCGTTCACGCTCCCTTCGTCACCGCACAGCCGCCCCTCGACCGACACGTTGACCGTCCCCGGAAGCGTCTTCTCGAACCAGGGCAGTTTCGGCGGCGTACAGCAGGTGTTGCCGGCCGGACAGCCCTGGCCGTCGAACAGCGGATCCCCCGTGTACCAGGTGTTCTCGATCGCTCCTGCGTTTCCGGACTCGCAGTAGTAATCCCCGCCGACGAAAGCGGGCAGCGCCCCCGGGTACGGGGCGCACGGACAGTTCGACGCGGAGTAGTTCCCGTCCTCGCTGTACCCCGCCGCGTAGGACCACAGGTGGACCCGCGGGGCCCCGTACGTCAGCGACAGCCCTTCCAGGTACGTCCCGTCCAGCCCCCCGGCTGCCGACGGGTGGAAGGCATCGGTCGAGTAGAACTGGTACGCCCTCACGTACCCGCGCACCTCGCCGTACGGAACCCCGAAGTTGTCGAAGGTAGCGGACTTGCACCCCGCTCCGGCCGCCAGCCTGTGGCAGACCTTGGGGATGTTCGTGAACACCCAGGTACCCGGGCATACACCGGTGTTTGCATCCACGTCCGCGACACGCATCCAGCCGCCCCCCTTGGTCGTCATGTCGCAGTAGACCTCTACGGCCGGATACCCGCCCGGACCGTCCGGATCCACGGTGTACTTGCCCGACGGGAACGATGGAAAGACCGCACGGATGTTCTTGCAGCTCGTCCCGGTCACCACGCCCGGGCACCCCTCGTCCTTCCAGCCGTTGCAGTCGTTGTCCGCACCGTCGCAGACCTCCTTGGCCCCCGGATATACCGCCGCGTTGTGGTCGTTGCAATCCGCAGCATCCAACGAGCCGTCGTTGTCATCGTCCGGATCGAGGCAATCCGGCATGCCGTCTTTGTCGAAGTCCTCGAAGTCCTCGTCCTTCTTGCCGTCGCAGTCGTTGTCCTTCCCGTCGCACACCTCCGCCGACTTCCCCTGGAACGGGTCGCAAACCTGCGGAGCACCCCCGGCACAGTTGTCCACCGTGTGCTCGCACACCCCCAGGCCGCACGTCGTCTGTCCCAACCCGTCGTCAACCTTCCCGTTGCAGTCGTTGTCCTTCCCGTCGCAGACCTCGGCAGACTTCCCGGCCAGCGGGTCGCACACCTGCGCAATGCCGCCCACGCAGTTCTCCACCGTGTGCTTGCACACACCCAGCCCGCACGTCGTCTGTCCCAACTCGTCGTCCACCTTCCCGTTGCAGTCGTTGTCCTTCCCGTCGCACACCTCGGCAGACTTCCCGGCCAGCGGGTCGCACACCTGCGCAATGCCGCCCACGCAGTTCTCCACCGTGTGCTCGCACACACCCAGACCGCACGTCGTCTGCCCCAGGCCGTCGTCAACCTTCCCGTTGCAGTCGTTGTCCTTTCCGTCGCAGACTTCGCCCCCCTTGCCCTCATCCGGATCGCACGACTGGACCTGCCCGCCCAGGCAGTTCTCCACCGTGTGCTCGCACCCACCGATGCCGCACGTCGTCTGCCCCAGGCCGTCGTCAACCTTCCCGTTGCAGTCGTTGTCCTTGCCGTCGCAGATCTCGGCGAGCCCCGGAGCCCGCTCGGAATCCTTCGGGGCGCAGTCCTTGAGGTCGACCACACCGTCGTTGTCATCGTCCGGATCGCAAGCATCGCCGATTCCGTCCGACTCGAAGTCCTCCTGCCCCCCGTTCACATCCATCGGGCAGTTGTCCGCCTCGTCGAGCACGCCGTCGCCGTCGTCGTCATCGTCCACGCAGTCCGCCTGGCCGTCCTTGTCCAGGTCCGACTCCCCCTCGTCGATCTGCGAGTCGCAGTCGTCGTCCAGCCCGTTGCACATCTCCTTGGCCCCCGGATAGCCCAGCGGGTCGTCCGCGCGGCAGTCACCCGACTTGTTGGCACTGTACGGGGCGACCGGCTTGCAGAGGCACTTCTTGTCGTCGACCCCGAACCCGTCCCCGTCCGCATCCAGATTGTAGTACTTGCACTTGGCCGCTCCTTCCTGGTCGACCTCCCCGTCGCAATCATCGTCGACACCGTTGCAGACCTCCGCGGCCAGGTGGGAGATCTGGGCATTGAGCGGCTCGCAGTCGGTCCCGTCCGGGTCCCCGTCGTTGTCATCATCGGGGTCGCACGCATCCCCCGGGCCGTCCTTGTCGCTGTCCTTCTGGTCCTGGTTCGCCGCCAACGGACAGTTGTCCTTGGGGTCGATGATGCCGTCGCCGTCGTCGTCGCCGTCGCACACGTCGCCCAGTTTGTCCTGGTCGAGGTCCTCCTGCTGCGGGTTGCCGTGGAGCGGGCAGTTGTCCTTGTCATCTGCGATTCCGTCGTTGTCGTCGTCATCGTCGCAGGCATCGCCCAGCAGGTCCTTGTCGGTATCGAGCTGGGCCGGGTCGGACACGTGCGGGCACAGATCCTGGGCATCCGGAATCCCGTCGCAGTCGTCTTCCCACTCGCCCGCCTCGGCAAGCCAGCAGCCGAAGTCGCACAGGTCGCCGAACCCATCCTCGTCCACGTCCTCCTGCTTCGGATTGGCCTCGAGCGGACAGTTGTCGGCCCCGTCCGGCACGCCGTCGCCGTCGTCATCGTCATCCACGCAGTCCGCGACACCGTCCCCGTCCGTGTCGATGTCCCCCTCGTCCGTCTCGCCGTCGCAGTCGTTGTCCAGACCGTCACAGACCTCTTCGGCCTCGAGCGGCAGCGACAGGCACTCGGCCGGTCCCCCGTCTGCGCAGGAGTAGACCGCGTTGGCGCACACGCCGAGCCCGCACTGAAGGTCTCCCAGCTCGTCGTCGGTCTGGCCGTCGCAGTCGTCGTCCAGCCCGTTGCATGTCTCCTCCGCTGCCCCCTCCATCGGGTCGCATTCCTGGGACACGGCCTCGACGCACGCCGACACCTTGTGGTCGCACACGCCCAGGCCGCACTGGACCTCCCCCAACTCCTCGTCGGTCGCGCCGTCGCAGTCGTCATCCAGCCCGTTGCACGTCTCCTCCGCCGCCCCCTCCATCAGGTCGCACTCCGCGGGCACGCCTTCCACGCACGCGACCAGGGAATGTTTGCACGCTCCAAGCCCGCACTCCACGTCAGCGATCTCCTCGTCGGTCCCGCCGTCGCAGTCGTCGTCCAGCCCGTTGCATGTCTCCACCGTGGGAACCGGCGCGTCGCATGCGGTCAGACCCTGTGGACCGCAAACGCGCTTGCCCTGGCAGATCCCCAGCTCGCTCGTGCTCCGGCAGTCGGTCGAGGCACCGTTCTCGGTGCCCAGCAAAGGACACTCGCAGCCGCCGTCAGTGGGGACGCAGTACTTGACTGCGCCCCCCCCATCCACTACGGTTTCCTTGCACTCGTAGCCGTCCGGGCAATTGCCGCCGTTTGCGTCGTCGCAGGGCAGCAGGCAGAACTTGCCGTCGTACAAGCCGGCAACCGGCAGACAGCCAGCCCCCACCGGAACGACTCCCGCGACTGCGTCAGACCCCGCCATCCACTCGGGATAGGCGCAATCCTCGTCCGACTGGCAAGGAAGGCAGGCCACTGCAGCCACGGGCACACAGTAGCCCGACTGGTCCCGCGTGCCTGGGGAATGGCACAGGTAGCCCTCGGCACATGGGGCCGCATCCCCGCATTCATGCAGACACTCCATCCCAGCGGCCCCGTACCAGCAGCGCCCCCCCTCGCAGTCCGAAGCCTCATCGCACGGCACGGCCCATGGGCCCGCGTCGACCTCGACATCGAGCGCGTCGACTTTCTGCGGCAGGTCGATACCAACGTCGACTTCGACCGCGTCAGCTACCCGAGGCAGCTCGGAGGCGCCGTCGTTGTCTATCGTAGGATTGCCTCCGCTCGCGCCGCACGAACCAAGTGCCAGTGCGAGCGCGAGTCCGACGGCCGCCTGAGGAAAACCGGTGAAACTTCGCATGGGCCCCCCTTCGAGAGGTGCATGGTACGCGTTTCGAAGTGTGCAGTGACTGCTCGGGAATGTCAATTCCGTGGCGTCCGATGCGGCTCCCCCCGGACCCCACGTCACCTGCATGAACATGCCCCATGCCTTTCCTGGCGCAGGGAGCTTCGCAGGGCAAGCCCCATACCCCGCCTGTCAGTGCTCGGTGGTCCCGGCGACCTTCAGTCGGATGAGGGCACGCTTCAGCGCATACTCGGCACGCGTGACGTCGATGCCGGCATCCCTGGAGGCCTGGGCGAGACGTTCCCGAGCGCGCTCCGCTGCCTTCTGCGCCCGCTCGATGTCAATCTCGCCCCCCACCTCGCACGTCTCGGTCATCACCCGGACCTGGTCGTTGAGGACCTCCACGAAGCCGCGGTTCAGGGCCAGCTCGTGCATCTCGCCGCCGGCAGTCCACCGGGCGACACCCACCTCGAGCACCGACATGAGGGCCGCATGGCCGGGAAGCACGGTCATCTCGCCGACCGCGCCGGGAAGCGTCACGGAGTCCACGTCTCTCGACAGCACTTCCTTGCGAGGCGTGACGATGGTCAGCCGCATCGGCCCCCCCTACATGTTCTTCGCCTTCTCCACGGCCTGCTCGATGGTGCCGACCATGAAGAACGCCTGCTCGGGCAGGTGATCCCACTTCCCGTCCACGATCTCCTTGAAGCAGCGTACCGTGTCGGAGAGCTTCACATACTCCCCCTTGAACCCCGTGAACTGCTCGGCCACGGCGAAAGGCTGCGACAGGAATCGCTGGATGCGCCGGGCACGGGCCACGGTGACCTTCTGCTCCTCGGACAGTTCCTCCATGCCCAGAATGGCGATGATGTCGCGCAGATCCTTGTACTCCTGCAGGATCCTCTGGACCTCCCGGGCGGTCTCGTAGTGCTCCCTGCCGACCACGTTGGGGTCAAGGATGCGGGAGGTCGAGTCGAGCGGGTCCACGGCCGGGTAGATGCCCAGCTCCGCGATCTGCCGTGACAGCACCGTCGTCGCGTCGAGGTGCGAGAACGTCGTAGCCGGCGCGGGGTCGGTCAGGTCGTCCGCAGGCACGTAGATGGCCTGGACCGACGTGATCGAGCCCTTCTTGGTCGACGTGATCCTCTCCTGGAGCTCGCCCAGGTCGGTGGACAGCGTCGGCTGGTAGCCCACGGCCGACGGCATGCGGCCCAGCAGTGCCGAGACCTCGGAGCCCGCCTGGGTGAAACGGAAGATGTTGTCGATGAAGAGCAGCACGTCCTGCCCTTCCACGTCGCGGAAATACTCGGCCGCGGTCAGTGCGGACAGCCCGACGCGGGCACGGGCTCCGGGCGGCTCGTTCATCTGGCCGTAGATCAGCGCGGTCTTGTCGATGACACCCGATTCCTTCATCTCGACCCACAGGTCGTTGCCTTCACGCGTACGCTCCCCCACCCCGCCGAACACCGACACACCTCCGTGGTGCCTGGCGATGTTGTGGATGAGCTCCATGATCACGACGGTCTTGCCCACGCCCGCACCGCCGAACAGGCCGACCTTGCCTCCCTTGGGATAGGGAGCCAGCAGGTCCACCACCTTGATGCCCGTCTCGAAGAGCTGCACCTCGGTGGACTGGTCCAGGAACGTCGGCGGCTCCCGGTGGATCGGAAGGAAGTGCCGGGCATTCACCGGCCCCGCTTCGTCGACCGGCTCTCCCACGACGTTCAGGATCCGACCGAGGCACTCCTTGCCCACCGGCATGAGAATCGGCTGCCCCGTGTTCTGGGCAGCCATCCCCCGCACCAGGCCGTCCGTGGTATCCATGGCGATACAGCGGGCCGTGTTCTCCCCGATGTGCTGCGCAACCTCCAGGACGAGGTTCCCGTCCTTGTCGTTGATCCACGGGTTCGAGACCTTGAGCGCCGTGTAGATCTCGGGGAGGTTCCCCTCGTCGAAGACCACGTCCACTACCGGCCCGATCACCTGCGAGATTCGTCCGACCTGCATCTTGTCCCCCTGGCGCAATGACCGGGCAGCTCTCCGTCCGCCCGGTCAACTCAGACTCCGGCTGCCCGCTACCGAAGCGCCTCCGCACCGCCCACGATGTCCATCAGATCCTTGGTAATCGTGTCCTGGCGTGCCTTGTTGTAGAGCAGCGTCAGCTTCTGTATCAGCTCGCCCGCGTTGCGCGTGGCACTATCCATCGCGGTCATGCGCGCTCCCATCTCCGACGCAACCGATTCCAGCAGCGCCTGGTAGAGGGAGATGTTCACGTACATCGGCAGGAGCGCATCCAGGATCTCGGTCTTGCCCGGCTCGAAGATGTGCTCGGTCCGATCGCTGGTCCCCGTTCTCTCCGCACATCCGGACAGATCGAGGGGCAACACCCGTTGCAGCGTCACGCGCTGGGACCCCGCGGACCGGAACCAGTTGTACAGCACGTACAGCGAGTCGTAGCCGCCCGACAGGAACTCGCGGGTCAGCTCGCTGCCGATTCGCGAGATCCGGTCGAACGAAACATCCGCGAACATGTCCTTGAAGTAATGCTCGACCGGGTAGTCCCGCCGAGTGAGGTACTCGTTCCCCTTCTTGCCGATGACCGCGGCCGTGACGGCCCCCTCGCCCGGATGCTGGCGGAAGAAATCCTCCGCTGCCCTGCCGACGTTCAGGTTGAACGCGCCGCACAGCCCGCGGTCCGACGTGTAGCACAGGAGCAGAGAGCGTCGCTCCGGCCTGCTGGCCAGGAGAGGATGCTCCTCGGCATCGAGCCTCCCCGCCACGTGTCCGATCACCTCGACGAGGTTGGCCGCATAGGGACGCAGGGCGAGGGCATTCTCCTGGGCCCGTCTCAGCTTCGCCGCTGCCACCAGCTTCATGGCACGGGTGAGCTGCAGCGTTCCCCGAACTCCCTGGATCCGCTTTCGAATCGCCTTGAGATTCGCCATGCCCGCCTCACCAGCAAGGGGGCGACGCCGTCACGGAACGGCCACCCCCGAAACCGCGGCTCACTTCGCGGTGAACGTCTTCTTGAACTCGAGGATTGCCTTGTCCACCTGGTCCGTCGTCGCGTCGTCCAGCACCTTCTTCTCGCGGATCGTCTTCAGCAAATCGGGAAAACGCGCCTCCACGAACTCGCACAGCCCGTCACAGAACCTGCGGATATCCGCCACCGGAAGATCCAGCAGGAGGTTCTTCTTCGATGTGCCCGCGTACAGCACCAGCACCTGCTTCTCCACCGGCATCGGCTCGTACTGCGGCTGCTTGAGGATCTCCACCAACCGCTCCCCCTTCCGGATCTGGCGCAACGTCGCCTCGTCCAGATCCGAGCCGAACTGGGCGAAGACCGCCAGGTCACGGTACTGGGCAAGCTCGAGACGCAACGACCCAGCGACCTGCTTCATCGCCTTGATCTGTGCGTTGCCGCCCACGCGCGACACCGAGATGCCCGCGTTCACGGCCGGCCGGATCCCCTTGTAGAACAGGTCGGTCTCGAGGAAGATCTGCCCGTCCGTGATGGAGATCACGTTGGTCGGGATGTAGGCCGAAACGTCACCGGCTTGCGTTTCGATGATCGGCAGCGCGGTGAGCGAGCCTCCCCCCATCTTCTGCGACATCTTGGCCGCCCGCTCCAACAGGCGGGAATGCAGGTAGAACACGTCGCCCGGGTACGCTTCACGTCCCGGCGGCCGCCGGAGCAGCAGCGAGAGCTGCCGATAGGCCACCGCGTGCTTGCTCAGGTCATCGTACACCACCAGCGCGTGCTTGCCGTTGTCACGGAAGTACTCGCCCATGGTGCAGCCGGTGAACGGCGCCAGGAACTGCATCGGCGCCATCTCCGACGCCCCGGCCAACACCACCGTCGTGTACTCCATCGCCCCGGCCTTGCGAAGGCGGCCCACCACCTGCGATACGGTGGACTGCTTCTGGCCGACC
>VGRX01000130.1 GCA_016875215.1 Deltaproteobacteria bacterium
CGAGGTGTGTGGCCAGGTTGAGAGAGAACGGGGAACGGTAGTCGAACGCAACGAGCATCTCCCGCGCCCCGGGGCCGCCGTCGGCCAGGAGCGGGCATTCCACGCACTTCACCGGACGGCTCTCCGGGGAGAGGAACGACTCGACCCTCCCCGTTGAGGTCAGCCAATCATGGATCCGGGCCGGTGCAACTCCTCTCTGCTCGAGCTCCCGGGCCGTTTCACGCTCCTGCTCCATGGCCCGGAGCAGCCCGGCATCTTCGAGAGCCCCCACGAGGCGGCGCCCGTTGATAAAGATCGTCGGCGTCCCGGTAGCGGCAACGGCAAGCGCCTCCACTCTCACGTCGGCAAGCCACGCGGCGAAGCGTGACTCGTCTGGCGGTGAAACGGGCGAAACTCCCAGGCACGCGGCGGCAGCGGTCTCTTCGGTCACCTCTGCGGCAAGGAGTGCGTCGGCACACTCCAGGAACGAACCCCGGTCCATTGCCGCGAATGCCAGCCGTGACTTCCGCAGCGATTCCGGGTCGCTGCGCCGCGGGGCCAGCTTGAACACGAAGCGGACGTCCGAGTTGCCGTCCGCCAGTGCACGGGCCTGCCGGTACGCCTTTGCACTGTGAGGGCAGGCCGGATCCAGGTACTCGACCACCACGACGGGCGAGTCCTCGGCCCCGATCCCCCCCGCAGCGGGGCGCAGCGGAACGCGCCACCGAGTGCCCTCGTCGGCCGGATCCAGCCGGTGCACGGGCGGGTCGGTGAAGCGGAGCCCCTGCTCCATGACGATCGCGAGCGGCGGATGCCGGCCGCATTGCTGCCGGAGGACCTCCGGAAGGCCCCTGTCTCCGGTCACGTGCCTGGCAACCTCGGCCGCCTCCTCGTCGAGAAGCTGCGCCAGGACCTCGGATCCCGGCCAGCCCACGACCAGACGGCCGTTGACCAGGAAGGAGGGTGTTGCCGAGAGCGCCAGCGCTGCGGCCAGCACGCGCTGTCGTTCGACATGCGCCTTGAGCTCCGGCCGCTGCAGATCCTTGATGAAGGTGGGGATGTCCAGGCCGACCTCTCGAGCCGCCTGGAGCAGGCGGTCCTCGCTGACGTCGGAGCCCATTTGGAGGAGCAGGGGGTGGATCTCCCAGAAGCGCCCCTGTCGCTGTGCTGCCGCGGCAGCCACGGCCATGACATATGCTCCGGCGTCCGGGGAGCCGGGGGCCGCGAGGAAGTACCGCTGCACCTTCCGTTCCGCCAGGAGCGGAGCGAGCGCCTTCTCGGCCTTCTGCGTGAAAGGACAACGGTAGTCACCGGACTGGATCAGGACGACCTCCGGCCGTGCGGGGCCGGCAAGCGGAAGCTCCAGGGCCGCCGGGTCGCCCGTCTCCGCTGATGCCAGGAGGTGAAGTCGCCCGCCATTCGTTCCCGCGTCCGGACCCGTTGCCCCGGAGCCGGGCTGATTCGAGGCGGTTGGAACCGGTATCTCGCGTCCTTGCCCGGCTGACTCCGTCGGCCCCGGCATCCCGCTGCCGGGCTCGGTCGAAGGGGATGGCCCGGGAGCGTTTCCGTGCGGCGCGGGCGGCGGGTTGCAACCCGCAGCAAGCACGAGGCCCGCAAGGGCAATGATCAGGCAGTGGGCCCGGGCGGCTGGAGCCCGCCCAGACGACGGACCCTCAATGCCCCACACTCCCGGCCGACGAGAATCCCATCGGCTCCTGCTTTGGCGACCCGCGATCATCGGCCATCGACCATTGTCCAGGGGATCCACAGTCATACGCGACCGTCCGTGCGTCTACCGCAGCTCGTTGGTCCAGAAGCAGCGGTACGGCCGGCTATCGGAGTTGGAAGACCAGTTGGGCTCGGTGTACTCGGTGAACGAGGGGACTTCTCCCGCCCATTTCAGGATGGTCTCGAGCGGGTGGTTGCCCGAATGCATCCGCTGGAATTCGGCCGTGTGCAGCCAGTTGTTGGAGCCGTTGGGCAGGCTCTGGCGGATCATCTCGACGTAGTCGCGGAAGCCGGGGAGGAAGCCGCCGGCCAGGTAGCAGGCCTGCACCGCGCCGGCCCAGTGGGTGCTGCTGCGGTCCTGCTTGTCCATCCACATCTTGACCGGCGGGTTGGTGGCCGCCACGGTCACGGCGTAGCAGCCGCCGTTGCAATTGGCCGGACCGTTGTACTCCGTGTCGACGGGATACCACACGCAGCGGTACGGCCGGTTGGTTCCGTCGGAACGGGAGCCGTTGGTGGTGTGGTTGCCGTCTGCAGGGTCGATGCCCGAGATGGTGCCGGCCCACTTGACGAGCTGGAGCCACCAGTGGCCGCTCCAGTTGCCGATCCAGTCTGCGGTCCAGAGCCACTGGTCGCTGCCGCCGGCCAGCTTGCCCTGGATCAGCTCGTACAGGTCGTTGGAGGTGGCCAGGTGGCCCCCCTTCTTGAAGCAGGCATCGATGGCGCCGTTGGGGGAGGTGGCCCCTTCATCGGCCGTCGTGGTGGTGAGGTAGTTGGTGGTGGTGACAGCGTTCTGGACCTGGACCGGGGTGGCGCCGTGCGCCGCGCTGACGCCGACGCAGCGGAAGCGGTACTCGCTGCCGTCGTGGCCGCCGTTGGCCTCGTCCCAGTAGGCGTTGAAGTTCATGTTGACGTTGGACCAGCGGAACAGGACGTGGTAGCGCATGTTGGTGCTGTACCACTCGACGCCGTCGGAGGTGACCAGGTAGTTGTTGGTGCCGTTGGAGATGCCGGCCCGGATTGCCTGGGCAAGGCGCATCGGGTCGGTCAGGTGCGAGTAGTAGAAGTTGCATTCGGCCGAGGCGACGCTGTAGCGGACCCAGGGGCGGTCGTACTTGTCCATGACGTACTTGTTGCCCATCAGTGCCATGGGCCAGCACTCGTCCCCCGGCGGGCCGTAGCAGTGGTTGCCGGTGAAGTATTTCTTGGTGTTGTTGCCCCAGACGCAGCGGAAGTTGTAGGAGGACGTGTCTCCGCCGTACTCGATGTTGCCGTCGTTCATGCGGCCCATGGCGTGACCGGTGGACGAGTAGCGGACCGCGGTCCAGGGGCAGTCGCCGGTGGCCATGGGGCCGAAGAGCTTGGTCTCGTTCTGGCTCACGCGGTAGAGCTCCGTGGCCGTGGGGAGCCGGGCCCCGAGCTCCTTGCATTTGGCCTCGGCGTCGGCATAGGTCATGGCCGGGCGCATCATGCCGTCCCAGGTGTATCCCCAGGAGTCAAGCAGCTCGAATCCCTGGGCCGCCCCCCCGGACGGACCGGTGCCGGTGAGCGTCTTGCAGGAGAACTTGCTGCCGTCCCAAGCGAGCACGTTGTTCACGCCGTCGCAGGCCTGGGCCGGGACGTCCTTGACGAAGCTGGAGCAGATCCAGGAGGTGCCGTTCCACATGGCCACCTGGTTGGCCTTGCAGAGGAGCTGGCCGAGGGTCTCGCCGCAGTTCCCGTCGATGGTGCAGACCTCCGCCCCGCCCGAGGTGATGCCGCCGGTAACGTCGACGTCGCCGGTGATGGTACCCCCTTTGAGACCGTTCACGCTGGAGATGGCCGAGGCCCCCTCCTTGCACACCAGCGCTCCGTTGGCCTGGATCCCGGAGACGAACCACCCTGCCTGGCACGTCCCCTGCGGGCTGGAGACTCCCGTCAGCCCCGAGCCGTCCCCCACGAACTTGACCGCGGTGACGAGTCCCGTCACGTTCAGGGAACCGGTGAGCGTCCCCCCCGTGATCAGGAGGAACTGGCCCGAATCCTTGACCGCCTGGACCGCCTTGGCTGCGAGGTTGGCCTCGGTGACGGGCTTGAACGCGAGTGCGGCCTCCTGGATGCAGCCGGTGCATTCCACTCCCGCGGCTTTCTCCGCGTTCATCGCACTGCGGGCATGGAATGCGAACGCCACGGTGGTCATGCGGACCCGCGGCAGCTCCTGCTGCCCCTCCACGGACACGCCGAGCCAGACCTCGACGTTCTGAGAGAAGAGCGATGCCGGCAGCGGGCTCGTCGTTCCGAGCGTCGCCGAGTAGAGCCCGTTGTCCACGACCACGTTGCTCTGCACTTCGCTCCAGAGGAGCTGCCCCTGGGTCTGGGCGGTGTAGAGCTTGAAGGTCAGCGAGTACACCCCGTTGACCACGGCCCCCCCTGCGTTCCGCAGCACCCCCTGCACGGTGATGACGTTGGGAACGTCCCCCGCCTCGGCCCGTGATGCCGCCGCCAGCGCCACCAGCGCAATCGCCAATACCATGACCCTTTTCATGCCGGTCCTCCCTTGCTATGGCTGTCCCGACATCGCAGTCGGGATGAGTCCGAATTCCATCGTGAACCCGGTCGGGTTCGCCAGCTTCTTGCCCGCAGGCGCCAAGCCCACCGAGCCGAACATCTTGTAGTTGCCGCCCGAACCGGAAATGCCTGCGGAGACGAACTGGAGCGACGTCTTGGACGGTACGCAGTTCTCGTCCTTGAGCCCGTTGCAGTCGTTGTCGACGTTGTCGCCGCACACCTCGTCCGCTTTCGGGTTGACTGCTGCGCTCTGGTCGTTGCAGTCACCGCCCTGGGTCAGTATGAACCCCTTGGCGGGGTCGGGCTGGCAGGCACAGATGAAGTCCTTGTCCGAGCCGAATCCGTCCTTGTCCGCGTCCTTGTAGAACTTGACGCACGTGTCGGGCGTGACATTGTCGATCACGCCGTCGCAATCGTTGTCGGCCGAGTCGCATACTTCCGCGTGTCCGGGGTAAACCTCCGGGTTCTTCGGGTCGCAGTCTCCGATTTCCGTCGCGGAGTAGGGGGCGGTCGGCTTGCAGTAGCACTTCTTCATCGTCTTCACGCCGAATCCGTCGCCATCCTCGTCGAGGAAGAACTCGAGGCAGCCCGCGGCGTTCTCCGGGTCGGTCTTCCCGTTGCAGTCGTCGTCCTTGCCGTTGCAGATGTCCTTGGCCAGGGGGTTCACCAGCGGGTTGACGTCGTCGCAATCCCCGCCCTGGAACGCCGTGTAGGGAGGATCCAGCGTGCAGAGGCATGACTCCGCCCCGGTCGCACCGAAGCCGTCGCCGTCACCATCCGGATACAGCATGATGCACCCCACCGCGCCCGGCTCATCCACCGACTTGTCGCAGTTGTCGTCCTTGCCGTTGCAGTATTCCTTGGCCTTGTGGTTGACCAGCGGATTGAGCGGCTCGCAGTCCGTGAGGTCGAAGTCCCCGTCCCCGTCATCGTCGCCGTCGCAGGCATCGCCGAAGCCGTCGCCGTCGGTATCGGTCTGGAGGGGGTCAGCGATGAAGGGGCACTTGTCCTTCGTGTCCGGGATGTTGTCGCCGTCGTCATCCGTGTCCACGCAGTTCGCGATGCCGTCCTGGTCCAGATCCGGGAAGTTGTTGTCGGTCTTCCCGTCGCAATCGTTGTCCACTCCGTCGCAGACCTCGGGGGCGTTCGGGAACGCCTTGACCTCGGTCGGGTTGCAGTCGACCTCGTCGATGATTCCGTCGTTGTCATCGTCCGGGTCGCAGGCATCTCCCTGGAGGTCTCCGTCGGTGTTCTTCTGGTCCTCGTTCTTCACGTAGGGGCAGTTGTCCATTCCGTTGGGGATGTTGTCGCCGTCCGTGTCGTCCTCGCAGCAGTCTGCGATCCCGTCCTTGTCGGTGTCGATGAACCCCTCGTCCTTCTTCCCGTCGCAGTTGTTGTCTTTGCAGTCGCACATCTCCGGTGCGCCGGGGTAGACCTTCTTGTCGGTCGGACCGCAGTCGATGTTGTCCGGGTACCCGTCGCCGTCATCGTCGGAATCGCAGGCATCGCCCTGCTTGTCGCCGTCTGCATCGGCCTGGTCCGCGTTGGACACGCCCGGGCAGTTGTCGATGGTATCCGGGATCTGGTCGCCGTCGTCGTCCTCGTCCATGCAGTCGGCCTGGCCGTCGGCATCGGTATCGAGGAACCCTTCGTCGATCAAGGTATCGCAGTCGTCGTCCTTGGCGTTGCACTCCTCCTGAGCCCCCGGAAAGACCTTGCCGTTCATCGGCTGGCAGTCGAGATCGTCCTCGACTCCGTCGTTGTCATCGTCCGGATCGCAGGCATCTCCCATCTTGTCCTGGTCGCTGTCCTTCTGGGTCGGATTCTGGAAGCACGGGCAGTTGTCGGTCTCGTCCGGCCATCCGTCCGCGTCGTCGTCCGACTCGATGCAGTCCGCAATACCGTCCTTGTCGCAGTCGCTGTAGGTCTCGTCGGCCTGGCCGTCGCAGTTGTTGTCGAGGCCGTCACACAGCTCCGCAGCGGGCTCCTTGCCCTGGCAGATCGGTTTGCCTCCCACGCACAGCACGATTCCCGGGCAGGCTCCCCACGTGTTCTCGACGTTGCACTGCTCCTCGATCAGGTTGTCATCGACGATGCCGTCGCAGTCGTCATCCTGGCTGTTGCAGATCTCGGGGCCGGGGACCTTGGCGGAGCAGTCGGTCAGTCCGTCCTCGATGCACTCGCGCTCTCCGGTACACTTGCCGAATTCGTTCTCCTCGTAGCAGGAGGTGCTCAGCTTCTCCTCGATCGACATGGGGGAGCAGGTGCACTCCCCGCCCCCCACCGGCACGCACTGCTTGGCCTGCGTACCGTCCACGCCGCTGACGGTCTTGCACACGTAGCCGTTGGGGCAGGGGAGCCCGCTTTCCGAGCAGTCGCCGCCGCAGAAGTTGCCGGCGGCATCCATGTCTACGCATAGGTTCTTCATGCCGATGACGATCCCCTGGCACTCCTGGTTCTGGCCGCAGGGGCGGCACAACTTGGCGTGGATGGGCATGCAGGCGTACACGACGTCCGGGGCTTCCTGGACCTGCGTGCAGTACCAGTCGTCGGGGCACTCCTCGGTGCAGGTCTTCGTGCACACGTACCCATTGGCGGTCTGGACGCACCAACCGCTCAGGCAATCCTTGGGGTCCGTGCACGGGCAGCCGAATCCGCCCTGCTCCACGCACCATCCGGCGATGTCCGAGGTGGGCACGTCCCCAAGCTCGGCAGGCACCCCGTCGGGCATCTCCGGCAGATCCCCGACAGGCTCCACGCCGTCACCGGTCGCATCGAACACGCCATCCTCCACCGGCCCGTCGGGCAGCACCCCGTCCGGAAGCGATATCAGCTCCCCGTCGGCCAGCACCGTTTCCGGTGCGACCTCCGCCGGGATGTCCGCCTCCGTGGTGGTGCCTCCGCCGCTGCAGCCCGCCAGCAGGACAACGGCAAGCCAGACCCTCCAGCGCCTCGGTCCCGTCATTCTCATGTTGCACCCCGAAAGACCACGTCCAGTTCCTGCGGATTCTAACCCTACCGAGACCGCGCGCACAAGAGCGAAGATCGAACCCGTTTCGTCTGCTCGACAAGGAGAACGGGCGACACGGGTCAGCCCGGCCTCATGCGGGACAGGATGCGCTCGTCGACAGGTGTGCCGGGCAATCCGGGCACCGGGGGCAAGGCCATGGCGCCGGTCGGCCGAGCGGACAGGAACGAGGGGAGCGAGGATGCAATCCAGGTTCCACCCGGACCGCAGTGCCAATGCGTGCACATGTGGTCCGCCGCGAAATGCGACAGCCCGGTCAGGGCCAGGGGGAGCCGGAACAGCGGTGTCCCCCGCCTCGATGCATCCGGGATCACGATCCGGAACCGGCGCCCGCCCGCCCGGGCCCACTGCGCACCGATCCGTGCGAAGCGCGCCAGCTCGAACACCTCGGGGTTCTTGAAGTCCGCTGGAACTTGGAGCTCCAGGCCGGCTGAGCGGCCGCGCACGAGGCCCGCCAGGGTCGGGACGAGTCGGCTCTCCTCGCTTCGGGCATAGGGGACCGCAAGCCACGGTTGCATGCGGCCTCCGGACAACGCCGGGGCCTGCAGGAGCTCCCGGATCCGTTCCAGGTTGCCGGTCCGAATGGACAGGTCGGTCGACCCCGGATCGCCGAGGCGGACCACCAGGCACAGCTCAGCGACCCCTGCCCGCTCCAGCGCAGGAAGGAAGGCATCTCCCATCACCGAATCACCGCCGTGGTAGATCCGGACCCGACCTTCCGGCGCTGCCCCCTTCAGCCGGGCCACGAAGCGGGCGACCGCCGAGGCGTCGAGCAGCTCCATCCCCGCGGTCCAGAGCCCGGATGCGTTCCCCGAGATCGGGGCCGCAGGGGACCACGAGCGACCGGAGGCAGCGGGTACCGCCAACGTCTCCTCGTGCATGCGCCCGAGCACCTCCGACGGCAGCAGCGACTGGTGCAGGCCGGGACAGTGCCCTCCCAGCAGGCACTCCGCACACCGGTCGAGGCGGACGAATCCGATCCCCGGTGCGGGCCGGGATTCCCCGGCTGCCCGGCTCTCCTGGTAGCGGAAGATCTCCACCGGGTAGCTCTGGTGCTCGATTCCGGAAGCGACGTCGGTCACGAAGCACGCGGGAAGGTTGAACAGCTTGACGAACCACCCTTCCCTTGCCGCACGCCGGGCCGCGTTGCGTATCGCGGCCACCAGGTCATCCAGCGGCAGCGCGAGTTCCGCTGCCGAGGCAAGGTTGCCTTTCGAGTAGATGACCGGCTGCATCACCACCAGGCGGATGCCCGCTCGCAGCGCCAGGCGGCCGATCTCGGGGATTCGTTCCGCGTTGAGCCGGTTGACCAGGGTGAACAGGTTCTGGTCCACCCGGCGGTCCAGCTCCCGCGCCGCTCGGGCCACGTTCGCCAGCCCGCGGCGGGCCTGGTCGAACGCCCCGTCCCGGCCGACGAGCCGGTCGTGGAGCGCTGCCTCCGGGCCGTGGATCGACCACCCGATCCCGTCCAGGCCGGCCTCGACCGCCTGACGGGCGAACGTCTCGTTCTGGAAGCGACGGCCGTTGGTGGTGACCGCGACGCGGGAGTACCCCAGCTTCCTGGCGTGGCGCACCAGGTCCAGGAAGTCCTTGCGGATGGTGGGCTCGCCGCCAGACAGGCCGACCGCGTCGAATCCGTTCTCGCGCCCCCAGGCCATGCGCTCCGCCAATGCGTCGAAGCCCGGGTCGGGAAGGCGATCGCTTTCCCTCCATCCGCTCTGGTAGCAGAACCCGCATCGGTTCCCGCAGCGGATCCCTGTCTCGATGGAGAGGGTCTTTCCCACTACCGGCCTCCCTGCCTGGACATCCGAAGCCGCCGCACGACTACTGGCCTCCCTGAGGCTCCGGGAGGATGAAATGGTAGGAGCCCTTCACGCGGGCCCGCAACTTCTTTTCGAGCGCAGTCTTCTCGAAGATCGTGCCGGACACCGTGCCGGCCCACAGTCCGCCCTGCTCAGCGGCCCAGTCGGTGACATCGAACTCGCCCTCGGAACCCTCCTCCTTGGACGAGAGCACCTTGCTGTAGATCGTCACGGTGATCTCGGGCTCGAAGCCGGAGAACGGGTACTTGCCCGACGCGTCGGTCGCAGGTGGCTTGTCCGAAGTCCCGATGATGATTCCGAAATTCAACGTGATCACCGAGAAGGTCGGAACGTACAGCGTGTCCGTCATCGCAAACGAGATGGCGGGAGCGATGTGGGTCGAACCGAAAGAGAACTTCGTCGGCAGGTTCGTGATGTCGCGGTCGAACACCAGCGTGCAGCACTCGGCCCCGTCGAAGCAGGCAGCCTTGGGGTCTTCCTCGCAGTTCACGCCAGGGCCCTTCTCGAGCTCGACCGTCAGCTTGTACCCGCTTCCTTCACGAACCGGGGTCTCTCCCATCGGGCCATCCCCTTCGAGTGCGTCCTGGCCGGGGGTGCTCCAGTCCTGGTCCGGGGGGGACGGGGAATCCTGCGGCCCGGCCGAGTCCCCTCCCGGGACCACGTCCGCCTTCGAGCCCGAGCCGGTGCAGGAAAGGGCCACAACTGCCGCCAGAAGAAGTGTGCGCCTCATCGAGCTCCCTCCTGCGATGCGCTATTCCACGCACTCCTTGTCATCGACCTTGCACTCCTTGACCTGCGACACGATCGGAGTGAGCCCCTCCCTGAACAGCGAGGTCTCGTCGATCGCTTCGATCTCCCCCTTGAACTTGTAGGAATCGATCGTGCCGTCTCCGTCGCTGTCGAAGGTCGGGCACAGCGATGCCATGTTCATGAACCAGTGGAAGTTGACGATGCCGAGCCCGGTGAACATGAGGCACAGGTCGAATGACTCGGTTTTTTGGATCGCCCCTTCCAGCAGCGTGTTCAGGATCTTCTTGCCATCCTCGGTGAACTGCCCGCTGCCTTTGATTCCGAAGATGTGGAAGGGCTTGCTCACGGTCGGCGTCTGGATGTTCAGCTCGATGGGAACCGTCCAGGTGAACTTGCAGCCATCCAGCGTCACGTCGAAGACCCACGGCTCCAGGGCATACTGGAAGGACACGAGCTTCCACCCGTCGCCGTCCTTCTCCTTCTCGGCGATGCCCGAGGTCACCTCGATGACCGCTGTGTCCGCCTCCTGATCATGGCTCTTGATGTTGAAGATGATGACCAGGTCGTAGGTGCCGATGTCGTTCTGCCAGACCTCGTTGACCTGGTCGGTCGGCTCGGTTGCCTCGATGTTGATCACGCGGTAGACCTTGCCGGTCAGGTTGGGCAGGTTGGGGCACGAGCCGGTCGGCGTGGACGTGTCGGTCGAAGCGTCCCCGGCAGCAATATCGCCGGCCGCGACATCCTCGACTCCGACCTCTTCCTGCGCTTTCGAGTCGACAGGCGGGTTCTCACCGCCATCTCCTCCACCGCACCCAAGCGACCCCAGCGACACGGCAATCACGAGCAGCGCCAGTCTCTTCATTCTCACACCTCCAAGGCGAAACCCGGGTTTCAGCTCCGTACTGTACTCGTCGGCGGACATCAAGGCAAGATGCCGCTCGATCACCTTACGCAGGGCCGCACGCGCCAGACGTCCGTTGAAGGATGGAACTTCGGGGAGATCCCAGACTCCCAGGAGCCTGTTGCAGATAGACTCCGTGGCGAGGGATGGTCGCTTTCCCGCAGCAGGAGGCTATTCGCAACGGGCTCCTAGCCCCACTTGCCCTTGCCGACATGTCCGGCAAGCTCGGCCTTGATGCTGGCGATGATCTCGATGGCTTCCTTCTGCGTGCGCTTGAAGATCGCAACGCAGGCGGGGTCGAGCGCGTCCTCGATACCGTCCCCCGCGATGGCTTCGGCTTCCTGGAGCAGCGCCATCAGGTGGATGTGGAGGTCGTTGGTGAGCCGGCTCTTGCTGACCAGCCCGGCGGCCTCGTCGGCCAGCTTCTCGAATTTCTCCTTCGGTGCGTTGCACTTCGGGCAGTTCTCCGGGGCCTCGGCTCCCTCGTGGATGTATCCGCAAACCGTGCACTTGAACATGAATCCCTCCCGTTGTGAATGGCGCTGAGCGTCCATTCCCTGTTGAACGGGGGGGAATATGGCAAGGCAGGACGGGAAAGTCAACTGCGAACGCGCACGCCCGGTGCCGGTGATTCGGGTTTGCAGGTCCGGCGCTACAGAGACGCAACCGTGTCAGCCAGACGAGGAAGGGAGCGCCAGCCAAGGACGTGGCCGGCGGCCCGGTCCTGGTCTTCGTCTCCTGCGTAGACGACCCAGCCGTCCGCAGGTGAGGCGCCCGCCGTCTGTGCCCAGAAAGCCAGCCCCTTGAAGAAGTCGGCGGACACGGTGGCTCCCGACTTGATCTCGATCGGGACGAGCCGATTCCCGCCGCCGGCCACCACGTCCACCTCTCTGCCCGAGTAGTCACGCCAGAAGCGGAGGCGCGGGGCGAGATCCCGATTCAGGCGGGCCTTCAGAAGCTCGGACACGACCCAACTCTCGAAGATCGCACCTCTGAGCGGGTGTGTCTGGAGAACGCTGTGTCGGTCGATCTCGAGCAGGTGGCACAGCAGGCCGGAATCCAGGAAATAGAGCTTGGGAGCCTTGACCAGGCGCTTGCCGAAGTTGGCGTGGTGCGGCTCGAGCAGGTGGACGATGTAGGACGCTGTCAAGACGGAGAGCCACGCCTTGGCCGTGTTGTGCGTGATGCCGCAGTCGCTGCCGAGGGAAGAGAGGTTGAGGAGCTGCCCCGAGCGACTGGCGCACATCCTCAGGAAGAGGTGAAACTGCCTCAGGCTGGTGACACCGAGGATGTTCCGCACGTCCCGCTCCAGATAGGTCGCCACGTAGTCGCGGTACCACCGGGTCGGGTTGAGCGCCCTGTCGTGAATCCTGGGAT
>VGRX01000131.1 GCA_016875215.1 Deltaproteobacteria bacterium
GGGGCGTCCGGACCGGCAGGCGGCACCGGGCACTCCGCCACGGTCCCCGGCTTCACCGCACACTTGTACGGCCACTCCTCCAGCTTGCAGTGGAGGGTACCGTTGCACAGGTCGCCGTCCTCCAGGAGAGCGCAGTCGGCATCCTTCTGACAGTCGCACGGGATCGACACGCCGGCGCACACGGTCTGGCTGCAATTGTCGGCCACGGTGCACGGATCCCCGTCGTCACATCCGGCCGAATTGGCTTCGAACTGGCACCCTCCGGCACCGTCACAGGTATCGTCGGTGCACGGGTTGTCATCGTCGCAGATCACGGGGTTGCCGACGCATTCCCCTGCAACGCAGTGGTCCGCCACGGTGCACGGATCCCCGTGTATGCACTCGCCGCTCTGCAACTTCTCGTACAGGCACCCCTGCCCCCCCTTGCACTGGTCGTCGGTGCACGGATTCCCGTCGTCGCACAGGTTCACGTAGTCGCCATCCACCTCCAACGGCTCGTCCGTGCTCCCGTCGCAGTCGTCGTCCGTCCCGTTGCAGGTCTCGATGCCTGGCGTCTGGGCATCGCAGTCCAGCAGCCCCTCCGTCGAGCAGACCCGCTTGCCCCCGCACTTCCCGAACTCGTTCTGCACGGCGCACGGCGTCCAAAGCACGAGTTCCACCGACAGGTCGGTGCACGGGCAATCCCCTGCGTCCGCCACGCACTGCCGCACGTCGATGCCGTCGACGGTCTGCACGTCCTTGCACGAGAACCCCCAGGGGCAATCGTCGTTGGCCTCGCACTTGCCGCCGCAGAAGCTCCCGGCCGTGCCGTACGCGACGCACACGTCCTCGGAGCCGCCGGGGCTCTTGCAGTCGCCGGCTCCCGCACAGGGCCGACACAGGGTGGCGTATTCGGAGACGCAGATGAACAGGACGTCCGGCCCGCCCCCGCTCACCTGGCGGCACTTCCAACCGGCCGGGCACTCCTCCTGGCACGGCTGGCTGCACACACCCTCGCCGAGGTGCTGGACGCACCACCCCGACTGGCACTCCCCGTTGTCCTTGCACTTGTCCAGGAAGCACCCCTCGCCCGGCTGGCACGTCGGCGACGCCGCGTCCGGAGCGTCCCAGACCGCATCGATACCGCCTGTCTCGGTCGGGTCGACGTCGAGCTTCCCGTCCGGCAGAACGGCACCGTCGGCCTGCCCGACATCGACCGCTGCATCGACGACATCCTTCGAAACGACCGACGACCCGCTGCCGCATCCTACGACGGCAACGGCGGCTGCAACGACGAGAAGCGCCTGTGACCACCGCATGGGACCCTCCGGTACCGGACCTGCTCCGGGTCCCATCCTACGGGAGCGGCTGTGCACGGTCAACGACGGCGAGCCGCAGGCCGGGAATGCGATCAGCCCCCCGCCTGGAGGAGCGTGACGCGGTCGTAGCGGGAATCCCTGATCCGCCGCTGCGGCAGCTCGAGACTCTCCAGGGCCTCCTCGTGCCCTGTGCACACGCCCGGTTGCATTTCCCCCCGCGACGTTCGCACGACTCCGACCGTTCCCGCCCAGCTTCACTCGGCGTTCAGCCACTGTGCGAGCCACTCGTGTATCGTACGGTACCAGAGCTGCGAGTTCCTGGGCTTGGCGACGAAGTGGCTCTCGTCCGGGAAGTAGAGGAACTTCGACGGGACCCCCTGCCTCTGGAGCGCTGTGAAGAGCTGCATCGCCTGGTTCTCGCAGACTCGGAAGTCGTACGCACCGTGGATGACCAGCATGGGGGTCTTGAAGTCCTTGACGTAGCTGGAGGGGGACCACTTCGTGTAGTCCTCGGAGGTCCAGGGCGTTCCGCCGAATTCCCACTCCGGGAACCAGAGCTCGTCCGTGGTTCCGTACTTGCTGTTCAGATCGTAGACTCCGGCATGTGAGAAGAGGCACTTGAAGCGGTCGGTGCGGGCCTCGAGCCAGTTGGCCAGGTAGCCCCCGTAGGATCCGCCGCCGGCGGCCAGGCGGTCGGGATCGACCCACCCCTTCTTGATGAGGAAGTCGACGCCCAGCATCAGGTCTTCGAATGCCTTCCCGCCCCAGTCGCGGGAGATCTCGTCGACGAACTGCTGCCCGAACCCGATGGACCCACGGATGTTGGGCAGGAAGGTGACGTACCCCGGTGCAGCGAAGAGCTGTGCATTCCAGCGGGGGTGCATCTGGTCGGCCCACATCCCCTGCGGCCCTCCGTGAATGAGCACGAGCAGGGGGTTCTTCTTTGACTTGGAGGTTCCAGGGGGGAAGAGCACGAAGCCGTGGATCTTCGCTCCGCCGGCTCCTTCCCACCAGACCTCTTCGACCGATGCGGTCCGCACTTCCTGTGCGAACCAGGAGTTGATGGAGGTCACGGCGGAGGCCACGCCGCCTCTCGACGGGAACTTCCAGATCTCCGACGGTTCGGACAGCGACTGCCGGACCGCGTAGAACCACTTCCCGTCGGGAGAGAGCGTCACAGCGGAGAGGGTCTGTCCGTCGACTATCTTCTTCGGCTTGCTCCGCCCCTGCATGTCGACCCGGTAGATGGCGGTCCGGCCCTGCTCCGGTACCAGGAACCAGAGCTCGCTGCCGTCGGGGAACCACCCGAACTCCCAGGCCCAGTGGTCGATCTCGTTGGAGGGGTACAAGACCCCGCCCGCCCCGCCCATGCGCTGGACGGACAGGCGCATGCGGTCCGACTCGAATCCGGGCCGCTGCTGCGAGGCCCACGCTACCCACTGGCCGTCCGGCGATACCACCGGCCCCCCGTCGTATCCCCGGTTCTCGGTCACCACCGATGTCTTGCGTCCCGCCACGTCGAGGACCGCCACCTGGTGGTTCGTGTTCAGCGTTTCGTCGAGAGGGTCTTTGGTGGTGTATACCGCCCTGGTCCCGTCGGGCGTCACGCTCCAGCTCCCGGTCAGCCCCCACGAGTCGTCGGGCATGAGGTCCACTGCGCTGCCCCCCCCCGCCGGCACGGAGAAGAGGTGCTCCACGGTCCCGTCCCGCCACGAGTCCCAGTGACGGTACATGAGTCGTTCGAACACCTGCGCCTTGACCGGGTCGGCGTCGATTGCCTCCCGTCGTTTCCTGTTGCACGCATCGTCGGCGCATCCCGGGAAGACCAGGGACGTGAAGAACACGGTGCTGCCGTCCGCTGAGAACCGGCCCGGCATGACCGGAGAGGACAGGCTGGTGATCATCTTGGGGGCCTCTTCCCCCTGTGAATCGACAACGAAGAGCTGCGAGCTGCACGCCACGTCGGAGAGCATGACGACGTGCCGGCCGTCCGGGGCCCAGGCCGGGGCGTTCTCCAGCTTTCCGCCGGCGGTGACCTGCGTCATCTTGCGGCTCTTCGTATCGAACATGAAGACCGAGGCCGTGGATCGGTTCTCCTGGAGATCCCGTCCTGTCAGGCCGAAGAGCAGTCGAGAGCCGTCGGGCGAAACCGACGGCCCGACCGGCTCCTTGAGCCGAACCACGTCCTCGAAGGCGATGGTCCGTTTCTCTCCGGCAACCGATGCCGCAGAGCCGGCGGCAGCCACGAACAGGACGGCGAGAAGCCCCGCCAGGACAACGAGTGCACGCTTCATGCTCCCTCCTTCCCGGATGCCGGCCTGACCGGGAGAGAAGTCCCTCCGGCCCCCGGCACCGACTTCCTACGCGTAGCAGCAAATCCGGGAGGTTTCAACGGCAGCGGCGCCCCCAAATCCACCATCAACTCCAACGTTGCCCCGGCCCACCTGACCCGGCAGCCTGTTCCGGACCACCAGATTGGTGCCAGATGCAAGGCGCGACCGAGCCAGCCGAATGAGGCGTGGCCTAAGCCACGTCGCAGTGAGGCGGCGACGAAGCAACGCCGCAGGTGGCCCGAGATGGTGGATCCGGGCGCCTCCCTGGCTACTATCCACAGGCGCCGCACAAGCCGTCGGTGCGGGCAACCCGGCGGCCGATGCGGGGCTGGTGGACGGAGTTTCGTGGACACGCGCACATGGAAGAGGGTAGGATTGGTTCTCGAGTCCGGCGTGGGGAATGGGATGGCCTTGTCCGAAAACAGCAGCGAAGGAAGCCCTGCGAACGATCGCGGGGTCAGGCCGATGATCCCCTTTGGCCAGCAGCTTCTTCACCTGCCCATGGTTTCCAGGATCGTCGTGCTCATGGCCATCCCGATCCTGTTCCAGCTCGTCTTCTTCTGGCACGTGCTGACCGTGGAGGACAGCACGCGGACTACGCACGAGCAGCTCGTCGAGGCCAACCGGATTGCGGGGGCCGCGGGGCGCGTCGTCGCGCTGGGGAACGATGCGGAATACGCTGTGATCGCCTTCCTCGTGACAGGGAACGAAGCCCACCTTGATATCCACCTGCCGGACATGACCGGACTGGACGCGCTCGCTTCGATCAGGGCCGACGACCGCACCAAGAGGATTCCAGCCATCGCGCTCACCGTTCATGCGTTGCAAGCCGACATGGAGCACGGCCTGGCGACAGGATTCCGGCACTACGTCACCAAGCCGCTGGACGAGCCCGGCTTCCTGGCCATGCTCGACGGGATTCTCGGCTTCCCCGAAACCAAAGCGGAGCGAACGATATGACGACGGTCACACTGGTTCGGACGGCAATTGCGTCGCTCGCGCAGGATCCGAGGGGGGATTATCGCGCGTGCGCGCACACGAGATGACCTGCCATGGGATCGTCTCTTGCGTCGGCGCTGTTTGTATTCGGAATCCTCGCCTGGTCCTGCGCAGGCGAAGGACGGACCGTCCTTTCCGCAGACCGGATCTCCGCCCGTGAGCTCCCGGGCAGCGACGATTCGGAGGCTCGGGACCGGTTCGAGCGGGACGGTCGGTGTGCGGGCGAGTGCTTCCCCGTGGCCGACGCCGAGGACGTGCCCGCACAGGAGGTTTCGCCCACAGAGGCAACTCCCGTCGATGCGGCGGACCTGAACTGCGGGCCGGACGGGGACCTTCAGGATGCGCTTTCGCAATGCTTCGGCGATCCGGCCTGCGACGACTCGGACCCCTGCACCATCGATGGCTGCGAGGCCGGCAAGTGCACACATCTGCTGCTCCCCTCCTTCGCTTGCTGCCATGCAGACGCCGACTGCGACGACGGCGTTGCCTGCACGGATGACCTCTGCCTCTCTCACTCCTGTCACAACATCCTCGAGTCCAACCTGTGCTGCTCCAACACCGGCGATTGCGACGATCTCGAGCCCTGCACTCTGGACCTGTGCGTCGCAGATACCTGCACACACGTGTTCGTGGCCTCGGAGGGCTGCCTGTGCAGCTCGTGGCTGGACTGCGACGACGGCCAGTCCTGCACTTCGGGGACGTGCAAGACAGGCGAGTGCATCTACGAGATGAAGGGCGCAGTGCCAGGCTGCTGCGCCACCGTCGAAGAGTGCGACGACGGGAATCCCCAGACTCAGGATTCCTGTGTGCAGTTCACCTGCAGCCATGAAGCACCAACGCCGTGCATCGAAGACCCCGGCTGCGACGATGGCGACCCGTGCACCAAGGACTTCTGTGCGCTCCCCCCGCCCTGTGATGACGGCGATGGAGAAGGCGGGGGCGGGGCGAATGGCTGCGACGCTCCGTGCGAAGGCGCTGTCTGTCCGATCCCCCAGGGGGCCTGTCAGAACGAGCCGGCCGGAGGATGCTGCGCGGTGGACGGCCAGTGCGATGACGGACTGGCGGGAACCGTGGATCGTTGCCTGGATCACCAGTGCTTCCACCTGCTCGAACCCTGGCCTCAGGCCTGCGCCACTTCCGACGCGTGCGACGATGCCAATCCCTGCACGCTCGAGGAATGCATGAGTGCGCTGTGCACATACGCGCTGGCCCCCGGAGGCAAATGCTGTTCGAACCCCGCGGCCTGCGACGACGGCGACCCCTGCACCGAGGACGCGTGTGTCGCGTTTCAGTGTGTGCATGCCCCGGCTGACGGCCCCGTCCTGCAGATCCACTGGCCGATCCCACAGCCGACGCTCCCTTCCGGCTTTGCCGTCTCCTCCGATGGAAGCAGCGTGAAGTGGCAGGTCTCGTCCATCCGCTCCGTGTCGGCCCCTTACAGCCTCTACTTCGGAGATGTTTCGGGGCCGACGATCGACAACGGCAAGAAGGTCAAGGGGGAGCTTCTCACGGAGTGGGTCGCGATTCCCGCTGCCTCGCAGGTCTGGCTCCGTTTCTGGCTGTTCCTCGTGGTCGAGCCGCTCTACTCCACCGACCAGCTCACCGTGCACGTGAATGACGGCTCCGGCACCGTCCAGGTGTTCGACAAGTCCATGATCGGCGGCTCGACCGGCAGCGCATGGAAGCAGGTCGCGGTCGACCTGGGCAAGTTCTCAGGCAAGAAGGTTCGCCTCGAGCTTCGCTTCGACTCGGTCGACGCACTCAACAACGACTATGAAGGGGTCTACGTGGACGACATTGACTGGAGTTGGAGCTGCGGAACATGGTAGATTCGTCGGGGTGCCGGGACAGGGGCGGCCGCACTCGGCCTGCCCCGGGAGTCCGGCGGGGCATACGCCATGGCGGGTTCGGGCATGCGCCATGGGGGGTTGTGAACGGAGCGGGGCAACCGGACGGCGCTCGGCCGGGTGACTGTCCCCCAAACGGAGGTTCACGATGAGAGTATCGCTCGTGGCAGCGCTTGCTCTGGGACTTGTTGCGTGCAGCGGAGGGGGGACGGTGGTAGCAGTTGACGGAGCCGAATCGGATCTCCAGGCCCATGACAGCCTCCGGCAGGAGGCGCTGCCCGAAGCGGAGCTGCCTTCGGAGATTCGACCGGGCGAGACCGCTCAGGAGATCCTCGTGGACACAGGGGGTGGCTGCACGGCTGAAACGGGCTGCTTCGGAGACCCGTGCACCGAATCGAAGGAATGTGCGGATGGGCTGTGCGTGGACCACCTCGGAGGCAAGGTGTGCACGCAGTTCTGCGTCGAGGAGTGTCCAGCCGGCTTCGGCTGCAAGCAGGTGTCTCTCGGCGGTTCCGACCTGGTCTATGCGTGCGTCTCCAATCATCCCCGCCTCTGTCGTCCCTGCCACGAAGACGCCGACTGCCAGACGCCGGAGAACGAGGGGGGACACTGTCTCTTGCATGCCCCGGATGGGAGCTTCTGCGGGAGCGCCTGCGGAGCCGGGATCGCCTGCCCGGAGGGCTACTCCTGCAAGGAGGTTGCCACTCGGGAGGGGGTGTCTGTCAAGCAGTGCCTCCTCGAGGAAGGCGCCTGCGGGTGCACGGAGCTGGCCGTCGCGCTCAAGCTGTCCACCGCCTGTCAGCAGGCCAACGAGCATGGGCTGTGCGAGGGACTTCGGGTCTGCGGTCCGGCGGGGCTTTCGGAGTGTGATGCGAAGATCCCCGCCGTCGAGCAATGCAACGGCCTGGACGAGGATTGCGACGGTGACGTCGACGAAGACACCTGCGACGATTCGAACGCCTGCACGACGGACGGATGCGACCCCCAGGGCGGCTGCATCCACCAGCCCAAGTCAGGGAGCCCGTGCAATGACGGCGACAGTTGCTCGCTGGGGGACCACTGCGAGGCCGGAACCTGCATCGGCGAGCCGGTGGAATGCAACGACGGCAATCCGTGCACCGACGACCTGTGCGATGGACAGTCAGGATGCAAGTTCCCGGACCGCTCGGGGAGCTGCGACGACGGCGACCCCTGCACTTTCGGGGACTTGTGCGGCGGCGGCAAGTGCAAGCCCGGGATTCTGCTCACCTGCGAGGACGGCAATCCGTGCACCGAGGACAAGTGCGACGCGATCGAGGGCTGCCTCCATTCTCCGTTCTCCGGGGCCTGCGACGACGGCAATCCCTGCACCATCGGGGACAAGTGCGTGGAGGGCCAATGCGCCCCCTCGGGACCCGCTGCGTGCGACGACGACAACCCCTGCACGACCGACTGGTGCGACCCAGCCAAGGGGTGCCAGTTCTCCCCGAACAAAGCCCCTTGCGACGACGGCGATGTGTGCAGCCTGGGTGACGTCTGTGCCGTAGGTTCCTGCAACGCGGGCAGCCTGCTCGACTGTGATGACGGCAATCCGTGCACCAAGGACTCGTGCAACCCGCTGGTCGGATGCAAGCACACGAACAGCAGCGACCCGTGCGACGACAAGGATCCCTGCACCCTCACCGACAAGTGCGTCGGCGGTTCGTGCGTGGGCACGGGGGCCATGCCTTGCGACGACGGCAACCCCTGTACCACCGACTACTGTGACCCCATGGCCGGCTGCAACCACTCTGTTTCCTCGGGTGGCTGCGACGACGGAAACCCGTGCACCTTCGGCGACGTCTGCCAGGCCGGGTCGTGCGTCCCGGGCAAACCCGCAGCATGCGACGACGCAAATCCGTGCACGGACGACGGATGCGATCCAAAATCGGGCTGCTTCCACAAGGCCAACAGCAAGCCGTGCGACGACCTCAACGACTGCACTTCGGACGACCACTGTGCGGGCGGCCAGTGCGTTTCCGACCAGGCCGTGGAGTGTCTCGACGGCAACCCCTGCACCCACGATGCCTGCCTCCCGAAAGGCGGCTGCCAGTTCGTCCCCAATACGGCCGCCTGCAGCGACGGCGACCCCTGCACGACCGGAGACGTTTGTGAGAAAGGTGGCTGCAAGCCGGGTAAGCCCGTCATCTGCGATGACAACAACCCGTGCACTGCGGATTCCTGCGGGCAGGGGGTGTGCAAGTTCACGCCCGTGCCCGGAAACTGCGACGACGGCAACCCCTGTACGGAGGGTGACGTCTGCTCGTCGGGCACCTGCAAGGGAACCCTGCCCGCAGATTGCGACGACATGAACCCCTGCACCACGGACGGGTGCGATCCGATGGCTGGCTGCATCCACAAGGTCAACACCCTTCCCTGCGACGACGGGGACGCCTGCACGATCGGGGATGTCTGCGAGCTGGCAACCTGCAAACCGGGCAAGACCCTCGTCTGCAACGACGCCAACCCGTGCACGAAGGATGCCTGTTCCGGTGGGAGCTGCCAGCACGCCCCGCAAGCCGGGGCATGCGACGACGGAAATGCCTGCACCGTCGGCGACTCGTGCCAGCAAGGCAAGTGCATGCCCGCCTCCATCGACACGTGCGACGACGGCAATCCGTGCACAAAGGACTCCTGCTCTCCCGCCATTGGTTGCCAGCACGCGCCGCAACCCGGCACCTGTGATGACAAGAACGTCTGCACCGTCGGCGATTCCTGCTCGGACGGCAACTGCGTCTCAGGCCCCTCCCTCAACTGCGACGACGGCAATGTCTGCACGGTGGACGGCTGCGACGCTTCGAAGGGATGTACCCATGCACCCGCTCAAGGCGCCTGCAGCGACGGAAACGCCTGCACGCTGACCGACACATGCCAGGCCGGGGTCTGCGTCGGCGCAAACCCCCCGTCGTGCAATGACTCCAACGCGTGCACGACCGACACCTGCAACCCGGCGACGGGATGCGTCCAAGCGCCCATCACCCCCTGTTGCGGCAACGGAATCATGGAAGCCGGAGAAACCTGCGACGACGGGAATCTCGCTCCGGGAGACGGCTGCGACGCGTCCTGCAAGAGCGAGGGGCTCTGCTTCTCCGCCTGGCTCGTCGGGACCCCCTGCAACGGCGTCAACTACGGCAATGGGTGCATCCCCTCGGACACGGGCTACCACTTTGTCGGCATCTACAGCGGCTATGCCTGCTTCTGGCACCACAAGAACCAGGCATGGAACACATCGACCAGCTCGAACTTCTACAACCTCGCGCTGCACTTCGGGGTGACGCCGGGGGTAGGCAGGTGCCACTGGTGCGCCAACAAGTTCTCCACCCCGAATCCCTCGAGCTACGGCTCGTGCTCAAGCTACTTCGATGCCGGCAATGTCGGCGCCTGGGGCTGGTGCGCCGAAGGCGATCCCAACAGCGTCGGCTTCGTCTGCATCCCTGCGGAAGGACACGTGGCATGCAAGTGACAGGGCGGCTGGGGGAGCGTCGAATGGCACCCGGGCTTGCCACTGGAGGGACCATCTTCGCCCACACCTTCGGAGACGATGGCTCGTGGGCCCGCATCAAGGTCGGGGGCAACCAGGCCACCGTGATTCCTCCTGGAAGCTACGGGCCGGGCTACCAGTCTGCCGGAGACGCCTGCTCGATAGAGGGGCTCGGAACCTACGCGACCGGCGTGACCACTCGGTACTTCGGTGCCAAGGCAGAGTGAGCGGGCGGGACCTGCCAGGTGCGGGACCTGCCAGGCTCTGACTTGCGGGCGCGCATGGTGCACGCGATTTGACATTTGTAATAGGTGTGGGTACCCTCATCGAGGGTTGTTCGCCTTCTTTCCCATCTATCTCGGAGCGGAGGATTCCATGGACAATCGGCTCTTGTCATCGGTACTCCTGGCGGTACTGCTCTCCTTCGCCTGTTCGAACGGGGCCAGGATTCAGCCGCACCTGGACGGCACTTCGGGCGAGATCCCGCTGGCAGGTGACGTGGAGGACTCCTCCGGGGCGACTCCGGACATCCTGAGCGAGCCGGACGACCGGGGACCTGAAGTCGCTCCTCCCCCTTGCGGAAGCGATGCCGACTGCGACGACGGCAACGCGTGCACCAACGACAAGTGCGACTCGAAGACAGGGTGTATTCACGTCGACAACTCGGCTTCGTGCGACGACGGCGATCCCTGCACGACCGCCGACCAGTGCCAGGACGGCATGTGTGTGGCCGGGAAGGCGGCGGATTGCGATGACCTCGACCCCTGCACCGACGATTCCTGTCTGCCGGAGAGCGGATGCCAGCATCTCAACAATGCCCTGTCCTGCGACGATGGCGACGCGTGCACGGACGAGGACAAGTGCCAGGACGGCACCTGCGTCGGACTGGGGGTGGTGTGTGACGACGGGAACGGGTGCACGACGGATGCCTGCGACCCTGCCGCCGGCTGCCTGTTCAAGAACAACTCAGAGCCATGCGACGACGGCAACGGCTGCACGGTCAACGATCAGTGTGCTGAAGGGGCATGCGCCGGCGATACGACTGCCGAATGCGCCTGCACCACGGACGAGGAATGCGTCGAGTTTGACGATGCTGACCTCTGCAACGGGTTGGTCAAGTGCGTGGACAGCCTCTGCTCGGTACCGCCGGAGACAGAGGTCGAGTGCCCGGCCGAAGGTACGGTCCCCTGCGCGTCGTCCCAGTGTCAGCCCGAGACAGGTCTCTGCCTCGACGTTCCGTTGGCGGACGAGACCGCTTGCGAGGACGGGGACTTCTGCACTGCGGGTGACCTCTGCAAGGCCGGCGCCTGCGTACCAGGCGACGCGGTGGATTGCGACGACGGAAGCGACTGCAGCGACGACTCGTGCGACCCCTTGCTGGGATGCGTCTACGTCGCGAACACGATGGCCTGCGATGATGCAAGCGCCTGCACGACCAAGGATGCCTGTGCGGGATTCGAATGCCAGGGCAACCCCGTGGAATGCGACGACGCCAACGCGTGCACCGACGATTCGTGCGACGCTGTGGTCGGCTGCGTGTTTGCGAGCAATACCATCCCCTGCAACGACGGGAATCTCTGCACCGAGGCGGACATGTGCCAGGACAGCGTGTGCCTGGGAGACGTGGTCCTGTGTGACGACGCCACTCCCTGCACGACGGACTCGTGCGACCCGGCCGTCGGGTGCGTGTTCGCTCCCAACTCGCTTGCATGCGACGACGGGACGGCATGCACGACGGGCGACTCCTGCGTGGACGGCTCGTGTGTGGGCGAAGTGGTTGGTTGCGATGATTCCAACCCGTGCACCGATGACTCGTGCGACCCTGCTGCCGGGTGCGTGCACCTCGACAACCAGGCCGGGTGCGACGACAAGGATGCGTGTACCGACAACGATGTCTGCTCGGGCGGCAAGTGCGCCGGGAACGCGCTGGTCTGCGACGACGGCAACCCATGCACGACCGACT
>VGRX01000132.1 GCA_016875215.1 Deltaproteobacteria bacterium
GTCGTAGCCGTCCAGGGTGATCCGTTCGTCGAGGATCCGGGGGTTGGCGTACTTCCGGGAAATGCCGTCGATGTGGATGCGTCGCCATGCGGAGGAGCCCGTCGTGTGAAGCCGCTCCAGCATCTTGCGGTTGCGCCTTCGCAGGGTGATGAATTGAATGCCGGCCTGGTTGATGCGGTTCAGGTTCGCGTGGGGCGTGAACTGCGAATCGAAGACGAGTTCCTGCGGCAGCCGCCCGGTCCGCTCCTTCCAGAAGTCCACGAACCGCAGGATCTGAGCGGCCTGGTCTTCCTTCCTGATGTCACAATTGGCGCAGCAGAAGACGCGGCGGTCGGCATCCTGGACCAGGAACCCCAGGATCTGAGGGCCAACAGCGACCGCATGGCATGCGCCGCCGGAATCATGGCGGTCCCTGGGAATCCGGCCTTGACACTCCAGCAACTGCCCTATCACCCCACAGGAATGGGCCAGGGCTCATGCGCCGGAAGGCCCGCCCCTGGCAACTCCGGCTGGACATGGACGCGGACGGTGCCTCTTGGCAAGGTCGGTCCAGTACGCTGCCTTGTTCTTCGTGGCCACGTCCCATAATGACATGACGACCGTCGCGCGCCACATGGCGTAGTCCCGCCGTGCCTTCGGGTCTGCCACGAAGGTCCCCCCGCGTCTGTCGAAGAGAATGGGCCCGAGGCCGCATAGCTCATCCGCCTTCGGATTGCCGTCCGACGAACGCGGTAGCAATGCCAATCGGAAGTGATCCGAGTCTCTGGCCAGCAACCTCAGGTATGACAGCAAAACGGCATGGACGGTGGCGAAAGAGCGGTCGTGGGAGTAGGTTTGCGGAACGTCTGCGAGTTCGACGACAGTCCCCTGCGCAATCGCAGCGTGCGTCTCATTGCAGAACCGGCCCCAGGCATCTGCGCCCCCATCGGGAAAGGCGGCGGCCAGGCAGCGGGCGTATCGTCTGCTGCAGCGAGCGGCCAGCTCCCTAAGAAGTCCACCGGCTTCGGTGGACTGGACCAACTCCTCAGCCAGTTCGAACGCTGTCTCCACAGCCTGCAGCAGCTTCACCTGACGGCAGGGGAATTGGCCGCCAGCGCCCCGCACCATCTCAGCGAAGAAGTCGCTCACTTCCCGTTTGGTCAGCTTCGGGAGAACCAACCTCGCAGCGCTCAGCCAACGGAAGAAGAAACGGCCAATCAGAACCAGGACGTCTTCTTCGGTTCGAATGTGGCTGTATGCCCCCTCCTGCAAGAGATGGTGGAAGTACCACCACAGGAAGAGCCGAAGGTCTTTCCCAAACGAAAAGACAACAGCGACAGAATCAGCGACGATCTCCTCTAGAAGCACTATCCCATGTTCCTGTGACGTTATCCGGCGACCCCGGCCCAGGCAGTAGGTCCGTTCCAGTCTCTCCCACAGTGCGCCGAACTTCGGCGCCTGCCTCCTGTCGGTAACCCTGCTTGCCTCTTCGCTGAATCCCAACTGTCCCAAGTCGCCGCATGGCGACACCCATGCATGCCCCACTTCGTGTGCATACATTGCAGCGAAGTGCTCAGGCTGGAAAGCATGGAACGGGTTCACGTGCATCGAAGTGCAGAAGGAAGAGGCAGACATGAGTGAGTCGCCTCCCACCCAGACCAGGCCTGGGGGGACACGAAGTGCATAGCCGAGGGCGTTGAGGGCTCCATGCAGCGCCGTCACAAGTTGCTGGACTCCCCCCTGGAAGTCGATGTTCACTTCGGACGTGTCTCCGAGGCGGTGGCTCGATCGATGCCGGTTGCGAAACGCATGCTCGAACTCGTCCACCCAGCACATGACTGCCCGATTGAGACGAGAGGCCAACACAGCGTCAGTCGAGCAAGACGGCAGAAGCTTCTCCAGCATGTGCACCGCCCAATCAACGAACGGATGCAGCTCTGAGACGCTGGAGAAAAGGAGGTTGTCCGAGATTGCGTCGTTGTAGACGGACACCATGTTTAGCACGCGCCGAGATGCCACTCGACAGAACCCCGCCGTGTAAAGCAAACGATGGAGTTTTTCCACCCGCCGTTGCCGAACAAGCAGCCCACGACGGCGGAAGGAGTCATGGTAGTCATAGACCTTGTGCGGACTGGGAGAGAAGTGCGGAGAAGGCTGTCCGACGATCGTGAGCGCTGCGTTGGCCCCAAACACCCCGCTCAGCGCCTTCCGGTGATCAGCGTAGACCTGTCGCACGAGATCTCGACTGTGACCTTTGGCCGCCAGTGGGTACCATAGATCTCCGGCCCCGAGGACACTGCAGGCGGCGCCAGAAGCAGACGGACTCCCCAGTTTCTCGTCGACGGAATGCTCGTGACCAGACTCTATGTACCAACGGGTGCCCCACGCCACGCTGTCGCGATCGCTGATAGAGTTGAGCGCCGAGTGGTCGCTCCTCGCCCTTTCAGCTGTCGCCAAGTCGACGCCCACGTGAGATGTGGTGTTCAGGAACACGTGGCGTCTGAGCAGTTCTTTCGTTGCGACCGAAGTCTTGAGCTCGCCCGGGGCTGGACTGGAAACCCCTGCCTCGTCCAGTCGTTTCGATTCACGGCGGGCCCACCCCACGATCTGTCGCACGAGGTTCAGGTTGCCCTCAGCCTCGTCCGGAGCGTCCTTCTCAAGTTGACGAGCCACCTCCAACAGAAACTCGCATAGTCTCTCAGTGGTCAAAGCCGAGATATCGTTGATCGTATCCGCGATGGTCTGGAAACTGTCTGCCCACAGGAGAACCACCAACTCGTGCCACGAGTAGCTTTCAAGGACGAAGACCCTGAGTGGCCGAGAAGTCGCTTCCTTCCTCGCCCCTGTTGCCAAGTCGTACTCGCCGATGTACTTCAGTGCCCTGACGAGCCCGCGAAGGAACGCGACCCCAGCAGGCGCCGCCAGAACGCTGTTGGCTTTCAGCTGGCAAAGCCCCACAAGCGGCAACTCCTGTCCTGCTCTCGTCGTTTGTGCATCGAGCCACGGCTGTACCCCCATCAACGGCGTACGCCCGGCGAATCCGCCCGGACTTGGCATGGCAAATCGCGGCACAGGGCATACCATCACCTGATGTGCGAACGTCTCTGCTTCATCTCTCCCCCCCTTCTTGCCCGGCACCGGCCCAAACGGCCGGTAGGCACCCACCGCAACCTCCACGTCGTCAACCATGCACAGCCACAGGAGGTCGAATCGGCCGAAGCAGAAGTAGTTCTTCGGAACGCTCAGGTGCCTGTCCGCAGTACTCAGCCAGTCCTCGTCCCCCGCCCTGCAAGCAGCCTTCCGGAACCTCTCCTGGCGGGAATGGGACGTCTGGACGAGCATCTCGATCTCGTCCGTCACGAACTCCTGCTCACGACCCACAGGTAGCGAAGCCCAACCCAGAACAACAAACACATCGGCCATGTTGCATGGCATGAAGTGCGCCTCCTTGTCAGTTCCAACTGAGGTGTCGTGTTGTGTTGCGGCTGCAGTTCAGCATGCCGGGGTGACCTGACGACACCACAGGCATGAGGAGCGACACCCCCCCGGGGTCTCCGGCGACGACTATCTCACATCCCATTCGTCTAGCAGTTTGACTCGGTGCGTGGCCGACGCCTGCGCTTGGAGTTCCCGACCACGCGCAAAGCATCCTCGCTGGGTGATTCGGAGGACGGCGGAGGCACGAATCCATCCACTTCCGGGTCGGCGGTGGACTCCGGCCAGCCTACCACAGAGCGATGAGAGGAACCGCCGCCGAGCGAATGCAGCACCTTCCGTCCACGCCATGAGAAAACCGACGCCGCCATGCCCCCTCCCTTGACATCCGGCCAGGTTCGACCATGATCCTGCCGAGAACGACCACGAAAGTCAAGCGGTGAAACGGCCTGTCTTGTATCACGGTTTGGCCGAAGCTGTCAACAACTTGGCTCTTGCATTCCGATTCGGCCGGCCAGCAAGCTCGTCTCAGCCGAAGCACTGCCCAGGGTACTCGGTCACCGCAGGACGATGCGGTCCAGTTCCGGAGCGCTCCGAGGACTACCTGGGCCCCTCCATTTCGGAGCTCCTTCTCCGACTCGTGTTTCGCCCTTTTTCGTGAGCGGGTGAGGTTGCCGGACATGGCTTCCCGCTCGATGGTAGGTTTGACAGACTTGCCATTGCGGGAGGGAAACCGTGTCCACCGACCTTCTTGCCACATTGCTCGCCTTTCTCCAGATGTTTCGGCCGGCGCTGACGGCACGGGGCTACCGCAACATGCTGGTCGTGTTCGCCGGATGGGTGAACACGAGCGGGTTGCACGCTGTCACCGAGGCATTGGTGGTCACGGAAGTCTCGGGGCGGCGACATCACGAGGCCCCCCATCGCTTCTTCTCGCATGGCACATGGTGCCCCGACGGTGATGGTTGTGGTGGAGTTGGTCCGGGTGACGTGCGTGGTGCGGCCACGACCGCCCGGACGACCGGCTCGAGATCCCGCCGGCAGGAGGTGCTCAGGCCCGGTCCGTCTCCGTGCCGACCTGCCGGATCACCGGCCCGACAGTTCGACCACGATGAGGGGGCCGTCCGACTTCGGGAAGTCGAACTCGACCTCGGCGCAGACATCGGGGATCGGCTCCACGCCGAGCAGGGGGGCCTCATCGAGGCACTCGCCCATGGGGCCGGCCTCGTCGTCCGACTCCGGCCAGGGCTGGACCTTGGTGCAGAAGGACAGCTTGTAGCGGCCGGCTTCGGCACAGTGCTCCTCCAGGCACGAAAGCTGATCCCCTTCCGAGTCGGTACAGAGCGACTCGCTCTTGGAAAAAGACAGGCCGGTCCAGGTGGTCTCGTACTTCTCTCCCGGCTCCAGACCCCGTGGCGGCTCGCACCAGAGATGCCCGCAGGAGTAGTTCTGGCAGTCGTGGCAAGCCGATGCGCAGCCATGCTCACGGATCACCTTCTTCCAGTTGCTGCCATCCTGCCGGTAGATCTTCACCGGCTCGTCGATCCCCTCGAGGTAGAGCGTCTGCTGCGAGACGTTGACCAGGCGGATGAGGACGCTCCCAAGCGGGTCTGCACATCTCGGGAACACGGGGCCTTCATCGCCGCACGCTCCCAGGAGCACTACGACACACGCTACTGCTACGATTGCCTTCATTCGCGACCTCCAGCCGCTTTGACAACACAGTATCGCGCTTCCCCATCTGCCCGTCAGCAGGAAAACTCCGCAGGTAGAACCAGGCCAGGACCTCGTTGCGTCGTTCCCCCTGACAACCTGTCCCGTCAGCGGCGAGACTGAACGGGTAGTGACCCAACACTACGCCACTTGCGTCGCTTTTCACGACGCAAGGGCCCGTGCAGGAAGGGTAGCCCTACAGCCCCCCAACCTCCAGGTAGGGCACGAGTGCCTTGTCCAGTGCGTCGAACGCGTCGCGGCCGTCGTCCCAGTGGACCACGTACAGACGGCTGCGCATGAGGACGTGAGGAAGGGAGGCAAGGGCCGCGCACAGCGGGTCGCGTGTGGCACATCCGGCGACGACGAGCCCGGTGAAGCGGTCGGCTCGGCAACGACGGCCCAGGTGGGCAAGCAATGCCCGAAGCACCTCTGGCCGGTCGTCCCGGATGCAGAGCAGCGCAAGGAACCTGTAGGCAAACGAGGTTCCCGGTGCGGGCAGTGCAGGCCGACGCAGCAGCCTCGCCGCCAGGTTGTATGCGGGGCGCGCCAGGGCAAGCCCGCCCGAGTAGCCTTCCACGAACCACTGCCGGAACGCGGTCTGGTCCCACAGAGCCGCAGTCCCCGCAATCCCGCGGCAGTCCCGGGCAACGGCAATGTCTGCCACGCCCAGACCGGAAAGAAGGCCACCGCAGGAAGGCGGCGAGGAGGAAACAGCCGCAGTCGACGAGCCGGACCGGAGGGGAGCCCCCTGGACCGGCGTTGCCGCAGCCAGGGTGGCTGCCCCGCAGGAAGGCGGCGAGGAGGAAACAGCCGGAGTCGACGAGCCGGACCGGAGGGGAGCCCCCTGGACCGGCATTGCCGCAGCCAGGGTGGCTGCCCCGCAGGAAGGCGGCGAGGAGGAAACAGCCGGAGTCGACGAGCCGGACCGGAGGGGAGCCCCCTGGACCGGCGTTGCCGCAGCCAGGGTGGCTGCCCCGCAGGAAGGCGGCGAGGAGGAAACAGCTGGAGTCGACGAGCCGGACCGGAGGGGAGCCCCCTGGACCGGCGTTGCCGCAGCCAGGGTGGCTGCCCCGCAGGAAGGCGGCGAGGAGAAGGCGCAGTCGCCAGCCAAATGCTGCGCCCGGTATGCGGGAAAGAACTGCCGCCTTCGGCCTTCCGTGTGCCAGAAGCGGATCAGCTCGTCGATGTCGTCCGGCGTGGCATCGGTCGTATCGAACGGGCCGTCGGCCTTCACCGGCAGCGCCCGGGCCGAGAGCATGAACGAGTGGAACGGGCCGAAGTCACGGTAGAGGGGGAGCCCCGGACGGCCTGACGTCAGCGCCTTGATCGCGGGGATGTTCCCTTCGAGGATCGTCGTCGTGTAGACGCGGGCCGAGCCCTCCCGGTGCATCCGCTCCATCTGCTGGTAGCCGGCCTTGAGGATCTTCCCCCCGCGATACGGCGCCTCGATTCGCAGGTTGCTGAGGTAGCCGACCGTGACCGGTTCATCGGCCCCGTTCACGAAGCAGGGCTTCTCGCTGCGCGCACCGACGCCGACGAGACGGCCGTCCGACACATCCTCTGCGACCAGGACATCCGTCCGCTCCCCCTCGACTGCCATGGCGGCGAAGAAATCCGGCTCCTTGCGCATCGACAGGCGGATGGGTCCGGGCAAGGGGGTGCGATGCAGCAGAGCCCGCAGCTCGGCCTCGTCCTCCGGCCTGGAACGCCTGTAGGTGACTTTGAGGTCGTCAGTCATGTTGTCCGCCCGCCGCATGATGTCCACTGCCGGTGAAACGCGGGCCCCTCCCGCGTGGTCGGGGCTGTGCGGGTCACTGCCCCACCTTCACCAGTTCCCCGCAAAACCCCAGGTCACCGAGCGGGTAGTTCTCCCGCTGCGTGGCCTCGATGCGCAGCAGCCCGTTGATGAACAGGTAGTTGCGCAGCATGAACAGGTCGGGCACGTTGGCCCGGTTGCGCATCCGGTACAGGACCGACAGCGGCCCATAGAACTTCTTGCGGGCCTTCACGCACTCCGCCTGCACCTGGTCGGGGGGGACCGGGGTGCGGTAGGGGACCTGCCCGTACTTGTAGCGGGGATCGAGCCACCACTTGTCGTACAGCAGCCGCCCTTCGTCCTGGAGACGCTTGTACAGCGGGGTCCCCGGGAACGGAGTGCAGTGGTTGAACGCGACCATGAAGATCCGATTCCGGATGCAGAAGTCGATGGTGTGCCGGAAGCTCTCCGCCGTGTCGTGGTCATAGCCGAACACGAAGGTCGCGTAGAGCACCATGCCGTGCTTGTGCAACCGTGCGATGGCCTCGCCGGGATCACCGAAGCGGGTGTTGAACCCCTTGTTCATGCAGGCCAGGTTCTTCGGATCGAGCGACTCGAAGCCGATGAGCGCACCGATGCACCCGCTCCGGCGCATGAGCGCCAGCAGCTCCTCGTCCGCCGTCATGTTCACCGAGGCCTGGGCAACCCATCGGATGCCCAGGGGGATGAGCGCACGGAACAGCTCCTTGGCGAATTCCACGTGTGCGATGATGTTGTCGTCGACGAAGAAGAAGAGCTTCGTGCGACGCGACATCTGGCGGACCTCCTCGACGATCTCGGGGATTCCACGGTGGGTCTGAGTCGCGGCAAAGCAGGTCTGGATCGAGCAGAACTCGCACTTGAGCGGACAGCCCCGGCCGGCTTCGACCAGGGCAAAGGGGAGGTAGTCCTTGGGGGCGAAGATGCCGCGGTCCGGCATGGTGTGCGTAATGTCGGGCCGCTTCTCGGTGCGGTAGAGCCGCTGGAGGCGACCGGCCCGGAAGTCCTCGACGACGCGGGGCCAGAGCTCCTCGGCCTCGCCCGCGACCACGGCCTCGGCATAGTCCATGACCTCGTCGGTCACCAGGGTCGGGTGGAACCCGCCCATGACGACCGGAACACCGCGGCGGCGATACTCGGATGCAATCTGGTAGGAGCGCCGGGCCGTGTAGGTCTCGACCGTGATGGCCACGAGGTCGGTCGGCTCGTCGTACGGAATCGATTCCATGCGGTCATCGTAGAAGCGGAGCTCCACGTCACGCGGCGTGAGCCCGGCGAGATGCGCGGCCGGCAGCGGCTCCATCTGCCAGGACCGGACGTAGCGCTTGCCCGGCCGGCGTCCCATGCACGGATAGATCAGCGTGACTCTCATGTCGTCCTCCGTGCGGCCTAGGGCATCCCTGCGTTGCAGGTGTAGAACTTGTGGAGGCGGTGCGCATAGTAACGGTACGCCAGGTTGGCCGCCAGCATCATGAAGTAGTTGACCTTCTTCCCCCGGACGCGGTGCAGGATCGACTTGATGGAGTAGATCTCTTCCCAGACCCGGCGATGCCCGGCGAGCAGCTCTTCCGGGGTCATGTTCTTCGGCTGGAAGACCACGTGCTGGCCATCATACTGGCTCCAGTCCTTGTGCAGGATGCGTCCGTCGGCGGCGAGCCGGTGATGGAGCCTGGTCCCCGGGAAGGGGGTGAGAATGGCGAACCGCGGGAGCTCGATGCGCTGTTCGAGCACGAAGTCGCGAACCTCGTCGAACGCTTCGACCGTGTCCGAGTCGCTGCCAAAGGCGAAGCACCCGTTGATCGCGATACCCAGGGACTGAAGGTCCTTGACGAAGTCGATGTAGAGCCTCGGGTCGTTGAACCGCTTGTGCATGTCGGCCAGTGCGGCCTTGGACACGGTCTCGAACCCGACGAGAAGCCCTTTGCAGCCGCTGCGGGCAGCCAGCTCGAGCAGCTCGGTGTCCCGGCCGATGAGCGCGGTCACCAACCCGTACCACTTGATCTTGAGCGGTGCCAGTGCCCGGAACAGATCCGCTGCGTGATCCCGGCTGGCGATGATGTTCAGATCATAGAAGAGGAGCTTCCTGGCGTTCATCTGCCGGATGTCCGCCAGCACATGGTCAATCGGCTTGAGGTAGGGCTTCTTGCCCCAGGCGTGGGGAACGACGCAGAACTCGCAATCGTGGAGACAGCCTCGGGTGGCTTCGAACGTGTTGAGCGTCCGGTAGCCTTTCCTGGCCATGATCTCCCGCCGCGGGAAGGGGATGTGTTTCATCCGGGCAAAGGAGAAGTCCGGGTCCATCACGTACCGGGGCTTCATGCCACCGGACAGGAAATCACGCAGCAGCTCGGGCCACGTTTCCTCCGCGTAGCCGGTGACGATGGCATCCGCGTGGGGTTGGGCATCATCGGGTGCGAGCGTGGGATGGGGGCCGCCCATGACCACCGGGACACCGCGGGCGCGGAACTTCGCCGCAAACTCGTAGCAGCGCGCCGCATTTCCAGTAATCACCGTAATTCCGGCAAGATCAGCATCAATCTGGTCGGGGTCGACGTCCTGGACTCCCTCGTCGTAGACGGTAGCGTCCGCTGGAATGTCCTCCGGGATCAGGGAGGCCAGCGTGGAGAAGGTCAGCGGCGACGGCCGCAGCGCCTTCCTGAAGATCCCCCCCCGATGCCGATAGAGCGGCCCCTTGGGTGACAGAAACGCTATCTTCAGCCTCTTGCTCATGCTCCCTCCGCTTCTTCGAACGCTCCCGGCGGCCCGGAATGGTCTGCCCGGCCTGTTTCGGGGCCCCGCAACGTGGCGGACAGGGATGCAGCGGCTCTCGAATGCACGACCTGTTCTTGCACGGGCCCCTATCCTTTCATCAGCTTCACGTACCTGGGGACGTACTTGCGCAGAATCGCCAGGTAGTCCCTGAGCCGGATCTCGGCAAGGCAGGCCAGCTCGTCGCCCTTGGACCAGCCCGGATTGCGTTCCAGGAAGTAGCGTACGTCCCGATCCGCGGCAGCGGACTCGTCCGGCTCTGCAAGCCCGCCGCACACTGCGTAGCCACCCTGTTCCAGCCGGATGATCCCGGACTGCGGGTCCAGGGCCCCCGGGTACTTCCAATCATAGAATCCGACGAGCGCGCGGCGGATGTCGTCGGGCATCGGCCGGCCGTGCTGGGGAAACGAGTACGGGTAGTTCCGCCGCATCATCATGTAGGTCTTGTAGGCCTTGCTGATGAGCATCCAGTAGACCGGCCGGTGCAGGTTGCGCAGCTTCACAGCGAGCACGTATCTTCCGAAGGCCATCTGGAGGAAGCTCCCTCCCCACCAGGGCTTCTCGATGACGGTATCGCCCGAAAACAGGAACACGGCATCGCAGATCCGGGGGAGCCTCCGGCAGAAGATCGTGCTGAATCCGATGAGGTTCCCGCCGACGGTGAACAGCAGGACGTGGTCCTTCTCCGCCAGGTCAGAGAAGAAGGCATCGCGGGCGACGCCGTCGTAGTGCCGTAGCATGAGTGCGAACATCTCCTCCCGTAATGTCGGGCGGATGCTCGCTACGGGCAGGACTCTCGACGCCACCTTTCCCATGGCGGAATGTTGCCAGATGCCTCCCCAACGTGCAAGATGCGAGTCATGAGAGCGGCGGTCCTCGTGCACTTGCTGCATTGCGCATCCCAGTTTCCGGAGCATGCCCGCTTCGTGCGGGCGCTTCGTGACGCCGAGTCTGCCCAGCGCGCCGTGCTGGCTCGACTGCTGGCGCTTCTGGAGCAGACCGATTTCGGGCGGGAGCACGGCCTGAGCCGCTCGTGGACGGCCGAAGATGTCGCTGCGAGGCTCCCGGTCTCAGCGTGGTCCGACTGGGTCCCCCGGGTGGAGCGACAGCGGACCGAGCCGTCGCGATGGGTGATGGCGCCGCGCTGCACCCGCTTCGAGCCGACGAGCGGGTCGACGTCCCGACGCAAGTGGATCCCCTATTCCGAGGCATTCCTGTCCGAGCTGGACCGGGCCTCCTCGCCCTGGCTGTTCGACCTCGGCCGGTCCCATCCGGGGATCCTCAAAGGAAGGCACTACTGGTCGCTGTCCTGGCTGCCGGACGAGCTGCGCGGAGCATCGGGGGGACGGGCGGCGGCCGGAGACGATCTGCAACTTCTGCCCTGGTGGAAGCGACGGCTGCTCGGCCGGGTGATGGCAGTTTCTCCCGACGTGGCGCGACTTCCTTCGGTCAACGAGACACTGTTCGAGACGTTGGTGGCACTTTCCGCTGCAGCGGATCTCTCCCTGGTATCGGTCTGGAGCCCCACGTTCGCTCTGGAGCTGCTGCGCCGCCTCGGGGACGAGCGACAGCGCATCTCGGTTCGGCTGGACCGGTTGGGCGCAGGGCGTCGGGCGAGCCTGCTGCGCTCCTGGGATGGCATCCCGAGCGGAGAGTTCTACCGGAGCTTCTGGCCCCGGCTGTCGCTGGTCAGTGCATGGGACACGGGAAGCTCCGCCTCGTGGGCTGCGTGCCTGTCTGCGCTGCTTCCACAGGCAGCGTTCCAGGGCAAAGGCGTGTGGGCGACCGAAGGCGTCGTGACCATCCCGTTCTGCGGCCACTACCCGCTTGCAGTCCGGAGCCACTTCTACGAGTTCCGGTGCCTGGAGACGGGGCGAATCGTCCCGTCCTGGAGGCTGGAACCGGACATGGAGGTCCAGCCGATCCTCAGCACGGGCAGCGGGTTGTGGCGCTATGCGCTGGAGGACCGGCTGCGTGTGACGGGCTTCCTGGAGTCCACGCCCTGCCTGGAGTTCGTGGCCAGGCTGTCAGGAACCGACCTCGTCGGGGAGAAGCTCGATGCTGCGCTTGCCCAGCGGGTGCTCGATGCCGTGCAGTGCGAGCTGGCCGTACCTGCGGCGTCGGCCGGACGGGAGAATGCCCGAGCGGGACTTCGGTCGCCGGACGGTGCTGTCGGCCGCGGAAGAAGGGGGGATGCTGAAGCCGGCCTGCTCTGCGTCGCTCTCCTGGCCCCC
>VGRX01000133.1 GCA_016875215.1 Deltaproteobacteria bacterium
ACGACAAGGACGGAGACCAGGTGCTGGACGACGAGGACAACTGTCCCCTGGTCAACAACCCGGACCAGGCCGATCTCGACCAGGACGGCAAGGGCAACGCGTGCGACGACGACATCGACGGCGACCAGTTCAAGAACGAGGTGGACAACTGCCCCTACCTGTTCAACCCCGTCCAGACCGACACCGACTTCGACGGCACGGGCGATGTCTGCGATCCCGATCTCGACGGCGACAAGGTGGCCAACGAGGCGGACAACTGCCCGTCGGTCCCCAACGCAGACCAGAAAGACTCGGACGGCGACGGCCTGGGCAACGCGTGCGACGACGACGATGACAATGACGGCGTGCCCGATGCGCTCGACAACTGCACGGTCAATCCCAACGCGGACCAGGCCGATTCCGACTTCGATTCCAAGGGAGATGCTTGCGACCCGGATGACGACAACGACGGCATCGTCGATGCGCTCGACAACTGCCCCACCCTGATCAACCCGCTCCAGGACGACTTCGACGGGGACGGATTGGGGGACGCGTGCGACCCGGACGATGACAACGACGGCGTCACCGACAAGACCGACAACTGCCCGAAGGTGGCCAACGCAGGCCAGGAAGACACGGACGGCGACGGCGACGGCGATGCCTGTGACAAGGATGACGACGGCGACGGCATCCAGGACACGGTGGACAACTGCCCGCTCGTGAAGAACACGGTGCAGACCGATACCGACGGCGACGGTGAAGGGGATGCATGCGACACCGACGACGACAACGACGGGACTCCCGACGGCAAGGACAACTGCCCGCTCGTCAAGAATGGGGACCAGGTCGACACCGACGGCGACAAGCTGGGCGACGCGTGCGATGACGACGACGACAACGACGGCAAGAAGGACGACCTCGACAACTGCCCCACCGTGGCCAACGCGGGGCAGTTCAACCTGGACAATGATGCCTGGGGGGACGCGTGCGATCCGGATGACGACAACGACGGCGTGCCCGACCTCAACGACAACTGCCCCACCGTGGCCAACCAGTCGCAGGCCAACCACGACGACGACAAGAACGGCGACGCATGCGACGACGACGATGACAACGACGGCGTGCCCGATGCTGAGGACAACTGCCCCATCGTGGCCAACGCGAGCCAGATCGACTCGGACGGCGACGGCAAGGGGGATGCGTGCGAGACCGACCTCGACAACGACGGCGTCCCCAACGTGAACGACAACTGCCCCTCGACCCCCAACCTCGACCAGAAGGACTCGGACAAGGACGGAGCGGGGGACGCGTGCGACCCGGATGACGACAACGACGGCATCAGCGACCTCCAGGACAACTGCCCTCTGGCCGCCAACCCCGAGCAGCTCAACACCGACGGCGATATCTGGGGGGACGTGTGCGACCTGGACGATGACAACGACGGCAAGCTCGACGCCAAGGACAACTGCCCCACGATTCCCAACGCGAACCAGCTCGATTCCGACGGTGACGGCCTTGGTGACGCGTGCGACGACGACCATGACGGCGACGGCACCGTGGACACCCTGGACAACTGCCCCAACCTCTACAACAAGAACCAGGCCGACATCGACTTCGACGGCATCGGCGATGCCTGCGACCCGGATGACGACGGCGATGCCATCGCGGACCCGATGGACAACTGCCCCACGACCTTCAATCCGACCCAGGCCGACCTCGACGACGACGGCCTCGGCGACCCGTGCGACGACGACGTCGACGGTGACGGGCTCGCCAACAAGCAGGACAACTGCCCCAGCGTCTTCAACATCGATCAGAAGGATACCGACAAGGACGGCCAGGGAGACAAGTGCGACCAGGACGACGACAACGACGGTCGCATCGACCTTGTCGACAACTGCCCCCTCGTCTACAACCCCAACCAGAAGGACAACGACCAGGATGCCATGGGGGACGTCTGCGATGACGACGACGACAACGACGGCGTGCCCGATACCCTCGACAACTGTCCGTTGAACGACAACCTGGACCAGCTCGACACGGACAAGGACCTGCAAGGGAACGCGTGTGACCTGGACGACGACGGGGACCAGATCCCGGACGCGGACGACAACTGTCCGCTCACCGCGAATCCGTCCCAGGTCAACTCCGACAACGACCCGCTCGGCAACGCGTGCGATACCGACGACGACAACGACGGGTTCCTCGACCAGTTCGACAACTGCCCGACCGTCTACAACCCGGACCAGGCGGATTCGGACCTGAACGGGGTCGGCAATGCCTGCTCTCTGGATGCCGATGGAGACGGTGACCCGGACGCGACCGACTGCGCACCCAACAACCCCGCCATCCACCACGGAGCGCAGGAGAAGTGCGACGGACTGGACAACAACTGCGCAGGCGGCGTGGACGAGGCCAATGCCAAGGGATGCTCGACCTGGTGGATGGACTACGACCAGGACGGGGCCGGAGCGCTCGACGACAAGAAGTGCCTGTGCGCCGCGACCGGCAAGTACACGGCCCTGGCCGGCGGCGACTGCAACGACAAGAACAACCAGGTCAACCCGCAGGCCATCGAGAAGTGCGACGGCCTCGACAACGACTGCGACGGCGTGGTGGACGACCAGGATGCGTTCGGCTGCAAGGACTACCATGCGGACGGCGATGCCGACCAGTTCGGTGCCATCGGGGACAAGAAGTGCCTGTGCGCGGCATGGCAGCAGTACACGGCAGCATCCTCGGGGGACTGCAACGATGCGAATGCGGCGGTGAATCCCGGGCAGGCGGAGAAGTGCAACGGGCTTGATGACAACTGCAACGGGAAGAGCGACGAGGAAGGGGCTCAGGGGTGCAAGAGCTACTACATCGACGAGGACTCGGACGGCTTCGGGCTGCAGCAGCAGAGCAAGTGCCTGTGCGTGTCCACACCGCCGTACCAGGCGCTGGTCGGAGGCGACTGCAACGACAAGAACCCCCAGGCCTATCCTGCGGCCCAGGAGCTGTGCGACGGAGCGGACAACGACTGCGACGGCAAGGTCGACGAGCCCGGTTCCATCGGCTGCATCAAGTTCTTCCGTGACTTCGACGACGACGGCTTCGGTCTGACCAGCGACTTCAAGTGTTACTGCCAGGCCGAGGGGGACTACACCACCCAGAACGACGGCGACTGCAACGACACGAATCCCAACGTCTCCCCCGCGGGCAAGGAGAAGTGCAACGCAGAGGACGACAACTGCGACGGCAAGGTCGACGAGCCCGGCGCATGGGGGTGCAGCTTCTTCTTCAAGGACGTGGACCAGGACGGCTTCGGCAACGGGCTTGCGAGCCTCTGTCTCTGCCAGGCGGAAGGGGCGTACACGGTCAAGAACGGCGATGACTGCAACGATGCGGATCCCAAGGTCAAGCCGGCCGCTCTCGAGCTGTGCGACGGCAAGGATTCCAACTGCAACGGAGTGGCGGACGACGAGAATGCCCAGGGGTGCAAGCCCTATTTTGCGGACGTGGACAAGGACGGATACGGCCAGATCGGAGCGGGGAAGTGCCTGTGCGGACCGACCGGGGACCACACGACGCTGCAGTCGGGGGATTGCAGCGACGGGCTTGCCAGCGTTCATCCGGGGGCGGTGGAGAAGTGCAACAACCTGGATGACGACTGCGACGGCCAGATCGACGAGGGTTCTCCCGGGGATTGCACGAACTACTATCGGGATACCGACGGCGACGGGTACGGCAACAGCAACGACGTCAAGTGCCAGTGCGGGCCCTCCGGGGCCTACAAGGCCGCTGTCGGCGGGGACTGCAACGACCAGAACGCGGCCATGTTCCCCGGTGCGACCGAGTTCTGCAACGGCGTCGACGACAACTGCGACGGGAAGGTGGACGAGGCGGGCGGGGTCGGTTGCAAGCTGTTCCTCAAGGATGACGACGCGGACGGGTACGGCGCCAACAACGACAGCAAGTGCCTGTGCGCGGCGCAGGGGAAGTACACGGCAACGACGGGCGGCGACTGCGATGACACCAGTGCGAAGGTCTCTCCGGCAGCCGGTGAAAGCTGCAACGGGCTCGACGACGATTGCGACCAGCTCGTCGACGAGGCCGGGGCAGCCGGGTGCGCGACCTGGTTCTACGACGGGGACCAGGACGGCTACGGCGACGCGGGGCTGACCAAGTGCCTGTGCCAGTCGGAGGGGCTGTACACCACCAAGAAGCTCGGCGACTGCGACGACGGGAACGAGCTCGTCAGCCCCAGCGTCAAGGAGGTCTGCAACGGAGCGGACGACAACTGCAACAACCAGGTGGACGAGGCCGGCGCAACCGGGTGCACCACCTACTACCTGGACGCGGACAAGGATGGCTTTGGAAGCACAGCGGTCCAGCAGTGCACCTGCAAGCCGGTCGGCGACTTCACCGCGACCCAGTCGGGTGACTGCAACGACGGCAACGCCCAGGTCAATCCCAAGGCAGCGGAGAAGTGCAACAACTTCGATGACGACTGTGATACCCAGGTGGACGAGGAAGGGGCCAACGGCTGCTCCAGCTTCTACAAGGACGCGGACAGCGACGGGTTCGGCCTGGCCGGGGAATCCAAGTGCCTGTGCGCCCCCGCCACCCCCTTCAAGGCCACCGTGGCCGGCGACTGCGACGATGCCAACGCGCTGATCAAGCCGGGCGGGACCGAGACCTGCAACGGCAAGGACGACAACTGCAACGGGGCCGCAGACGAGGCCGGTGCTGCCGGCTGTACGCAATTCTACCGGGACAGCGACGCGGACACGTACGGCGATGCAGCGGATGCCAAGTGTCTCTGCATGTCCTCCGGCGGCTACACGGCCACCGTGTCGGGGGATTGCAACGACCTCAACTTCGCCCAGAATCCCGACATGCCCGAGAAGTGCGACGACATCGACAACAACTGCAAGAACGGCGTGGACGAAGGGTGCGACAAGGATGACGACGGGTACTGCACCGCGTCCATGACCACCGTCGGCAAACCCAGCACCTGCCTGCTGGGCGGAGGGGACTGCAACGACAACAACGAGCTCATCAACCCCGCTGCCGTCGAGCGCTGCGACGACATCGACAACAACTGCAAGAACGGCAAGGACGAAGGGTGCGACGACGACAACGACGACTGGTGCGACGCTGCCATGACCACCAGCGGCAATCCGCCCGTGTGTCCAAAGGGGGGCAACGACTGCGATGACATGAACGCGGCCCTCAACCCGGGAAAGACCGAGGTGTGCGACAACCTGGACAACGACTGCGACGGCAACCCGGACAAGGGGTGCGACGACGACAACGACGGATACTGCGACCAGGCGATGCCCATGGTCGGAACGCCGGATACCTGCCTCTTCGGCGGCGGCGACTGCAACGACGGCAGCGCAGCCATCTACCCGGCCGCACCCGAGCTCTGCAACGGCCAGGACGACAACTGCAACAACCAGGTCGACGAGGGGGCCCCGGCCTGCTCGAACTTCTACCTCGACAACGACGCGGACGGCTACGGCGTCACCACCGACAAGAAGTGCCTGTGCGCCCCCCAGGGCAAGTACACCGCCAACGTCGGCGGCGACTGCGCGGATTCGGATGTCCAGGTCAACCCGGCAGCGGCCGAGAAGTGCAACGGCAAGGATGACAACTGCAACGGCCAGACCGACGAGACCGGTTCGCTCGGGTGCTCGACCTGGTACAAGGACGGCGACGACGACGGGTACGGTATCGGCAACGACAGCAAGTGTCTCTGCGCGGCCTCGCCACCCTACAAGGTCCAGCAGTCGGGCGACTGCAACGACGCGGTCCAGGCCGTCCATCCCAACGCGACCGAGGCATGCAACGGCGGTGACGACGACTGTGACGGCCAGGTGGACGAAGCCGGGGCCCAGGGATGCCAGACCCTCTACAAGGACGTGGACGGAGACGGCTTCGGGGTGGCCGGCGACAGCCAGTGCCTCTGCACCGCGGCCGGCAACTACAAGGCCACCGTCGCCAACGACTGCAACGATGCGTCGTCCCTGGTCAATCCCAACGCGACCGAGCTGTGCAACGGCGTGGACGACAACTGCAACGGCCAGGTCGACGAAGGGGCTCCGCAGTGTATCACCTACTACAAGGATGCGGACGGCGACACCTTCGGCGTCACCGGCGACAGCAAGTGCACGTGCGCCCCTTCCGGCGCCTACACCGCCACCAAGGGCGGGGATTGCAACGATGCCAGCGCCCAGGCCCATCCGGGGGCGGCCGAGGTGTGCAACAACCTGGATGACGATTGCGATTCCCAGATCGACGAGCCCGGCTCGCAGGGGTGCATCACCTACTACAAGGATGCGGACGGCGACGGCTACGGGATTCTCAACGACACTGCTTGCCGCTGCGCTCCGCTGGCCCCGTACTCAGCAACCCTGGCCGGCGACTGCAACGACTCCAACGGCAACGTCAACCCCGGGGCCAAGGAGGTCTGCAATGCCATCGACGATGACTGCGACGGCAACGCCAACGAAGAGGGGGCCGCCGGCTGTAGCAACTTCTATCGCGACAACGACGGCGATGCCTACGGGGTCACCAGCGACGTCAAGTGCTTCTGCACCGTGAGCGGCCCCTACTCCGCAGCGGTCGGCGCAGATTGCAACGACAACAGCGTGACCACCTACCCCGGCGCCAAGGAGCTGTGCGACGGGCTCGACAACAACTGCAACGGCCAGGTCGACGAGGGGGCCGCCGGGCAGTGCACCACGTTCTATCGCGACGGTGACAACGACGGCTTCGGGCTCACGGCGGACTCGCAGTGTCTGTGCGCTCCCGCCGGCAACTACAAGGCCACCGTGCCCGGCGACTGCAACGACAACAACGCAGCCATCCACCCCGGGGCCACCGAGTTCTGCAACCTGGCCGACGACGATTGCGACGGGGTCGCGGACGAGCAGGGTGCGACCGGGTGCACGTGGTACTACAAGGACGGCGACCTGGACGGGTACGGTGACCAGAACGCACCCAAGTGCCTCTGCGCCGCCAGCCCTCCCTACAGCGTGACCCTGGGGGGCGATTGCGCAGATACCAACCCCGCAGTCAATCCCGCGGCCACCGAGGTCTGCGACGGAATCGACAACGACTGCAAGAGCGGTGTCGATACCGGCTGCGACGACGACAATGACGACTGGTGCGACGCCGGGATGTCCACAGTCGGCAAGCCCCCGATCTGTCCGTTCGGCGGCGGCGACTGCAATGACACCCAGGCCGGCATGAGTCCCGGCGCCAGCGAGCTGTGCAATGCCGTGGACGACAACTGCAACGGCCAGGTCGACGAAGGCAACGCAGCGATCCTCTGCCCCATCGCCCACGCCCAGACCAAGTGCACCGCAGGCGCCTGCCAGCTCGTCTCGTGCGACGCTGCCTGGTGGAACGTCAACGGGCTCATCGCAGACGGCTGCGAGTGCAAGGAGGACGTGTTCGAGGCCACCGGCGATACCTGCACGGATGCCTACTCCATCGGAACCCTGGGCGATGCCGGCGAGACAGCGTTCCACATCGGGAACCTCGTGCCCGGCGGGGACGCGGACTGGATCCGCTTCAAGGCAACCGATTCCGCAGACCAGAGCTGCGACAAGCTCCACGTCAAGGTGCAGTTCACCTCCAATCCGGACGGCCAGTTCGCATTCGATGTCTACCGCGGCGGCTGCAACCCCGCGGACAACCTCTGCTTCTCGACCGACCTGTTCGAGTGGTTCACCGACTTCTACGACGCCCAGAAAGGGGAATGTCCGTGCTCCACGCTGACCAACGCAAATCCGGCCGGCCAGGCCGAGCCGGGCAAGCACCTCTGTGCGGACCAGACCGCGGACTACTTCATCCGGGTGTTCCGCATCCAGGGGAAGCCCGCCACGTGCGATTCCTACACGCTGAAGGTGAGCAATGCGGCCCCCTGAACCTGACAGGCTCCCCGTTCTTGCCGCATCTGCGCGAATGATCTATACATCCACCCGAGGATGTTCGTGCCGGGAGGGCAGTACGTCATGACAGAGCGTCGGGAGACGACGGTATCCAAGTGCCCGGCCTGCGGAGCGGTCACTCCGGGGTTGCCGGAGCGATGCCTGGCCTGTGGGCACCGCTTCAGCGAACCGGGCCGGTCGCTGCCTGCGATGCGCGATCCGACCCGCGAGATGGATACAATCGTGGTCCGCAAGCGACTCGACAAGCGGTTTCTGCCGCGCCATGTGACGGTTCCGTTCCTCGCCGGTCTCCTGGTTGCGGTCGTGGTCCTCGTGCTCCTGAGGCTTGCGGCCTCGGACCACAAGCTCGGGCTGGGGGGCGGAGCCGTCGAGACGCCCGGGCCGTCCGGGCGGGAGCAGGGGGGGGGCGCACGGTCCGTCCAGGCGTCCGGCAGCCAGCCGCCGGCCGGGGACTTCCCCGCACTTCCGCACTTGGGGCCCGGGACTCAGCCGGTGGTGCCTGACGATATCCGGTACTTCCGCCAGGTCCAGGACGCGCAGCAGGGGGCTCCGCCGGACACGCTCCGGCTGGATGACCTGGTGGACGGGAGCTCTGGTACCTGCCTGCGGCCGGGGCGTGCCGGGCTGCCCGGGCGCATCGAGCTGACGTTCCGGGCGTATCACCGCTTCAGCCACGTGGCCTTCACGGTCGGGTGTCTCGAGGGGCCGGCGGCAGCAAGCACCTCCCGTGTCACGGTGGAGACCGAGGGGGGGATCCACCGAACTGTGCTCCTGCCCGCGGTGGAGGGTCCGGTCACCGCCGACCTCGCCGGATCGTGGGCGAGTCGGATCGTCCTCAGGCTCGATGACCCGGGGCTTGCCGCCCTGGGGCTTGCAGAGGTGCAGTTCTTCGTGTTCCGGGAGGATGCCGATGCTCCGGAATCGTGATGCACATTGCCAGGAGGGGAGAATGCAGCGACGCCCGTTTGCCCCTATGATTGCCCTGCTGTTCGCGTGCGGCCTGGCCGCCTGCTCAGGCGATGGCGGGGCCGGGGACGTGGTGGCCGAGATCTCGTTCCCCAAGACCGACCTGCAACCCCTTCCTCCCGAGGACGTGGCACCCGACCTCCCGCCGGACGAGCCCGAGCCGCTGCCCGACGTGCCCGAGGAGATCCAGCCGGTCCTCACCGGCTGCGGTGACGGTCAGTGCGCCGGGGCGGAGACCCCGGACAACTGCGCCAAGGATTGCATGCTCGACCCGGAGAAGGCCGCATTCGTCTTTGCGCACAAGGGGGACGAGATCGGCGCGCTCGGGCGCATCCAGGATCTCCTCGGTGCCGGGGCCGCGGTCTACGTGTTCTACCTCACGTTCGACGACACGCCGATCGACAAGTACTACAACGGCAATCCGGCCACGCTGTCCGTGGCATCGCTCGGAGTCCCGGCAGACTGGATCTACCTGTACGAGAAGTACATCGAGTGGGGAATCGTGACCGGCAACCACGAGGCGGTGGACCGCCTCACCCAGCACTTCGTCACGCTCCAGCCCTCGTCCATCTATGTGCCGCAGCTCTGCGGGGGGAACCTCGAGTCCGAGCTTGCCCACGTGGTCGGCGTGTGGGCAGCAAAGAGAGCCAAGGTGTTTCCCAAGTACTACGAGGTCCCCGCCCGCTCCAACTACTACGTCATGACCGACACGGATGCGGACCTGGCGACGACCGATCCGGACCTGTTCGTCCAGCGTTTCGTGGACCGCTGGCGGCTCCTGCCCAAGTCCACGGACGAGCTGAAGCCGACGTTGGGCGCCCAGGACATGGCCAAGGTCCGGCTCGCGGCAAGCCACATCCAGGATCCCTGGCTCCAGGACTTCCTGTACAAGCTGCCCGAGGACCGGGTTCTCTTCCTGCTGCGCGAGCTGCAGCGTTTCCGCCAGGTACCCGACAAGCAGGCCAACGACAAGAAGCCGTTCCTCGAGTCTCCCGCAAACCCGGCCGGGACGTTCATCTACAACGAGCAGGGGTACACCTTCGACGAGTTCAAGCAGCGCGCCAAGGTGGTGGAATCGTTCTACGGAACGAACCTCCGCACGGAACCGTCAACGCTTCCCGGTTTTGACGAGCCGCTGAGCCTGGTGATCCTCCAGCAGTTCGACGTCGCCCTCCAGATCCGAGCCTTCTCCAACGAGCCGGACACGCTCAGCTTCACCATCGGCTTCGGGCCGGCCAAGAGCGAGACCCAGGACTGCGAGAAGCCTGCCGAGCTTGCAATCGAGGCACTCGAGAAGACCGAGATCGTGGTGAAATGCAAGGCGAAGGAACCGATCGGCAAACACGTGTACTACCTGCGGGCCTACTCGGCCAAGGCCAAGGCCAACAACGACGCCGCCCTCTTCACCGAAGTGCCATTCCAGATTCAGATCGGGCAGTAGGAGGAACCATGTTCCGATTGTCTCCGGGAGCGACATCCGGCAACCGTGGCATCGGGTTGCTCCACGCCCTGCTCGCAGCGACGGTCATGCTGTTTCCAGGGCGTTTTGCAGCCGCTCAGGACAAAGACCCCATCGCACTGTTCAACGAGGCCTCCGACCTGGCCGACAAGGGGTTGTTCGAGGAGGCGGTCGCCATCTGGCTCATGGTGGCCGACGCCATCCCGGAGAAGTACCGTCCCGTCGTACAGGTCAACCTGGGGTTGGCATACAAGAAGCTCGGCAAGCTGCCGCAGGCCTGGCATCACCTGAACCGCTATCTCGAGGTCAAGCCGGACGATGCGGAGGCCGCGGCATGGCTCCAGGGGGTCGTGGCCGACCTGCGCAAGACCCACGTGCTCTGTCACGTACGCTGCCAGCCCGCCGACGCCAGGCTCTTCGTCCAGGGGGAGTCGAAGGACGCCTACCGCTGCCCCCTCGACTGGTGGTTCGAGCCGGGAAAACGCCTCCTGCGTGGGGAGAAGGAAGGCTTCGACCAGAAGCTCGAAGTTGTGGAAGTAGCGGCTGGCAAGGCCGAGCAGGACATCTCGATCGTGCTTGTACCGGTCGAGCAGTGGGGGTACCTCGAGGTGCAGGGGGCGGGGAAGAGCATCCAGGTGTTCCTCAACGGCATGCTCGAAGGCAGGGTGCCGTTCCGGCGGAAGCTCAAGCCCGGCACCTACGAGCTCATGGTCGGCCGGCCCGGGGAGCTCCCCTGGAAGAAGACCGTCGTCGTGGCCGCAAGCGAGACCGTCGTCGAGAAGCCGGAGGTCGCCAATCCCGTGGAGAAGCCGCCCGAGGACGACCTGTCCGCACAGCTCGGAACGCCGGTGCACGTGGCGGCCAAGGCCGAGACCCGGGGCAACTCCGGCGCCTGGTGGAAGTGGACGCTGCTCGGTGCCGGTGTGGCAGCGGCCGCGACCGGTGGCACGTTCGGCTACCTCGCAATGAAGCGGAACGACGAACTCAAGGGCGAGTACCCCGACGGAACTGACGAGAGCCCGGCTCCCGTCCAGCACCAGGAGCTCTACGACAAGGCGTATGACGACGAGGTGCAGCCCAAGGTCATCTCGTCCTACGTCCTGTACGGAATCGGCGGCGCGATGGCGATCACGGGCGGGATTCTCCTGCTCGTGAGCACCGATTCCGACGAGGAAGGCAAGGACCGGGAGGGCAAGCTCGGTCTGGCCCCCGTGGCGCTTCCCGGCGGGGCCGCCATGTCGTTCACACTTTCCTGGTAGATCGGAGGCAACCCGTGATTCCAGTCACCTACCCCCCGCACCGGCTGAGTCTTGTGGCCACGCTGCTTCTCGTACTGGCAGCGGCATCGTGTGCGCAGCGCTTCGAGTTCAAGCATGTCTCCGACCAGGTCCCCTGGGGGGATGCCGTCTCCACCGGCGACGGCTCGACGCAGCCGGACGGGACGGGCGGGTCGGACGGGTCGGACGGGTCGGACGTGTCGGACGTGTCGGACGTGTCGGACGGGTCGGGCGGGTCGGACGTCTCGGGCGGGTCGGACGGGTCGGA
>VGRX01000134.1 GCA_016875215.1 Deltaproteobacteria bacterium
TGCCGGACGGGTCGGACGTGTCGGACGTGTCCGACGGGTCGGACGTGTCGGACGTGTCGGACGTGTCGGACGTGTCGGACGTGTCGGACGTGTCGGACGTGTCGGACGTGTCGGACGTGCCGGACGTGCCGGACGGTCCGCCCCCGCCGGCCTGCGTGCCCGGGGGATGCCCGGACGACGGGAATCCCTGCACGCTGGATTTCTGCGACGGAATGCAGTGTACCCAGACGATCGACACGGAGGATCCGCTGTGCTGCGAGTCGGCCGCGGACTGCGACGACGGTGAGCCGCTGACACCTGACGTGTGCAAGGACCACCAGTGCACCAACGAGTGCCAGGACAACTTGCGCTGGATCTCGGAGGACTGCGACGACGGCAACGAATGTACTTGCGATCACTGTGAGTTCGGCAAGTGCTATCACTCCACGGACTGGAATCTGGACCCCTTCTGCATCCCTCCGCCCGCTGAATGCTGCATCACCAATCCCGACTGCGATGATGGTGATGGCTGCACGCTGGACTTCTGCCTAGCGGGCACCTGCATCCACAAGCCGGCCTATCAGGCCCCGGGGTGCTGACGTGGCCGGCTGACCATCTTGCAATCACAAGGGTTCGACCTCTGGTGCCAGCCGGGAGCGTTGCCCTGGGAATCATCGTTCGCGCATGCTATCGTTCGCTCGGTTGGATTCCTGCGACGGAGGGGTAGGGATGATCCTGTTCAACCCGAGAAGCGGCTGCCGACAGTACGAGGATGCCCGAAGCCGTGAGATCATGGAGAAGACCATCGCGTTCTTCGAGGCCAAGGGGAAGAAGCAGCTCAAGGCGGACGACCACCAGCGCAAGTGGTACGGGGACTTCGTCGAGTTCCTGAAGGAGAACCGCATCTTCTCGACCCTGCTCACGCCGCCCGCGTACGCCGGGAATGATCCGGCCGCCCGCTGGGATACCTGGCGCAACTGCGAGTTCAACGAGATCACCAGCTTCTACGGTTTGCACTACTGGTACACCTGGCAGGTCTCCATTCTCGGGCTCGGGCCCATCTGGATGGGCGCGAACGAGGAGGCCAAGCGCAGAGCTGCCGAATACCTGCGCCAGGGCGAAGTGTTCGGGCTCGGCCTGTCCGAGAAGACCCACGGAGCGGACATCTACTCCACCGAGACGTCGCTGGCTCCGCAGCCCGGAGGCGGCTACCTGGCGCGGGGTGACAAGTACTACATCGGCAACGGGAACGTGGCCCGGATGATCTCCACGTTCGGCAAGATGGCCGATACCGGCGAGTACGTGTTCTTCGCATCCGACTCCCAGCATCCCAACTACGAGCTCATCAAGAACATCGTTGCCGTGCAGTCCTACGTCGCAGGCTTCGGGCTGCGGGACTACCCCATGACCGATGCGGACGTGCTGTCTCGGGGAGATGCGGCGTGGAACAGTGCGCTCAACACGGTCAATGTGGGCAAGTACAACCTGGGCTGGGCCTCCATCGGCATCTGCACGCACGCCCTGTACGAGGCCGTGCGCCATGCGGCGAACCGGGTTCTCTATGGCCGGGCCGTGACCGAGTTCTCCCACGTCCGGCGGATGCTCATCGACGCGTATGCCCGCCTCGTGTCGATGAAGCTCTTCGCTTTGCGGGCCTCGGACTACCAGCGGACGGCATCGGCCGAAGACCGGCGCTACCTGCTGTTCAACCCGGTCGTCAAGATGAAGGTCACCACGCAGGGCGAGGAGGTCATCAACCTGCTGTGGGACGTGATTGCGGCCAAGGGGTTCGAGGAGGACACCTACTTCGAGATGGCGACGCGGGACATCCGGGCGCTGCCCAAGCTCGAGGGCACGGTGCACGTGAACATCGCCCTGATCCTCAAGTTCATGGCCAACTACCTGTTCCGTCCGGGCCGTTTCCCCGAGATTCCCGAAGTGCGGGCGGCCCGGCACGACGAGTTCCTGTTCAACCAGGGGGCGGCACGAGGGCTCGGCAAGGTCCAGTTCCACGACCCCAACCCGGTCTTCGCATCGTGGGACGTGCCGAACGTGGCCATCTTCCGTGAGCAGATCACGGCCTTCAAGAAGGCGCTGCTCGGTGCCCCCGCCACGCCGGAGCAGATGCAGGACGTGGACTTCATGCTGAGCGTCGGGGAGATCTTCACCACCATCGTCTACGGCCAGCTCGTGCTCGAGAGCGCCCGTCTCCACGGCATCGGAAACGACCTCGTCGATCGGATCTTCGACTGTCTGGTGCGGGACGTGTCGAAGTTCGCCACCGACTTCATCACCAAGCCCGCTGCCACCGATGCCCAGGTCGAGCTCGGACAGAAGGTGATCCGGCGTCCCATGCGGGAGGCCGAATCGACCGACCGCGTCTGGCAGGAAGTGCTCGCCCTCAAGGATGCCTACGAGATGAATCCGTAGTCTGTGCTCGGGGCAAGGCCGCAGGGCAGGGCCATTCTCCTTATCGGAACCCCTGACGTTGTTGCACCGTCCCCGGCCCGATGGCACAATCCGCAGCATCGGAGGTGTGCCAATGAGGCTCGTCGTGGTGGTATCGGCAAGTGCCCTGCTCCTGTCATGCTCGTCGTCGTCCTCCGGAGATGTGACCGGGCAGCAGGACCTCCAGTCCGAGGCCTCCGGTGCGGACGGCTCGCTTCCTGCGGATGATGCTGCCGATTCCGGTGCCGTCGACCTGGCCGGTGAGCAGGCCGGCGACGTGCCTCCGGCGCCACCGCCCCGCCTGCTGAAGTTCCGGGCCATCGGCGGCATGTCCATGGGAGCGGGGGCCCTCAATTTCCATGCCCACCATCCGGGCCTCGTGGACGTCGTGGCCGCACAGGGGGGCTACGTCAACTACTCCTATGTCATCGACATGCTCCACCGGCAGATCTTCGGCGGTTTCTGCCCGAGGGAGCTGCTGCTGGCCCACGTCGATGACCTGAACGACCCGGATGCCCCCGGCCTCCAGTGCGGGATCCCCGGGCCTCAGTTCCCATGGGAGTATGCCCAGAACTTCAACAACATCCATCCCGACTTCTCCGGAACTACGTGGGATCGGACTGCCTACCTGGACTCCATCGAGGGGCTCACGACCGCTTTCGGCAACCTGTTCTCCTACAACCCCGACCACCCGCTCCTGCCTCCGGGCGTTCCCGCGGAGAGGCTCGAGGACCCCAGGTCTCCGGCCCTGTGCGAAACGCCGGTCGTCGTGGGCAAGCCACACAGCTTCAATGCCGAGTACAACCCCGATGGCACCTACGACCTGGTGAGCTTCTGCGACGGAGAAGAGCCCATCCCCGGGGGCAAGGACAACCCGGACTACTGGTCTCTCCTGGGAGCGTACGATCCTGCGGTTCCCCACACGCGTCCCGTGCACATGATCCTTGCGGTAGACTACAACGGGAACGGCCTGCGAGACTACCACGAGCCGCTCGTCATCAACGCGAGAGAGCGGCACCAGGACGTTGGAAGGGACGGTTGTGCGAGTGCACAGGAGGACGGCAAGGGAGGCTGCAGCGGCGGTGGCGCCGGCAACGACCCGAACGGCGACGACTTCGACACCTTCGACAATCCCCTCGGCACCGAGGGCGACAACTTCTACCAGGCCGGAGAGCCCCACGACGACCTCGGCCTCGACGGCGTGGAGGGCACCGGTGACTTCGGAGAAGGGGATGGAGAGTACTCCGTCAGCCCGCACCTGGCCAAGCTGTTCGATATCACCGGCATGCACTGGATCGCCAATGCCCCGGATGCCGAGCTGGCCGCGACCGACATCTTCCTCGACGCCGGAATCCGGGACGGGCTGCAGTCGCTGACCGGGACCTATCGCATCGCGGCGCTGCTGCAGTCCCGCGAGCCGAACACTCGGATCTTCGAGGAGTTCTCCGGGACGGACCTCAGCGTCCATCCCTCCCCGGAGCCGGTCATGCTGAACAAGGTCTACACCCTCATTGACTGGTCGGAGAAAGGCACCGGCAAGAACCACCTCGTCATGTACGGCTACCCGGACGCCACGCCCGAAGAGATCGATGCTGGAGACGGCAAGCACGTCGGCTCCCCGGAGCAAGTCTTCAACCGCGTCGCCATGTTCATCTACCGGGCGCTGGCCCGGTGGCCCGACCTCGATTCCACCGAGTGCAAGGGCACGCCGGGCAAGATCTTCAGGGGGTCGTTCTACGCCGATGCGCTGGGCTCACGCTTCGGTTACTCGATCTCCCTGCCGCCATGCTATGACGAGTCGAGCCTGGTCTACCCGGTCATCTACTTCCTGCCGGGCTCCGGCATGTGGGCCGAGGACGTGACGGTCACCAACCTGATCTTCAACGCATCCATGTACTCGGGCCACCTGCCCAAGTTCATCGAGGTGGCCCCGGAAGGACAGTGCTGTCGCATCCACAAGCCGACCGGCAAGCGCTACTGCGCCTGCGTCAACGACAAGGGCGACGGCAGCGTCTGGAGCTGCGTGGATCCGCAGTGCAAGGGGGCTCACGAGGCCTGTGAAATCCTGAAGATCCCGAAACAGGAGACCGTGCAGGAGTGCCCCGGCGGGTGCGTCTTTGCCAACCAGGTCTCAGACCAGTTCGGCAACGTCGAGTCCGCGGCGCACATGAAGTACGAGGACATGCTGCTCGATCTGATGGCTCACGTGGACGAAACCTACCGGGTGCGAAAGGCGCAGACGGCCCCGGCGCAGTAGGACAGGGACGGCGGGGCCGTGGCGAACTTCCGTGCCGCGCTCTCGATGATCCCGAAGTCGAATTCGCACGGATAGGAGTTGTCGCACAACATCCGAAGAATGCTCCCGCACCATCCGATGTGAAAACGTCCGCTCGACCATCCGCTCACGTCCGCCTGCGTCGAGCGGACGATCTGTGGCTTCCTGCTGGCTTCCTGCCGGCGTTGCCGAGCCACCCGACGGATGCTATAGTTGGTCTCCGTGCAATCGGGCATCGAGGCAGGGAGGCACGCATGACATTGCGCTATGTTGGCAAGGGAGTCAGGCGAGTGGACGGTGCCGACAAGGTCACCGGCCAGGCAATGTTCGTCTCGGACATCACTGTTCCGAGGATGCTCCATGCCAGGGTGGTCCGTGCCGGCGTCCCGCATGCCCGCATCATCTCCCTGGACACGACCGAGGCGGAAGGGATGCCCGGCGTCCGCAAGGTAGTCACCGGGCAGGGATGCGGGATCCTCTTCGGGACCTGCCTGTGGGACCAGCCGCCCATCGCCGTGGATCGTGTCCGCCATGCCGGTGAGCCGGTGGCCGTCGTGCTTGCCATGACCGAACACCAGGCCGATCAGGCTGCCAGGAAGGTGAAGGTAGAGTACGACCCCCTGCCGTTCCAACTCGATCCGGTCGAGGCCGCTCGCCCCGGGGCCCCGCTGATCCACGAACGGAACGGCAGCTATCGCCGCGTGGAGTACATCGTCCGCTCCGAAGCCGGGACCAACATCTTCCATCACTACAAGCTGCGCAAGGGGGACGCTGCCGCCGGGTTCGCCGCAGCGGATGTCATCCTGGAGGAGCACTTCGAGTTCCCGCTGAGCAGCCACTGCTCGCTGGAGCCGCACGGCGCCATCTGCCGGTTCACCCAGGGGGGGGACATCGACATGTGGGCCAGCAACCAGGCCCCGTTCGTCGTCCGAGACGTCCTGGCCGACATGTTCAAGATCCCGGTCACACGCATCCGGGTCCGTGTTCCGTATCTCGGGGGCGGATTCGGCGGGAAGTCGGACGTGTCCATCGAGCCCCTCGTCGCGTACGCGGCCAGCCAGGTCCCGGGCTGGGCCGTCAAACTGGTGCTCACTCGCAAGGAAGCCATCACGAGCAGCCTCATCGGTCGCGGCATGATGGGGCGCATGAAGATTGGCGCCAGGAAGGACGGAGCGTTCGTGGCCCTGGAAGCGGAGATGTACTTCGCAGACGGAGCGTACGGAGACACGTCCTGGCCCGTGGTGACCGTGGCCGGCCACAACTGCACCGGTCCGTACGAGTTCCCGAGCTGCAAGGTGGATTCGTACGGCGTGTACACCAACTCGCCGCCGGTCGGAGCGTTCCGCGGCTATGGGCACCCGGAAGGCCAGTTCATGCTTGGCCGCATGATCGACTTGCTTGCCCGCAAGCTGGGCATCCCCCAGGGCGACCTGATGCGCAGGAACTTCCTGTGCGAGGGCCGGAGAAACGGGCTGGGCCAGGAGATCAAACGCTCCCACGGTGACCTGTTCGCCTGTCTCGACAAGGTCGAGGCTGCAATGGCCGGCACGCCCCTTCCCCCGGAGGACGACCGCTACCTCTACGGCCGTGGAATGGCTGCCATGGCGAAATCCCCGAAGATGGCAGCCAACGCGGCCTCCACCGCGTATCTCCAGATCTCCAACGACGGCAGCGTGTTCGTCAACCTCGCAGGCATCGAAATGGGCCAGGGCTGCCAGACGGCCTTCACACAGATTGCCGCTGAGGCGCTCAAGGTCCCGATCGAACGGATCCGGATGTACCGGGAAGTCGATACCCAGTTCACCCCCTGGGAATGGCAGACCGTGGCGTCCATGCAGACCTACCGCGGGGGACGGGCCATCCTGCAGGCCTGTGAGAAGGCCGTCGAGCTCCTTCGCCTCAACGCATCCCTCGTCTTCGACTGCCCCGTGGACGAGGTCGAATACGACGGGGATGCCTGCTTCCGCAAGGGGATGCCCGCGAACCGCCTGCCCGTGGCGAGCCTCGCCCGAGGGTACATGTTCGGCAACGGCCTGACCGTTGGGCAGCCGGTCCAGGCCACGGGAACCTACCGCGTGAACGGCATCACCGAACCGGACCCGGAGACCGGCATGGGCAACGCTGCCGGTTCGTGGACTTTCGGCGTCCAGGCGGCCGACGTCCGAATCGAGAAGGCAACCGGACGGATCGATGTCCTCCACTTCGCAAGCTGTTTCGACCCGGGGCGGGTCCTCAATCCGGTCACCATCCGAGGGCAGGTCGCAGGCGGAGTCGTGCAGGGGCTCGGAGCCGCACTCATGGAGAAGCTCGAGTTCGGACCGGACGGCGTCATCCGGAATGCCAATTTCGGGCCGTACCGGATTCCCACCATCGACGACATGCCCGGCAAGCTGACCATCGAGTTCGTGGAGACACCCAACCCCGAAGGACCCTGGAGCGCCAAGCCCATCGGCGAGCATCCCATCGTGGCCGTCGCTCCGACGATTCTCAACGCGATCGGCAATGCGACGGGCACGGAGTTCACCCGCATGCCGGTGCGTGCAGCGGATGTCCTCGACGCGCTTCGTCGCAAGGAGGGGGTGTGACATGGCGACCATCTCTCTGAAAGTCAACGGGACCCCCTGCACCGTCGAGCTGGAGCACGATCGGGTGCGCCTGTCCGAGATTCTCAGGGGCCAGCTCGGCCTCACCGGAGCCAAGATCGGCTGTGGCGTCGGGAAGTGCGGAAGCTGCACCGTGCTCGTCAACGGAGAGCCCGTCACGAGCTGCACGCTGCTTGCCCGAAAAGCGGATGCTGCAGAAGTCCTGACCATCGAGGGGCTGGCTGACGGGGCGGTTCTGCATCCGATCCAGGAGGCATTCCTGGATGCCGGCGCGGTCCAGTGCGGCTTCTGCACGCCGGGGCTGATCATACGCACCTACTCGCTGCTGCGGAACAACCCCGGAGCGGACGACGCACAGATCGTCGAAATGCTGCGTCATCACCTGTGCCGCTGCACCGGCTATCTGGCCATCCTGGAGGCCGTGAAGCTCTCACGGGAGCGGATGGCGCAAGGCTGAGTCGAGATCCCCATGACACCCGAACGTGACAGCCCTCCCGTGACGTCCGAAACCCGGGCCGGCCGCGGCCTTCGGCTCGTTTTGGACCTCCTCGTCACCGTTGTCATGTGGGGCTGGTTCATCTGGGGCTACTTCTTCGTCTTCTTCCCCTTGCATGTCGTGGGCTGGACAGTGGTGCGGGAGCGTGAGCTCTGGTCGCAGCGAGTCAATCACTGGTTCTACAGGAGCTTCTTCGGCCTCCTCTCGCTGCTCAATCCTCTGCAGTCGGTGCGCATCGATCCCAAGGTCAGGCGGCTGGCCGGGTGCGTGGTCGTCTGCAACCACGTCTCGTACCTCGATCCCCTCCTCCTCGTCGCCGCATTCCCCCGCCAGAAGACCGTAGTCAAGGGGACGTTCTTCGCCGCTCCGTTTCTGGGATGGGCCATGTTCGCCTCCGGTTATCTCCCGTCCGGAAGCGAGGGGCCTCTGTCCGGTCGCCTCGCTCGCCTGGTCGAACGTCTGCCTGCGTTCCTCGAGCAGGGAGGAAACCTGTTCGTCTTCCCCGAAGGCACCCGGCGCAACGCCGGGGGAATAGGCCCGCTGAAGCGGGGCGCATTCAGCCTGGCCCGCCGGTGCAAGGCGCCGATAGCGGTCCTGGCCCTGTCCGGTACCGACCGGCTCTTCCCGCCCGGCAGCGTTCTCTTGCGGACCTGGCGCAGGATCGACCTGGACGTCCGCCTCGTCGAGGTGATCACGCCCGACTACGATTCCCCCGACTTCTCGCCGGTCGCACTGATCGAGCAGGTTCGGAGCCGGATGGAGGCCGCACGTCGGGCGGACTTCGCTTGGGTATCTAGAGAATAGAGGGTATACTCCGGCGCGGCGAACGTGGAGGGGCCGATGACTCGTTGGGTAGCCCGGTCAGCCTTTGTGTTGCTCACAGCGCTTGCGGCTCTCGGGTGCTCGGCGGGCCGGGGCAGCACGGACGGGGGAATGCCGGCCCCGCTTCCGGACCTCCTGCCCGATGCCGCCGCCGACATCCCGGCTTCGCCGGATCGGGTCGAGACCGTTCTGCCCGACATCGTGGTGGACTTCCCGCCGGCTGAGCTTCCTCCGGAGGTCGACGTCGGCCCATGTGGCCCCTCCTGCCCCGAGGGGTACTGCGACGGCGTCACCGGGCAGTGCTTCTTCTGTGACGAGTCCACCCCCTGTGTGGGACCCGGTCTGTGGTGCAAGGACTCCGCATGCGTCAAGACGCTCTGCGTGCCGGGAAGCACCGACTGTCCTCTCGTCGACGTGTCGGCCGTGTGTGCCGATGACGGAGAATCCTGGATCGATAGCGAGTGCCAGGAAGGCACCAAGTGCGCCCAGGGTACGTGCAAGGAGGTCGTCTGCACTCCGGGGGACCAGCACTGCGAGCAGGGGCTCGTTGCCAAGTGCGACCCGCTCGGCGTCGGCTGGATGACGTTTGCGTGCCCCCCCGGCCAGGGGTGCTTCGTCGACCAGTGCGAGCCGATCCGCCACAACCTGCTCGTCATCTTCGACACGTCCGGGTCCATGGCGTCCATGGGCTTCATGGACACGGTGCCGTGTATCTGCGCCACATGCTCGAGCAAGCCGTTCCCGGCTTGCGAGGACCCGTTGTGTCCACAGTCCAAGCTCGGGTTGAGCAAGTATGTCTTCAACAAGTTCTTCGGGTCTGACAAGATCCAGACGGTCAACATGGTCCTGACGCATTTCCCCATGCGGGTGAAAGCCACCACGAACCCCTCGTGCGGCAGCATGTTCAACCCGATGAGCGTCGGATGGTACGGGCTGACGATCGGGGAATCCGACTGGATCACCGGGGACGACGGCTCGCACGTGACCGAGGACGGAGGCTGGTTCGACAAGTATGTCTACGAGATCCTGTCCGTGCCCTTTCCCGCCACATGGGAAGAAGACAACTTCGACGAGCTGAAGCTCTGGGTGAACTTCGAGGAGACGGTCGCAGCGACCGAAGCCGCCTGCCAGAAGAAGGAGGACTGCCCCGGGGGCTTCTGCGGCCAGGGGGAGGGGGGAACCAAGGTCTGCTGGTTCCACACCGACCCCGAGCTGCGTGCACTCAGCAACACCCCCCTGGGCAAGTCGATGTTCTATGCAGGGGAGATCTACCGCAAGCAGATGATGCCGAACGGCAAGCCGTGCACCGTCGACGCGGACTGCGCCAACCGCAACTACCATTGCAGCAGCCAGGGAGTGTGCCGGGATCCCTACGCCCACTGCCGGGCCAACCAGATTCTCCTGTTCACGGACGGGGTCGAAGAGCCTCCGACGACGACCGGCAGCTTCTTCAACCCCCGCATCCAGGCCAAGCGATTCCGCTACGGCCTGGGCTGCGTCGGCCCCGAGGGCTGCTTCGAAGGAGCCCAGTGCCAGGGCAACGTCTGCCAGGGCTACCCGCTTCCCAACGGCGGGGGAGGGGGCTACCCGATGCTCAACGAAAGCCCGTCCAGGCTGCTCGACTACGAAGGGTACCCCATCCTCGTGACCACGCACGTGATCGACCTGTCGGCCGGAGAAGGAGCAGCCAACAACAAGCAGATAGCGGACGACGGCGGCGGTATCTACTACCATCCCGACCAGATCGACCCCGACGAGCTGCTTGCCCAGATGATGGAGCTGCTGGACATCAAGCAGAACCTGCTGGATTGCATGCCGGAGTACGAGGAGGTCGAATGACGACTCAGTACGAGTTCCCGAGAGTGGGACACGTGGTGGATCCAGGCTCAGCCGGTCTGCCGGTAGAAGATGCCGTCGAGGTGGTGACGCTTCCGTACGGCCGTCTTCTGGTGCTGGCGGACCCCATGCCCGGGGCCGCCCCTCGCAGTGGTGCCACAGCGGTCGACGCCCTCGTACGGTACCTGGCCGACGCACGCCTCGACGAAACGCTTCCCGAATCGGTCCGCAATCTGCTGTTCCAGGGGTTCATCGCTGCCAACGCTGCCGTGGTATCGGCCAGGGTCCCGGAGGGAACCCCTGGCATGGCCACGAGTGTCGTGGCCGTCCTGGTTGTCGAGGAGCGGGCCTACGTCGCCAGCGCCGGTGTCGGCCGTCTGTTCCTCGTCCGTGACGGCCAGTGCACCGCGGTCACGCGGCCGGCGACGCCCATGCCCGAAGGGGAGGAACCCCCTCCGCTCCCTCCCGGGACGGTCGATGTCTCCGTGGCCAGCCCCCTCGGCCTGTCGCAGGACCTGGTCCCCGATATCATGCCGACCTCCGTTCGTTTCCAGGAAGGCGACGTCCTGGTGCTGGCATCAGACGGGCTGCTCGATGTGGTCAACCTGGAGGACATCGGCCGAATCTCTCTGGATGGACCGGCCGAGGTCGCTGCAATCAAGCTGGTCGAGCTGGCCCGCCAGCGTCGAGGGGAGGACAACATCTCGGTCATTGTCTTCCAGCACAGCCGTATCGCACCTCCGACGCTCAAGATGCAGGTCCCGCTGCCCCAGACCGATGGCGGGCGACGCAGGCTCCAGCTTGCCGTGGTGGGAGGAGTCCTGCTGATCCTGGTTGCTGCCCTGCTGATCGCCGCACCCTGGAGGTCATCCGATTCGGTCAAGTCCGATGCCGACGCTCCAGCCGCCCCCCATTCGAAGTCGATACCAAAGGAGCCGGTGACCGACCGGCCGGTCGTGTCACCCGTTGCGCCGAAGCAGGAGGTGGTCCGCGCCCCGGATCCTGCTCCCTGGGCTGAACCCGGCAGGCCGGCGGAGAAGCCGAAGGTCAAGAAGCCGCCCATACCCGTCAAGCGCACGGAGAAGGTCGAGAAGCTCGAGCTCGAGCCGCCCGTTCCCATGAAGCCTCAGGCTGGGAAGAAGAAGCAGGCCGAATCGGCACTCCCGACCAGTGGGAAGGGCGGCCAGGAATCAAAGGAGCCGGCGAATCTCGCACCCAAGTCCCAGAAGCTGGGCAAAGGCGGTGCATTGACGGCTGGCGGGGCGAAGGACGAGGCCAAGGCGAAAA
>VGRX01000135.1 GCA_016875215.1 Deltaproteobacteria bacterium
CCCCCGACCAGGCGGGGCGGGGCGGGTCGGACAGGTTGGACGGTGCGGACGTGTCGGACGTGTCGGACGTGTCGGACGTGTCGGACGTGTCGGACGTGCCTGCCCCGAGCGAAGTCGAGGGGTCGGACGTGTCGGACGTGTCGGACGGGTCGGACGGGTCGGACGGGTCGGATGGGTCGGACGGGGCGGACGTGTCGGACGTGTCGGACGGGTCGGATGGGTCGGACGGGGCGGACGGTGCGGACGGTGCGGACTGCGACCTCGCCAAGATCAACTTCCCCCAGGAGAACCCGAAGGCGTTCGAGTTTCCCGAGCTGTGCGTGCCCAAGTCCGCAGCGGATGCCGAGGCCAAGGTCAAGGCCGTCGACCCGACGCTCTACTGCGGCGTGGCCGGCAGCTTCGTCGGTTGCGACAAGACCCTCGAGACCGGCTGCCACGGCGACCTCGACTACAAGCCGGGTTCCAAGGTCATCTCGGATGCCAAGTGGGCCCAGATCTGCCAGCTCTCCAACCTGCCCTTCGTCAGCAAGATCGGGGGCGGGCACTACGTGCAGTAGCAGCAACGGACAGCCAGGCTCTCGCCGCTGGCCGGCCCCCGTCGGCATGCCGGCGTTGCCCACGGCTGGGGACTACAGCCTCATCGTCTCCACCAGCTCCCGGAAGCGGCTCGGAGGCGGGGCTGACAGTGCCTTGCTCAGGGCCAGCAGCCGGTAGCGGGCCATGTCCCGGACCACCTGGTTCTCGAACACGCCGTCCGATGCCAGCAGGTAGCGGGAGAAGTCCCGTTGCTCGAGCACCTGGCCGAGCAGATCCTGGGGATTGCAGCCAAGAAAGGTGTCCAGGATGCCCAGCATCGCCTGGCGCGCGAAGCACAGAGGCGCATCGGGAAGAAGCTTGCCCGCACGCCAGTGCTTCTTCGGCATCACCAGGCAGGAAGGGACCTCCCGGGTCGCCTGGACGCGGGCGATGTCCTCCGCTGTCCACACGGTCGGCCCGCTTGCAGCGGTCCTGAAACCTGAGAGGCCCCCGCGGCCGGGCCGGCATCGGAACACGTCCAGGCAATGGGTGCAGAGCTTCTCGACCCGGCCGTACAGCAACCCGTCCAGTCTGCCGCAATCCAGCCGGGGGACCAGCAGTCCGGTCTCCTCAAAGCCCCCCACCGGCTCGGTCACCAGCCGGTACCCGCCCGGAACAGGCTCCAGTGGCAGCACCCGGCGCGGCCCGCGGTGCGGCCACCCGGTGATCCGGGGAATGTAGATGTCGTCGCCGATGCGCGTCCACATGTGCCGCCTCCACTTCCTACTGCCCATCCACAGGGCCCCTCCCGCGTGGTCGGGGCTGTGTGGCCACGGCATCTGCCGGCGCCCGAACGGCCCCTCCCGCGTGGTCGGGGCTGTGTGGCGCTGCCTGCTGCCTACTGCCCATCCACAGGGCCCCTCCCGCGTGGTCGGGGCTGTGTGGCGCTGCCTGCTGCCCACTGCCCATCCACAGGGCCCCTCCCGCGTGGTCGGGGCTGGGTGGCGCCGCCTGCTGCCCACTGCCCATCCACAGGGCCCCTCCCGCGTGGTCGGGGCTGTGTGGCCACGCCATCTGCCGGCACCCGAACGGCCCCTCCCGCGTGGTCGGGGCTGTGTGGCGCTGCCTGCTGCCCACTGCCCATCCACAGGGCCCCTCCCGCGTGGTCGGGGCTGTGTGGCGCTGCCTGCTGCCTACTGCCCCTACTTCCTCCTCTTCCCCTCGGGGCGTGTCTGCCCCTTGACCCCGGCCATGCGGCGGCGCAGGTCGACGTCCCGGACCAGGGTCTCGCTGAGCTCCGGGTCGTCCTGGATCAGCTCGACCATGGCAACGAAGTACTCCTCCCGGAGAGCCTTCAGGAACGCAGTCAGGTTCGCCAGGGCCGGTGCGGGCAAGGTGGTCCCCGCGCACTCGGCAGCGACGTCGTGCAGCGTGCTGAGCATGCGGTCACCTGCCTGCGACGCCAGCTCGGCGGCCACCGCCGCGTAGTCCGCCAGCACAGCGGCCCCTCGCACGTACTTCGCCTCCCCCTTGTCCAGGTGCCGACGCAGAGCGGTCCCGGCCACGTCCCCGACCAATCCGGCGACGATCTCCTGGGAGGTCCCCCGCTCCATCACGCCGGCCTTGAGCATCGCATCGACCAGCCGGAACCCTTCGGGGGTGGGCAAGGCCTCGATCCGGAACTCCTCCTTGCGGGCCAGCATGTCCGGATGGGTGGTGACGAACTCGATGATCCCCGAGTGGATGCCGTAGGTCCGGGCCCAGCGGATCCAGTCTGCCGCTATGGCCACCACCTTGATCTGGCAGAACCGGCGCAACATGGCGATGTCCAGTGATTCCACCTGGTAGTCGCCCGAATCGGGGTTGATGGCCGACACGATGACCCAGCCGGGCGGCAGCTCGTGGGTGTGCAGCCGCCACTCGGTCACGAGCTGGAACACGGCCTGCCGCACGTCCTGCGGGGCCCGGTTCAGCTCGTCCAGGAAGAGGATGCCCCGGGTGTCCGGCTCCGGCCACCAGGAGGGCCTTGCCCAGATTGTCTTCCCGCTGTCCATGCGCGGCAGGCCGATCAGGTCCCCCGGCTCGTGCTGCGCCAGGCGCAGATCGATGCACTCGATCCCCAGCGTCCGGGCCGCCTCCTTCACGACCCAGCTCTTGCCGACTCCCATCGGGCCGACCAGCAGGATGGGCACTCGCACCTGCCGCTCAGCAATCCGTCTCACCAGCTCCCGTACCCGCTCGAGTCGCATCGTCACCTCCGTGGGACAAGGGAATCATTGCGCACGCTTGCTCACACTCCGGGCGCCTCCGGGGCGGCCGGGTCATGCGAATGGTCCGCCCGAACGGGGCGATCCAGGGGTAGCCGCCGGGGGCCACGATCCAGGCCACGTGGTAGTGCGGGGCCGCGGGCGGGAAGGTCCCCACCAGGTCGGTGAGATAGATGAGCAGATCCACCGGCTCCCGGGTCACCTCGATGTGGCGGAAGACCGGTGCGAAGTCGGTGCCCCCGCGGCCGTGGACGCGGGGATGCGGCCGCCCGCGAGTCAGCATGTAGGTGTGCCGGACCTCGTCGTCGGCCTCGATCACCCGGATCGGCCGTCCGTATGCCAACGAGAGCTGCCGGAGCTCGGCGAAGAACATGGAAAGCTCCGTCGGACCGATGGACCCGCTGGTGTCGATGGCGGCCACGATGCGAAGCGTACGCTGGACTCGGCGTCCCTTCTGCTCCTCGCCGAAGCGCCGGTTGGGCCGCTTGATCGTCCGCACGAAACCGACGCGGGCCGCGGTTCCCGCATAGCGCCGAAGCAGCAGGCTCCACGGGATCTCCGCGGGCCTCAGCAGGTCCTGGACCTGCTCCCTTGCCAGGCCGGGCGGCAGCTTCCCCCGCGCCCGGGAGAGGGCATCGTCCACCGCCTGGCGGATGGTCTCCCGGTCGAGGTCCTCGTCGCCGCACTCGTCTTCGCTCCACAGCGAGTGGTCGTCCAGGAGGCCGGGCAGCCCGGCCCCCGGTATCGGGTAGAGCTCCCAATCCGGTCCCCGTCGTTCGAGCAGGGCATCATAGTAGCGCTCGGCCGACCACTCGTCCGGCAGGTCGAAGAGCTTGGGCAGCAGCGCCCCGTCCGGGAGCCTGCGGCGGATGAGCGTGTTGACGGCAAGGTCGGCGGCCACGTTCCACAGGTAGAGCACCTGCCCCCCGAGGTCCACGATGGCACTCCGCTCTCCACGGCGGCGCAGGTGCATGAGCACCAGGTGCAGGCACTCGTGCTCGAGGATCGCGATGACCTGCTCCCGCCGGAATGCCTCCATCCGGAGTGGATTCCAGAGCAGCTCGATTCGTCCGTCGGCCACCCGTACCGCGGCCGGGAAGCCCAGCGTCTCGGCCTTGACGCACCTCGCCTGGAGGAGAAGGTGCCCGTAGAAGGGCTGCTCCCACAGAAGACTGATCATCGCGGTCTGAAGCGAGTCCATACCTCCCCCCTCTTCCCCAGAGAAGCGAGCCCGGAATTCGAACGTCAGATCGCGCTATGTGACAGTGATTCGCATGGTCACCTGTCCTCCCGCTCCGCTTGCAAGGGGGGAGATATCTCCGTTTTCCGGAAAGGCAAGTCGTCGTCGATGCGGACAGGGCGATGCAGACCAGGGACCGCGGCCAGGAGTGGTCCGCGACGCCGCAAGGGCTGCATGACAAATTGCAGTGCGACTCGATCAGAGACGCAGACAGACGACTGACGATTCTGCTTGCGTACGCGGCACTGCGGCCGCTATCCTATCTGTTGACAGGCGACTCAGCGCAAATGTGCTTCCGGAGTAGTTGCTTTGGCGACGTGAGCATCGCGTCACCACTCCGGGCTGCTGAAAGGAGGGAAACGATGGGGGAAGGTGGATTGGCTGCGAGTCGACTCGACGAGTTCGAGGAGACCTTGCTCGCCGTCGATCGCGTGGCCTTGAGGAAGCTGATCGGCAGTGAGGTCGGCGTTCCGTCTCTGCAGACCATGGAGGACTTGTTCGTGCCGGTGCTGGAGCGGATCGGCCGGGGCTGGGAGGAGGGGCGGGTATCGCTCGCCCAGGTGTACATGAGCGGGCGGCTGTGCGAGGAACTGGTGGACGGGATGGACATTCCGGCTGCCCCGGTAGCGGAAGGCCTCCGCATTGCCATCGCTGTGATGGAGGATTCCCACCTGCTCGGCCAGCGCCTGGTCTACTCCGCGTTACGCGTGGCCGGCTACTCGGTCCGGCGGTACGGATCGATGACGCTGGAGCCGCTCATCAAGCGGGTCTGCGACGAGGGGATCGGCATGTTGCTCGTATCCGCGCTCATGCTGCCGTCCGCATTGCGCATCGGGCAGCTCACGGAGCGGTTGCGGCGGGCGAGCCCGGATACCCGGGTGGTGGTCGGCGGAGCCCCGTTTCGCTTCGATGACCGGTTGTGGCTCCAGGTCGGTGCGCACGACCGTGGAGTTGCTGCCGGTGATGCCATTGGCATCGTGCGTGGCTATGTTGCCGGGAGGTCCGCATGACGACCATGACTTCAGCGGAGCGGCTCGGTACCGCGATGTCTCACAAGGAGGCCGACCGGGTTCCGTTCCTGCTCCCGACGATCATGCAGGGGGCGCGGGAGCTGGGACTGACCATCGAAGAGTACTTCGCGAAAGCCGAAAACGTGGCCGAGGGGCAGATGCGGCTGCTTGCCAGGTACCGGCATGACGGCGTGTTCGGCTTCATGTACGCGGCCCAGGAGATCGAGGCCTTTGGGGGAACCACCGTGTTTCGGGACGACGGGCCCGCCAACGCAGGCGAGCCGCCTGTCGATTGGGAAGACATCCCGACCCTGGAGCCACCGCGGGTCGACGACTGCCCGGCCCTCGTGCGCGTGCTGAAGATCATCGAGTTGCTGGCCAGCCGGCTCGGGGGGACCGTTCCGATCCTGGGAGTTGCGCTCTCGCCTTACTCGCTGCCGACATTGCAGCTCGGAATGGAGAGCTACCTTGCCCTGCTGTACGAACGTCCAGATCTGGCGGAGCGGCTCATGCGGGTCAACGAGGAGTTCTGCGTGGCATGGTCCAACGCTCAGCTTGCCGCAGGGGCCGGAGCCATCGCGTACACCGATCCGATGGCATCGCCGAGCATCACCCCGCTGGCCATGTACCGGCGCTTCGGACACCCGGCGGCCTGTCGTACCCTGGAGCGTCTCAAGGGCGCGGCCGCGACCGGGCTGGCATCGGGGCGTGCCATTCCGATCATCGATGACCTCGTTCGAACGGGGACCGTCGGCGTCAGTGCGAGCGTTCACGAGGATCTGGCCGAGATGAAGGCAGCATGCCGCGGCCGCCTCACGGTCATGGGGAATCTCAACGCGATCGAGATGAGAAGCTGGACGTTGGAGCAGACCGTGAGCAAGGTCCGGGAGGCCATCGAGAAAGGGGCCCCCGGGGGTGGCTTCGTGCTGACCGACAACCACGGTGAGATTCCGTGGCAGGTACCGGAAGATGTGCTGCAGGCGGTCTGCGAGACCGTCTTCCAGTTCGGACGATACCCCATCAGGTTCCGGGAGGAATGATGGCCAGGGGACTGCGGCTGCTGGTCTGTCATCACTATGTGAGGGAGGTAGGGACCGCGCTCCAGGCGCTCGGATACGGTGACGTGCGGGTGGGAACCTACCCGGCCCGCTGCCTGCAGCCCTCCGCGACTTTGACCGAGAGAGAGAGGACCTTGCTGGAAGGGCACCCGAATCGGCCCGAGGATGAGGACCTCGTGGTGCTCGGCTTCTGCTGCATCGGCCGCGCCGCCGGAGTGCTCGACTTCCTGCACCCGACTCGTGTTCACGGACTGGAATCGTGCTTCTCGCTCTTCATCAACTCGCGGTGCGTGCGCCGGTTGCAGGCGGAAGGCGCCTACATCCTGACGCCGGGATGGCTGGAGGAGTGGAGAGCCCGTCTTGATGGATGGGGGTTCGACCGTGCCACCGCCCGGGAGTTCTTCCGGGAAAGCGTCTCCCGCTTCGTCCTGCTGGACACGGGCGTCTCCGACGCGACCCGGCAGGAATTCGAGCGATTCACCGACTTCCTCGGCCGTCCCGGAGAGACCATCGATGTCGGCGTAGAGATCCTGGAGCATCACATCCGGGCGGCGGTGCTCGACTGGCGGACCGACGTTTTCGAGCGGGAGCTTCGGTCATCGGTCGGACGCACGGATGCCCGCCTGGCCGAGCATGCCATGGCCCTTGACCTGCTGGCCAACCTGACCCGCACCATGGGGGAGGAAGAGGCAGCGGACAGGATCCTCGAGATCTTCTCCATGTTGACCGGGGCCGGCAGGGTGGACCTCGTTCTGGGTACCGAGGACACACCTACGTTCCACCGGTCGACCAGCCAAGAGCACCTGGCGCATGCGGATGCCATCGAATGTACCAGGCTGCTGCGGCCCGGCGATTCCCACGCTCTGTTCCCGGACGGCTTCGCGGTCCGCGTCCGGTTCCGAGGCCTCGATCTCGGCGTGCTCGTGGTCCGCACTCTCCCCGTTCCGGAGCGAAGTACGGACTACGTGAACCTTGCGCTTTCGATCATCAATCTCTGCGCTCTGGCCATCTCCAATGCCAGGACTGAGACGGCCCGGCGGAGAGCCGAGCAGGAGCTGATGTCCAAGGCGCGGGAGCTGGAGCGCTCCAACGCGGACCTGACCCAGTTTGCGTACGTGGTCTCTCACGACCTCAAAGAACCCTTGCGTACGGTAGCCGGCTTCCTGCACGTCCTCCTGCGCAAGCACGCCGATCAGCTCGACGACGGGGTGCGGGGCTATGTCCTGCAGGCGCTTTCCGGGACGCAGAGGATGGAGCTCTTCATCCACGACCTGCTCCGGTATTCCAGGGCCGGCACCCGCGCGGTCACGCTCGTACCGGTCGACGTGAAGGAGGTCCTGGCGACGGTAATTGAGTCACTGCACGTGGCCATCGAGGAGTCCGGAGCTGTCGTCGAGATTCCCGAGGATCTGCCCCTCGTGTTCGGCCATGTCGGGCTGCTGGAGCAGCTCTTCCAGAACCTGATGTCCAACGCGATCAAGTTCCGGAGCAAGGAACCCCCCAGGCTCAAGATCGCGGCCAAAGCCGCAAACGCTGAGTGGGAGCTGTCGATCTCGGACAACGGCGTAGGCTTTGCCATGGAGGATGCCGAGCGGATCTTCGGGCTCTTCCAGCGGCTGCACACCTCCCGGGAGTACGAGGGGACCGGGATCGGTCTTGCCGTCTGCCGCCGCATCGTGGAGCGACACGGAGGGCGCATCTGGGCCGAATCCGAGCCCGGAAAGGGAAGCACGTTCCGGTTCACGCTCATGCGCGGGAGCCAGCTCAAGCGGAGTTGAGCCGCACCACGCCGACAGCCCTGGCCTGCTGCAGGGTGCGGTACATCTCCGGAACCAGACCGGCAAGGTCGGCGGCCACGTTCCACACCGAGAGGGGGGGGGGCATGCCCGCTCGACCATCCGCTCACGTCCTCCGGCGTCGAGCCGACGATCCAGGCTTGAGCTGTGCGCTTCGGCTGATGTAGACTGGCCTGCGAGCCCATCGGAGGGGACACCATGCGGGGATGCTGGCGGTTGGCCGTGTCGGTCTTCATTGCAGTCCTGCTGGCCTGCTGCGGCACGACGGAATCCGGAAACGTCACTCCGGCCGGAGGGGGGACGGTGGGGAAGGAGGGGGGAACGGTGTGCGTCGACGATCCGGCCAGCCCCGCCTTCGGCGCAGCGGTCGATGCGCTGCCCGGGACCTTCGAGCAGGAGACCGCGGTCTCGGTCGAGGTGCTCGGTGGGTATGACCCCAAGCTGCCGGCCGGATTCGAGTTGAAGGGGCCCGCCCTCAAGTTCCGGACGGCCGGAGGAGCCGCTCCGGCCAAGGCTGTCTTCCTCACCGTTCCCTACGAGGCCGGCGCGGTGGAGGACCCGTCGGACCTGCTGGTCGTCTTCCAGCACCCGGAAAGCGGCAGGCTTCGTCCCCTGTCGGTCAAGTGGATCGACCACGAGGCACACACGGCGACCGCGCTTGCCTCCCAACTGGCCGCCCCGGAAGACGGAGAGGCCGGCAAGGAGGACGACGCGGCCACCCCCTGGTACGTGACCCTGATCATCGGCCCAACCGGGGAGAGAGCGCGGGCCGACTGGCACTTCTTCGACGAGCTCGTGGACGGAGTGCCGGTCGGAGCGCTGACGTACGACCCGGCCAAGCACGGTTTCCACATTCCGAACCGGGGGAGCTACCTGACCCCGGGCGGCTCGTGCAACGGCATGTCCGCGTTCTCGATCTTCCTGTTCACCGACGAACCCTCGATGAGCCTCTACTCCGACGACCTATTTAATGATCAGGATACGGAGGAGCGCGACGACGCCACCGCGTGGAAGACGGGAGCGGTGGCACACTACCGCAGCTACCACCTGTACGAGAAGCCGCTCTGGAACGCAGGCGAGAAGGACATCTTCTGGTGGCATGTCCAGCACCCCGAGAACGTGGCGAAACACATGGTCTGGCTCCTCGAGCTCACCGGGGAGCCGCTGCTGATCACGCTTGGCGCCAATGCCGAAGTCGACCGTCCGGCCCCGAGGACCAAGGTCGTTCCCAAGCATGCGATCGTCGCGTACCAGGTTGTGCGTGGGATCGACAAGAAGGCCCGGGAGGCCCTGTTCTTCCGGTGCTACGACCCCAACCACCCGGGAAAGACCATGGAGATCCTCTACACCGAGGACGGGTTCGACGCGTACCAGCAGAAGTACATCGCAGTAAGCTACGAGACCCTTTTCGGCATGGCCGGCGTCGTGCAGTACGGGAAGATCCTGGCCGCGGCGCAGGACGGGAAGCTGGGAAGCGAGGAAGGGGAGCGCTTCCCCAAGATCAAGATCGTCTCTCCCAAAGTGCTTTCCACGCCCGCCATGGGTGACACGCCCGGGTTCGAGTACGCGACCACGGACCAGGCCTCCCTTGCCATCGAAGGGGAGATCTCCGCTGCCGAGATGCTCACCATCTACGGAGACCCGATCGGTGATGCCACGCTCTGGCTCGAGGTGGACGGAAAGAAGGCGCAGGGCATGCCGCTGGTCGTGTCCGGCTGGCAGGACAAGGCGACGTTTTCCGGCGTCGTCGACCTGGCGGACGGTGCCGGCACCATTGCGATCTTCGTCAACTCGGAGAAGCCGAGCGAAGAGTCACCGTCCAGCACCGCCCGGTGGGCGGCCTGGCGGGAGTTCACCATCGTGAAGGACTGGTGCGGCGGCAAGGAGCGCATCTGGCTGGACGACGCGACCGGCCTGCAGTGGCAGGACCCGCCCAAGGAGGCCGGCAAGTGCATCGGCGGCTCGCAGTACGACCATGGGTTGAGCTGGCAGGAAGCGAAGGACTACTGTGACGGGCTCGAGTGGGCGGGCCATTCCGACTGGCGGTTGCCGACGATCGGGGAGCTGAGGACTCTGCTTCGAGGATGCCCGGATACCGAGCCGGGCGGCGCATGCGGGGTGACCGACGACTGCCTCACCGCCATCCCCCCGGAGTGTGAAGACCCGCCCGAGTCGGACAAGCCGGAGTGCAACCAGTTCTGCCTGAAGAAGAACGATGCCTGCCAGGGATGCAACCCGGAATCGTGGCCGGGGGACTGGTTCCTCGACGAGAAGCTCTACGTCTGCCAGCAGCTCCACGGCGGCGGGCACTGGTCCACGTCCGAGGTGACCAACGTCCCGGAGCGCGCCTGGGGCATCGACCCCGGAAACGCCGAGGTCGCGGCCAGGAAGAAGACATCGTGCGGGGGGGCCTCCGCCCGCTGCGTCCGATAGGCGGGACGCCGACTCAATCCACCCGGGAGAGCTTCTCGCACAGCTCGGGCACGAGGCAGTAGAGCAGGAAGTCGCCGCACCACTCCAGCGGGAAGCACATGTCGGTGGCGGCCGGGGCATCACCGAGCGGGGTGCAGATCTTGTCATCCTTCATGTAGGCCGTCTTTCCCGGGTCAGGCCCCAGCCACATCTTCACGGTCTTGCCACCGTCCACGAACTCGATCTTCCTGCGCCATTTCTCCCAGCCCGAGATGCAATCCACGTCGAGGCAGGAATCCGCGTTTGCGCACCCGACCTGCTCCCACGTGCCCTCGAACCCTCCCTGCTCGCCCGGGCCCTCGTCACCGTCTCCCCCCCCGCTGTCGCATCCCGCTGCACACGCGGCCAGCAGGACGATCCCCAGCAGTACCACCAGCTTCGCACAGAATCTCATGCTCTCCCTCCCTCTGGACATGATGAGCTTAGCGCGTCTCCCGGAAACCTGCCAGGGGGAACACGAAGGAACACTCGGGACCGAAACCTCGACTTCGGAACATCCCTTCAAGTCAAAGACGGCAACCTGGATCTGCTGGGTTGCGGAGGCTGCCGTCGCGGCTACTGGAGGATGAACGTGTACTGGAACTGGTGAGAGGTGCCCTTGAACTTCACGTTGCCGATGGTGACCGTGTACTGCGTGCCGACCTTGAGCCCTGGGCACTTCCACTGCAGGTGGTTGGGGATGCCCATGCCGTCGTTCGCGTACTTCACCGACGAGACCGGCATGTTCGAGCCGCCAGGGCCGGTGACTTTGACCGAGACGCCGGAGTAGTTCACCGACTGGTTGTTCCAGGGGCTCGACTTGTCCATCAGGACAGAGAACGACAGGTACCACCCGTTCGGCAGGAGGGACGCTGGGAACTTGCCCACCGGGTAGGCGATGTAGTCCAGCGCGAGGCCGGACAGGTTGGCGTAGAGGTTGTCGATGACCCGCAGCACGCCGGAGTACGAGTAGGGCCAGCCGACGTTGACCTTGGGCTTTCCATGGACGAACCCGTATGACGTCCGGGTCAGGAACGGATCCAGGATCCACCGCCGATGTCCCAGCGATTCCACGTTCATGTCGATGGCCAGGGCATCGACGACAGCGGCCGGCGACGCGAGGCTGCCGTCGGTGTTCATCCCCAGGTGCAGGTTGCTCGTGGAGGCCCCGTCGTAGGCCGCCTGCGTCCAGCACCACCAGTTCTTGGGCGGGGTGTGGCTGAGCGACGCGTTGGCTGCCATGACGAGTGCGGCCTGTTGCACCTGGTTGTCGTGCGTCGCGTCATAGACCACGGGGGGAATCCCGACCATGGCCCGGATCTCGTTGACGCGGGCCATGGCAGCGTTGCGAGCCGGCATGGTCAGGGCTCCCGCGTTGCAGGCCCCCACGTTGGGCGTCTGGGTA
>VGRX01000136.1 GCA_016875215.1 Deltaproteobacteria bacterium
GTCCTTGTCCCCCTCCCCGGCCCGCAACAGATCCGGGACGTAGCCCGCCAGCTCGTCCGAACACGAAAGAAAAGACTGTGGCTGCCCCTTCTCCTCCGTCGCGGTCGCGACCACCACCTCCAAGGTCGTGGAATTGCCGACACAGTCACGAGCTGCCAACGTCACGACCGAAAACGCGCCCAGCGTCATCGGGTCGACGGGAATGTTGCCTGAAAGCGTGTTCTGGCCGAAGGGCTTCTGGATCACCCCCCCCTTGTAGGTCAAGTAGTCGACGAAGTTGAGCTGCACCTGTACCGATTCCAGCCCCGAGCCGACATCGGCCGCATCGACCTGGTACGGGACGGTCCCGACGTAGGGCTCGTCAGTCTGCTGGTATGACAGCGGCTTCACCACCTCCAGCTCGGGATCTGCCACATCCACCAGGATCGAGACCCCCTTCGTCACCGGCTCAGGCGTCGCTCCGTCGGGCAGCTGCGCAGCAACCACCCGGAAATCGAGAGTGACCTTCCGCTTGCCCTCGGAAACGAACGGCCCGATCCCCTCCGGAGTATCCACGATGTTGAAGCGGACCATGAACGACTCCCCGTCCGAGCTCGGCATGGCGTCCGCATCCAGCACCTCGTCCACCCCTCCGTCCGTTCCACGATAGCGCAGCTCGACCTTCTGAACCGGCTGAGCGACCCCTTCCGGGGCGGGATGCACCTTCGCCCGAACCCGGAAGACCTGCTGCCACCCGACATACCAGCCACAGCTCCCCGGCTGCTCCTCTACGTCCCTGGTACCGCACCCGCACTCGTTGACCGGGTCCACTTTCACCAGGAGCGCGTGCTGCCCCGGGGGCAGGTCAGGGAGCACCTCCCACGGCTCGGGTCCCCCCCCTCCGCCGTCCTCGACCTCAGGCGGAACGCCACTTTCCGGCCCGCGCACGTCCCCGGACGGCAGCTCTGAACCCCCCTCCGGAGACGAGCTGCACGCCGACACCGCGACAAGAGCGAACAAGAGACCGGCAACCGCCTTCATGAACCCCTCCTTCGACACTTGCATGGCGGACTCCTCTGCGGGGGCTTGATCCTTTCGGGGGCAACTTCAGTCTACAACGGACCGGGTATCTCATGCAACAGCATCGACATCCAACCATCCAGATCACTTCCCTTCCCCGGCAGCCAGAGTGAAGTGGAACGTCGAGCCCTGGCCGGGCTCGCTCTCGACCCAGAGGCGCCCCCCGTGACCCTCCACGATGCGACGCACGATGGCCAGCCCCATTCCGGTTCCCTCGTACTCCCCCCGCGAGTGCAGCCGCTGGAAGACCTGGAAGATCCGCTCGTGGTACTCCGCTGCGATGCCGATCCCGTTGTCCGCTACCGATACGTGCGCCACGTCCCCCTCGAAGTGCCCGCTCACCTGGATCTGTGGCGCAACCTCGTTGCGGCGATAACGCAGCGCGTTCGAGAACAGGTTCTGGAACAGCGTGACGAGCTGGTCGCGATCCCCCAACACGGCCGTGGGAAGCACCCCGCTGAGGATCGCTCCGCCCGATTCCGCCAGCGCTGCCTTGAGGTTCACCGATGCCTCGCCAACCACCGGGTTGAGATCCACCGGGGCAAATGGCTCCGAACGCGTGCTCAGCCTCGAATAGGACAGCAGCGCGTCGATGAGCCGATCCATCCTCAAGGCCCCCGACGCCGCGGTGTCGAGATACTCGTCCAGCTTCGGATCCCGGGCCGGAAGCGCGGCCAGCCTCCTGCCGATCAGCTTGAGGAAGCTCGAGACGGTCCTCAGCGGTTCCTTGAGATCGTGCGACGCAACGTACGTGAACTGCTCGAGCAGCTCGTTCGAGCGCCGCAACGTCCGGGCATGGCCCTCCAGCCTGTCGGCCGTCACGCGGTGCCGCTCCGTCTCCTGCTCGAGGAGCACGTTGGACGTGGCCAGCTCCTGTGCATGCCGCCGCAGCTCCGCCTCGAGCCGCCTGCGTGCCTCCGCCTCCGCCTGCAACCGCCGGTTCGCCTCCTTCAGCTCCTCGAGCCGGAGCTCAAGCTCCGCCCGGCTCGTCTCCGCCGCGCGGCGCACCATGAACTCCTGGCGCACCTGGCGATCCAGTTTCCGTGACAGGATCATCGCAGCCACCGCCACGATGGTCGGGTCCATGAAGAGCGACCATTCCGCCACGGTCAGGGTCCGGCTCACGGCGAACCAGACATAGGTCGGCCCCATGGACAGGCCGAACACCAGCGGCAGCAGACGGCGCACTCCGGAGGCAAACGCGAACGCAGCGAACACGCCCAGCAGCAACGCCCCCTGCACTCCGACGTACGCGATGCCCCGCTCCTCGAGCGGCGCCCGCGTCAGCACCGAGATATTCAGCCCGCAAAGACACCACATCAGCGCCAGCATGTTGAGGAAGTGAAGCCCGAACGTCCTCAACGGCCTGCGCCACGCCTTGACGAACGAGTACACCATGAACACGAACGCAGCCGAGAGGGCCAGGAGCCTCCAGGGCCGGACCTCGACCATCCCCGGAAGCTGCGGATCCAACCGCATCACCAGCGGCATCAGGACCAGGGTCATTCCGGACAGCCAGCGGCCCACGCTCAGGGTACGCGCGGCCTGCTCCGCCCGGTACTCCGCCAGCATCGTCGCTGACATCGGAATGTCGTCGCCGGACAGGAACCATGCTGGCAGTCGCAAACGCATCTCCGGAGTGCCCCCTTGGAAGAACTGGGTACTACGGCTCTGTTGCCCAAGTCAAGAAGTCTGAGCCATGTAACGATCGATTCCTACAAACGTACCGGTATGGATTCGCCTACCAGGAGGGAAGCAGCGCGGCCTTCACGTTGAACTTCTCGTTGCCCGTATCGTCGCGCCACGCCACACCGACGACGCAGTTGTAGTCCACCCCGATGGCCGGGTTCATCTGATCGCCGTCGGTCGACTGGTGGACCACCTTGTTGGCTTCGAACGTGTTCCCCTTGTCCGTGCTCCGGGTGCCGTAGATGTCGTAGCTCTTGTTGGAGCGCATGTCCTGCCCCACCACGTAGACCGTCCCGGGGCAGTTGGTGCCGTCCGCAACCACGACCGACGGGTCCTCCTGGTAGCGATAGCCGTCGTCGTTCACCTTGACGTCCTGGCCGAATGCCGCGCCGTCCGGCGCACTGTCGATGTAGACATCCCCCTCGGGGTCGGTGCGGGTGTCGCTCCAGACCACGTAGAGCCGGTCGCCGCCCCAGGCGATGAACGTGGAGATCCCGACGTTGGCCTTGCCCGGAACGTCGTTCACCCGGACCTTGGGAGAGAAGGTGAGGCCCCCGTCGGTGCTCTTTGCGACGTAGACGTTGCCCCCCTCGTCCGTGCCGTCCTGGAACGATTCCCAGGCCACGTAGATCGTTCCCTTGGCATCCACGGCAACGGCCGTGGAATCGTCCTGGATCTCGGTCGCAGCAACCTGGATTCCGGGGGCGAACATGCCGCCCCCGAACACGTTCGGGTTGGTGCTGACGAACGCATCGTACGAGAATCCCTTGGGATTGGGAGCCCCGATGTAGCCGGTCCAGGCGATGACCGGCTTGCCCGGCGACAGGATCGCCATGGAAGGGTAGACGCCGTTGTCGCTGGTGGAGACGACCTCGACCGACGGGCTGAACTCGAGCCCGGACTCGCTGGTGGAGAACTTGATGTCCCCAAGCCCGCTCTTGGCCTCCCAGACTGCGTAGAAGTTCCCGGTGCCGTCGCTCAAGGCCCACTGGTTGCCCCAGTAGTACACGCCCCCGGGCACGTCGTTGACCGTGAACGGCCCCTGGACCGTCGAGCACGTGATCGGGTCGACCCAGGCGAGCTTCAAGTTGCCGCCGCCGTCCTCGCTGGCCACGTAGGAGACGTAGAAGTTTCCCTCACGGGCCGGGAAGATGAACGGGTTGACCGTGCCGGTATCGTTGGTGTTGACCGCCAGCTCGCAGGGACCGACGGCCTTGCAGGGGAGCCACGCGTTGTCCTTGCACGCCGAGAAGCCGGCCTTGCCGTCATCGTCCACGCACGCCTTGGGTCCCTCCGGCGAGTAACTGCACCCGACGCCCATGTCGCACGAGTCCACGGTGCACACGTCAGCATCGTCGCATGCATCCCAGGTTCCGTTGCAGAAGCCCTCGCCGTCACATACATCGTCCAGGGTGCAGACTTCGAGGTCGTCGCACGGGAGCCCCAAGTCGGCGGGAACCTGCTCGCAGATACCCTGGTGGCAATCCCACTCCATGCACAGGAGCGGGGCACCGAATGCGGCCACGCAGTCGTCGGCATCCTCGCACTCCGGTTCCGGAACGTCGGACGGGACGTCCTCGGCGACATCGGGCTCGACGTCCGGCGGCACATCCGGGAGCAGGTCGGGCGGCACATCCCCGGCCGTGTCCGTCGGGACATCCGGCACAAGGTCCGGCACGAGCCCGTCGTCCGGCTCAATGTCGCCGCACTGGTTGCACATGACGTCGCCCACGGCTGTCTCGTCGGCCCCTTCGACATCTCCGCACTGGTTGCACATGACGTCCGCCGGGCCCGTCCCGTCCGGCATCGCCGAGCTGCCGGAGCTGCACCCACCCGGAGCGGCAGCGGCTGAAGCAACGAACAATACGGCAAGCAGTCTGGTCCTCATGTCCATCCTCCCATGTGATGCCGAGTGCTCTCGGGCATCACACTATAGCACCCCGGGAACCGGGATGCTACCCTCACCCGCCGTGCGCGATATGAATGGCCTGGACCGCGGAGCCGTCGGGAACCGGCCTGGAATCGAAATCCTCGGGAGCGACGAACTGGCCGTCGATGGTCACTGCAATGAGCGCGTAGTCCCAGCCAAGGGCCTTGAGCAGCCCGGCCACGGTGAGCCCCGCGGTCCACTCCACGGTCTGGCTGTCATTGACCGTGATCATGCTTCCGGCTCCTGGGCATCCGCGACGAGCGCTACGATCTCGGGCAGGTCAATGCCGAGCTCCTTGAGCCTGGCGAGGGTAGGCACGCCGTTGCGGTTCCACCCCCGTCGCCGGTAGACGACGTCCATGGTCTTGCCGTACTGCTCCTCACGATGGGCACGCAGTCGGGCCATCTTCTCCGCCGTGCTCATCCCGGTCGGGTCGATGCCCAGGAGCTCCCGGAGCTGCTTGTCATAGCGCTCGGCGCGCGACTCGTACTCCTTCGCCGTGACCGGCCCAACTGCCCGGTACGGGGGCAGATCGGCCTCCCGCGTCCCCTTGCCGAGCATGTAGCTCATGCACCGCTGCAGGTTGTAGACCCGGGCGGACTGGTCGAGCATCTTGCCCTCGTCGAGAGGGATGCCCGTCATCCCCTCGAAGTACTTGAAGTAGTTCCGGACGTGCCCCGGGATCTTGTGGGGCTCCTTCTCCTTGTAATTGTCCGCGGGGACGACATCGTTCCAGAGCAGCTTGCACAGCCCCATCAGCCCGAACCAGGTCCGCCACAGAGGGAAGTAGTAGAGCGCCTCGGCCTTGAGCTCGAACGTGGGGAGTTGGTTGTTCACCATGTCCATGAAGATCAGCCAGGCCTCGTCGTGCTGCGGACCCTTGATCGCCATGGTGTAGCCGCACTGCTGCGCCAGCGATTCCTTCGACACGTACTGGGAGTACTCGAGCCCCTTGGCCTCCATGCCGATGTCGCGCAGGAACTGCGGGTCCCCCCTCCCCTCTTCGATCCAGCGCTCTTTGAGCCAGCGAACCCCCTGCCCCACCAGCACCCCGAACCCCTTGCCCCGGGCCATCTGGTGCAGCATCTCGAGCGTCTCGTCGCACGCCCCGAACTTCAGCACCAGGCCCCCCGTGTCATGCGTGGTGATGATGCCTGCCTCGAACGCCTCCATGACGAACGCGACCACCGTGGATGCCGAAATCGTGTCGATTCCGTAGGTGTCGCAGTAGAAGTTGAACTCGAGGACGAAGTGCGGGTCGAAGCAGCCCATGTTGGCGCAACCGCCCCCTGTCTCGTACTCCGGGCCGTCCACTGTGACCCGCTGCCCCTTGTACGGCCCGGTCTTCAGCTCGAACCCGTCCGCGGTCTTGGCGCAGGCCATCGAGCATCCCGGCCAGCAGCCATCGGCCAGCCCTTGGGGGGGGTACTGGTCGCGGAAGACCGTTCCGTAGATCTTCTTCGCATCCGGGTGGCAACCGTACTGGAAGTTGTGCACGGGCAGCAGGTCGTACTTGTCCATCACCTGGAGGATGTTGAGCGTGCCCATCTCGCGCATCCGGCATTGGCTCTTGTCGAGAGTGGCGAGCTCCGCATTCACCCTCATCCCCGCACTCTGGATCTTGCGGGGGTCGACCGGACGATTCAGGTCATCCACGATCTCGATGGCCCCGGTCGGACAGACGTGAGCGCATGACGTGCAGCCTATGCAGTGCGGATCCACCTGGTGGAAGGGCATGGCCACGTGCCGCTCCATGCCGCGGCCGGCAAACCCGACGATGCACTCGAGCACGAACTCCTCGCACGCAGCAGCGCAGCGCCCGCACAGGATGCACGACTTCGGCTCGGGGTCGGTGAACTCCCCGACGAAGCGCGACTCGGACACGCCCGCCCTCCGGGCGATGGCCTTGACGGCCGGGACATTCGGCCAACGCCCAAGGTACAGCTCGGCGAGCGTCTTCCGATGGCGCACGACCTCGGCCGAATCGGTCACCACCGCCAGCGGCCCCTCGACGACGTAGTCGCACGCGGTGACCAGCTCGGTACGGCCCTCGCATTCCACCTCGCACAGGCAGAGCCGGCAGCTCCCCAGAGGCATCAGGTCCTTGTGCCGGCACAAGGTCGGAACCGAGGCTCCGGCTTCCCGGACCGCATCCAGGAGGCGGACCCCCTTGCGAACTTCCACGGCCTTGCCGTTGACTACGATGGAGATCTTGTCCGCCATGGCTACTTCACCTCCTCCTGCAACGTCCCATTCCCTCCGCACGCAGCATCCTGAGGCCCCGGCAGCACGGCGGCCAGCGCACGGGCTGCGCTCCGACCGTAGTTGCACTGGCATGCTGCGACCATCAGGTCGGTGACGTCTTTCACTACCTCTCCGGTTTCCACGGTGATCGGCTGTCCGAGCAGGCCGAAGCAGGCGTTGAGCCCCTCGCGGCACGGTGCGCACGCCCCGCACGACCGGGCGGCCAGCTTCCCGACGAGGGTGGCAGGACACCGGTCGCTGAACAGAGCCGCCAGGTCCACCTCCCCCTTCCCGCCGAGCGCAGCATACACGTCCTGCGGGGTAGGCTCGCCCCCCTTCTCCTCCATGACCCGCTCCACCAGCCTCAGCGCCCCCGGTGCCAGGAACCGCCCGAAGCTCTGCCGCCGAGGAACCGACAACCCGCCGGCCCCGAAGAGCTGGGCGACCGCAAAAGCCGCCATCTCTTGCACCGCGCCGCTCCCCGGTTGCCCCGGCTCCTGTCCAGCCCCGAATCCGGAGTAGAACGTCGCAGCATGGAAGAGATCCCGCTCCGGCACACCGGTCGCTGCACCGATCTGGAGGAGGGTGGCAGGACCGATATTCCCGACCGCCCCGTAGACCCCGTCGAGCATGGCCACGGTGCGCCCCCGATCCCCCCCCTGCTCCTTGACCGCGTCCGCCACGACCTGTGCAGAGCACGCCTGCCCCGCCCGCAACCGGCCATCCACGCGCCGCTGGGGTTCCGATCCCGTGATGCGCCAGCCGGGAGTGATCCCCCGGTTCTTGATCACCAGCGCCTTGACCCGCTTGTTGCGGAACACCGTTCCGACGCCACCGCGACCGGCCTGCTTGAGCCGCGGCACCTGCCGACGCCAGTCGTAGAACGAGAAGTTCAATACCCCAAGACGGGTGTACTCCGCTGCACGCCCGGCCGATACCACCGAGACGTTGCGCCGGTCGATCTCGTCGTCCGAGTACATCTTCGTCAGCTCCTCGGCAACCAGGTGAGAGTCCACGCTCTCCAGCGGCGCAGTCTCGATGGCAACCCGACGCCGTACCGCATCCAGCACCACGACCACCTGCTCGGTGGCCTTGCCGGTCAACATGAGGGCGTCGAAGCCGGCGAACTTCAGGTAGGGACCGAAGAAGCCGCCCACGTTGCAGTCCATCATCGAGTGGGTCGAGGGCGAAATCGCGGTCACCAGCGTCTTGCCCGACCCCGGGAACGACATGGTCCCGCCCAACGGCCCCGAGGAGAAACAGATCGGATTCTCGGGGCTGTCCCACCGCGTCTCCCGGCCGATCTCCTGCAGGGTCAGCCAGAGATCAAAGCCCTTCCCCCCGACGAACAGCTCCTTCATCTGCTGGGTGACCGGCCGGATCTCGATCCGGTTCTTTGACAGGTCCACCCGCAACCAACGATCCGCGTACCCCCCGGAGAGGTCCTTCCGATCGAACGACGTCTCGGCCAGGATCCGGTGCGCGGCCCGCATCTCCCTTACCCTCTGGTTATCCATTATGCTTTCCTCCCGAACATCACGATATCATGGTGTTTCCCAAGGGAGGCCGGTATCAGCCTCGGCCACGGTCAAGCGGGAGTAGACCAAGGCACCGGAGACAAGTCAAGGGGAATAAGATGTCCCTATGCACGCGGGTGAAAGGCCCGGAACGCGTCCCGCAGGTCCTCCCGCGTAAGGTGCGTGTAGATCTCGGTGGTCGAGATATCGGAGTGCCCCAGCAGGGCCTGCACCACACGCAGGTCCGCACCATTCAGCAGCAGATGCGTGGCAAAGCAGTGGCGCAGCATGTGGGGATGGACGTCTTCCTTCAGCCCCACGGCCGCCGCGTACTGGCGGATGAGCTTCCACACGGCCTGGCGCGTGAGCCCCTTGCCCCGGCGGCTGATGAACACCCGCTGCCGCGACTCCGGGTGCAGCCGCGTCGCACTCTTCAGCAACCGCGCCCGAACGCCGTCCAGGTAGAGCTCCAGCCATTGCACGGCAGAGGACGTCAACGGAACGAGCCGCTGCTTGCTCCCCTTTCCGTCCACCCGCACGAACCGCTCGGCAAGGTACAGGCACTCGATGTTCAGCCCGCAGGCCTCGCTCACCCGAAGCCCAGCGGCGTACATCACCTCCAGCAACGTCCTGTCCCGCAACCCCTCCGGCGTCTCCCGGTCCGGCGCCTCCACCAGCCGCGCCACCTCCTCCATCGTCAGGACCGAGGGGTACCGCATCGGGAGCTTCATCGGCTCGATCAGCTCGGTCGGATCCGAAGGGAGCTGCCCCTCGGAAACCAGGTGGAGGAAGAGCCTGCGCAACGAGCAGAGCTGCCTCGCCAGGGTTCTCTGAGCAGCCCCGCCGCGCATCCGCACATCCAGGAAGCGGATGACGTCATCCCGCTCGACCTGCCTGATCTTCCTGCCGAATCGTTCGTGCAGAACACTCAGGAATTGCACGAGATCCTGCTCGTAGGCGAGGATCGTGTTTGCGGACAGGTTCCGCTCGAAGCGCAGGTGCTCGAGAAACTCGTCTACCAGCTTCCGGTCCGTATCCGCACCCCCCATGCCCATCTCCGAAACCGTGCCGGTTCAGGCCCCTTCGACGCTGCTCAGAGCAGGCCCCTCACCGCGAATCCGCCCCCCCCCAACTCCCAACCCTCACCATAGCCTACCGCGCCTCGCACGCGGATTGGAGCGATATTTGCTTGCCGGATTTTTGACGCTCTGGCAGAGTGCGCTAACCTTGACGGTGCGCCTTACGGCAAGGTTGGGCCGGAAGCGGGTGGACCTTTTGGCGGGTATTCTTTCTCCTCTGGAGGCACGTGCGATGGAAGCGCTCGCAACTCTCGGCATCGTGATTGGCGGTATCGTCCTGGCGGTCGGGCTCAGCTACGCGAGCATGCAGGCCGTGCTTTCCCTCATGCCCACGACTCACCGGAGCAAAAAGAAGTGAAATGTGCTCCGGCGCCCGATTTTCCATTCTCAATAGCAGAAATCGTCGATTGACAGCATCTTCCGGGCCGTTCGACCTCCTGGTCGTGGGCGGCGGTATCACGGGCACTGGCATCGCCCGCGACGCAGCTCTGCGCGGCATGAAGGTCCTTCTGCTCGAGCGGGGGGACATCGCACAGGGGACTTCGAGCAGGTCGTCCCGGCTCATTCACGGAGGCCTCCGCTACCTCGAGAAGCTCAGGCTCGGGCTCGTCCACGAGTCGGTCACCGAGCGGTGGCGGATGATGCGGGCCGCACCGCACCTCGCACGGCCGATGCCTTTTCTCTTCCCGGCCTACAGCGGGGGGACCCCTGGGCTGACCGCGCTCAGTGCCGGGACCCTGGCATACTCCATGCTTTCCGCGTTCCGCACGCCGGGGGCCAGGTCCACTCTGGGACCGGCGCAGGCCGAAGCCCGGGTTCCGGGGCTGCGCCGGTCCGGCCTGCGCGGCGGTGCCCGCTTCTACGACTGCAGCACCGATGACGCCCGCCTTACTCTCGAAGTCGCACTCGACGCGTTCCAGGCCGGTGCCCTGATCCTGCCGGGGCAGACCGTGCAGGACCTGGCTGCCGACGGGGGCGGCGTGTCCGCTCGGGCGCTCGACGCCGCAACCGGCGAATCGTGGCAGGCGACGGCCCGAATGGCCGTGCTCGCTCTCGGTCCCTGGACCGACGGGCTGCTTCGCCGGGCGGCTCCTCAGGCGGTCCGCTGGCTGCGTCCCACCAAGGGGATCCACCTCGTCTTCCGCAACGAGCGTCTGCCCATCGCGGATGCCCTGGTCATGAAGACGGTTGCCGATCGGCGGGCCACTTTCGCCGTTCCCTGGGGAAGCCACACCTACGTCGGCACAACGGACACCGACTACCCGAACCCGGAGGTCGAGCCCACCACAGATGCGGCCGATGCGGCCTATCTTCTCGACACGCTCAACCACTACTTCCCTGAGGCGCGGCTCGGAGTCGGCGACATCGTCTCCGTCTGGTCGGGAATCCGCCCGCTGGTTGCTCCCGAGGACGAGGTCGCCCCGGACGCGCCCGTAGACCCTTCCGATGTCTCCCGTGAGGAGAAGATCGAGCTCTTCGATGATCGGTTCCTGGCTGTGGCCGGGGGCAAGCTGACCACCTGGCGCAGGATGGCCGAACGGGTCACGGACCGAGCGGCAAAGGTGCTTGAGCGCCGCCACGGCCTTCGGTTCCGTTCTTGCCTCACGCACGACCGTCCCCTTCCCGGAGGGGCGGTCCCCCCGTCTCTCAGCCCGAGCACCAGTGCTGTGTCGCACCTCGGTGGTTCGACGGCCGCGGGGGCTCTCCATGTTTCGCCCGCCTCGCCGGAACCGAGCATGCGGATCGGACTCGACGGGCTGGCCCGGCTTGCGGCTTCGAACGCCGATCTCCCGGATGAGTGGGTCGCTTCGTCGGTCCACCGCCTCGGCAGCCGTGCCTCCGGGCTGTTCGACCTGGCCCGCTCCCGCCCCGCTCTCCTCGAGCCGCTACCCGGCGCGGCTCCGCTCCGCCTGGCCGACGTGCACTTCTCCGTCCTGGAGGAGCATGCGGCCTCTCTGGAGGACTTCCTGGTACGCCGCACCCAGGTCCATTTCAAAGCCGATGACCAGGGGCGTGCAGCGGCCCCCGTGGTCGCCGAGGTCCTGAGCGCCCTCGGTGCCGTCACGGCCGACCAGGCCGCCGCGATGGTGACCCGCTATCTCGGTGAGATCGATTCCTGGAAGCGCAGGCTACAGGAGCCTGTTGCAGATGGGCTCCTACAGTCCGATTTCCGTGGCGACTGAGCGCATGGCCTCGAGGACAGGTCGA
>VGRX01000137.1 GCA_016875215.1 Deltaproteobacteria bacterium
CTCTGTGCTCTCCGCGTCGAGTATTCCGCGACGTGGACACCTCGCCCACGCTCGTTCCCGGGGGGGTGGTTGCCGGGTGCTACTGCCGCGGCCTTCTGCTGCTGGACCCGACAACCGGGGCGATTCGGTGGGAAGTGCCCATGCTGGGGCCCTCGGCTCCGGCCGTGGCGAACGAGCGCCTGTTCGTCCTGTCCGCGGATGATCACTTGCGTGCACTGGACCAGGAGTCCGGCAGGATCCTGTGGAAGACGAAGCTGGGTGTGTCCCAGGTTCTGGCCCCCGTGCTGATCGGATCGGCCCAAGACCCCTCGGCGGCCCTGCTCGCGGTGGCGACGGGCGGACCGCTCTACCTGGTGCGGGCCTCGGACGGGCGGATCGTGGGACGATTCGATGCTCCGGGCGGGTTCTGGTCTCCCCCCCTTGCTCATGGACGCTCTCTCTACCTTGTGACCGGCGAAGGGTTCCTGTATAGAATCGACCTGTTCCCGTAGGCCCGGACGGGCGGGCCGAGGCCGAGGTCTCCGAGCCGTTCGGACGGACCTGTCGACTGCCAGGCCGCATGCGGGACCGATCGAGGAGGTTGCCGTGAGACCGTTCCTGACGTCGCTGCTTCTCGGGGCTCTTGTCGCTTCGTGCGGCACGACTGGTGAAAAGAGCACGCCCGACGGCGTGTCGCTTCCTGATGGGACGACTAGCGAAACCGATGCCCCCGCGGGCGATGACGGCGGCTCCGATGCGTCCCCGCAGATTCCGAAACCGGAGTGTACCACGGACGAGGAATGCCTCGGGACGAACAAGATCTGCGACTGCATGGGGAGGTGCGTGGAAGCGGGAACCAAGGCCTGTGAGGAGGACAAGAACTGCGGCGGCGGCAAATACTGCGACCCGTGCGTGGGGTGGTGCTTCCCCCAGGGGACCCTGTGCTCCCCGTGCAAGAGCGAGAACACCTGCAACCCGATCACCGGCCAGTGCATGCCTACCGGTACCCAGTGCGAGATCGAGGGGAGCCACTGCCTGGACTTCGTCAGCGGCGGGAGCTTCTGCGGCAGGGCCTGCCTCAGCAACGCGGGCTGCCCGGCCGGCTTTGTGTGCGAGGACCTCTCCGCGTTCGGCATGGAGTACTCGCAGTGCATCCCCGCCAGCAGCACGACCTGCCAGTCGCTGGGCGAGTGCGAGAAAGATACCGACTGCGAGTTCTCCTTCATCTGCAACCAGGACAAGGCCTGCGTCAAGGGGTGCACCATGGACACGGAGTGCCCCAATGGAACCGTCTGCTCTTCATTCCGCTGCCAGCCGGCCTGCGACGCGGTGAACAACCCCTGCCCGGAGGGGCAGGAATGCAAGGACGGGCGCTGCATGATTCCGGGAGGCTGCGTCGACTACTTCGACTGCCCGGCTCCGGAGACCTACTGCAACCCCGACACGCACATGTGCTCGCCGGGGTGCCTCAACGACATCGACTGCAAGTCCGGCGGCAAGGAGTGCATCGACGGCAAGTGCGAGCAGAAGGGGTGCAACGCCAACTACTGGTGCAACTTCGGCCAGGTGTGCACCCTCGAGACGGGGGAATGCGTCGTTCCGCCCGAGCCTTTCTGCAAGGCGGGGTGCCAGAAGGACGAGGAGTGCGGACCGGAGCCGTCCAAGTGCGCCGAGCTCCAGGACGAGAACGGGCAGAGTCTGGGCAAGTTCTGCTTCCCGAAGTGCTACAGCGATCCCAACAACAAGTGCCCGCAGGGCTACCAGTGCGTCCAGCTCGTGGACGAGAACGGTGCGAGCCAGGGCGAGGTCTGCGCCCGCGCCTGCAACAAGGATCCTGTGGGGTTCTACTAGGATCTACTCGAAGCAGAGCTTGAGGTCCTGTGCGATTGAGACGAGTGCGGACATCAGCTCCTGCTCGTTTCCCGCCGCGGTGTAGGTGGTCTTCCCGGTGCCGCCGTTCTTGGCAATGGTGACGAGTTGCTCGGGGTTGCCCTCGTAGTTGTAGGCAACGACGTAGGTCTTTATGCCCTTGTCGTTCCAAAGCGCCTGGGTGGCCTTCTCCAGGTCCGCGACGATCAGGGCCTCCCGCTGGTCGAGGTCGGTCATGAGCGGATAGGCGCAGGTATCGGCTCCGTCGGAGAGGAGGATCACCGTGCCCTTGCCGGAGGTGAACAGGCCCGGGAGCAGGGCTGGGAGCGCCTGCATGGTGGCAACGAGCGGCGTGAGCCCGAACGGGTTGTTCTTGGCAAACCAGTCCGCGAACGCTGCGGCCGGCGAGGATTCGAGCGGGATGGCCGTGCCCCCCGGCGCCAGGCAGCCGTTGCCGCCGTACTTCGGGAACTGGAGCATGCCGAACGATGCCATGGGGCTCATGGCCACGAACTTCTGGATGCTGGCCGCCACGGTTTCCCAGTGGAGGAACATGCTCGAGGAGGTGTCGACGACGAACACGACCTCCGCCAGGCACTCCTCCTTCATGCAGGAGCCGTTGATGCAGAAGTAGCCCGGGCTGCACTCGACGGACTCTCCCCAGCCGGTCCCGCTGGGCAGGCACTGGGCGTGGTGCGACGAATCGATGCAGGTCTCGGCAGACGGGCTGCACACGACGGGCTCGCACTTCGCACTCGACTCGGCGCAGGCGGTCCCTTCGTCACAGTTGGTCGTGGTCCAGTCGTCTCCGGTCTCGACGCACTCCTGGAACGCCTTGAACGAGAGGCAGACGGTCTGCCCGGGTGTGCACTCCACCGGGGGCTCGACGTCGGGGTCCATGAGCAGCTCGACCTTCGAGATCTGGCCGGCAGCGAGGTCCGGAACCGTAACCAGCGGCGAAACCGGCTCCCCCTTCTCGGGGGCCATGCTGCCGCCCCACAAGGTGTCCTGGAAGCACCGGAAAGTAGCGGGTCCCTCGGGGAATTTCACCACCTTGCCCTGGTTGTCCACCATCTCCTTGAGCACGACCTGGATGGGGAATACCACCGGAGGCTGGAAGACCTTGAGCATCTGGGGCTGGCCGAGCTCCCACCCCGGCGAGGCCTGGAGCCGGACTGCGGCGTCGCTCGCGCATTTCGGGCAGGCAATGGTGAGGTCGACTTGCACCGGCGGGCCGGCCGGAACGTCGGGCACGACCTCCGCAACGTCGCCCGAGCGTGCGTCGGGAGACGACGTCGAGTCGTCCTGGATGACCGCGCCGCAGTCGATCTTGGCGTAGCGGTCCCCTTTGGACAGGAACCGGCCGGACACGACCAGGACGTCCGATGTCAGACCTGCCTCGCCGACCCCGGAGAGCATCGGCTTTCCAGCGAGGTTCAGCTCGACGGTACCCTCGAAGCACCCGACCTCTGCATCGGCCTGCGGAACCCGGCTTGCGGACAGGGCGATGGTACCCGCCGCCTCACCGGGCTGACTGACATAGGTTCCCTCCTTGTCCTGGCTGAGGCCGGGGCAGGCGGAATCGGCCTCCCACCGGACCGACCGGATCACCATGCGGTTCGAGTCGTCGAGGCACCCCTCGGCATCGACATCGAGGCGGCACCCCCCTTTTGCGGTCAGCCGCAGGCTCACCACGGCGATGATCCCGTCCTCCCATTCGTCGACGTCACGCCGATGCACCAGGTCAGCGGTCGCTGAATCGAACTCGACCGGGCCGAAGGGGGTCACGAGGGTCCCCGTGGCAGAAAGATCCGCCTTGCCGCAGGTCGCACCCCCGCCGCCCGAGCACGAAAGAAGGGTGAGGGCGAGGATGAGGGAGGGGAGGTAGGACGAATAGGACAAATAGGACGAATAGGACGAATGGGAGGCATAGGTGCGGGGAGGAAAGCGGGGGGGCTTCTGACCCATGGCGGATGCGATGAGACGGGTGTTCATGTTGCCAACTCGCCTCCTTGCGTGCAGTGTCCGTTCTATCGCGCCCCCGTTCTCCCCCGCCGGCGCACGGCAGCCAGTGCCACCAGCAGAACCACCAGGAGCAGGGGGGCGAAGGGTCTCGGTGCGGACATGCTGCACCCGCCTCCTCCCTTCTTCTTGCCGTCGACGCCGGACACGTCCGCCGCCGGGTCCGCTGTGGGAACGGTCTCCTCCGGCGAGCCCAGGTCTGCGACGACCTCCGTGACAGGTTCCGGCATGGGAGGCTCAGCCTGCTCGACCAGGTCGAAGGCGGCTTCGACGGCTTCGACGATCTCGACGGTTTCGGCCGCGTCCGCGGTCTCGACGGCCTCCGCCGCCTCGGGTTCCGGCTCGGGGTGTGAGTCGTCGAGGAAGCAGACGTACGTGTCCACGGAGTCCTGCTGCACGTGGGTGCACTTGAAGCCGGGAGGGCAGTCCGAGGTTTCGCACAGGGGTGCGCAGTACCCCTCGGAGTAGTCGAGCGTCGTGAACAGGCAGAGCTGGGAGCACTCGTAGAACGAGACCCAGCACATCCCGTCGCAATCGATCATCTTGTTGTTGCAGGGCTCGCCCGGACCGGCGTGCGTCTCGTTGCAGACCGGGATCCCGGCGATCTCGACGCATTCGAACTTGTCGGGGCAGTCGGCATCGGTCGTGCACTCGGTCTCGCCGCTGGGATAGAGGGTGCAGATCCCGGCCTTGTCATCGCCGTTGAGCGTGAGCTGAATTCCGAACGGCAGGCTCGCATAGTACATGGTGGCAAAGGGCTCGGGAGTATGCGACATCCCGAGCCAGTGGCCGAGCTCGTGCGTGATCATTGCGGCCGGGTCGATGTCCTTGCCGGTCACGGGGTCGCCGCCCCCCGGGATCCAGTTCAGGTCGAACGCGTTGAGCGCCAGGTCGACCTCCATGGGCTCGCCTTCCCCGGTGGGAATCCAGAGGGTTGCCCCAGCGGCCCCCTCGCCAAAGGCCCACTCCTGGTTCTTGCCGTCCACGCAGTAGATCGTGTTCTGGCCGTCTGGGGCCCACATGGCGGTCGTCGAGCCGAGGAACTGGAACGACACGTCGGCACACGGGACGGAGCTCCAGGCTTCCGTCGCCTTGGCCACGAGATCCTCGATGTGGTCGCCGTTGGAGAGGACGGGGCACGCCTCTGGGTTGATGTAGTAAGGGACGGGCATCTGGGGCCAGTGCTTGCCGTTGGTCTCGAAGGCTCCTGCGGGAGGGGGGAAGAGCCAGCCCCCCCCGACGAGAAGAACGGAGAGGAGCGCGGCGTGCCTCATGCGTGCCTCCTGCGGACTGTCAGTGCCGCCAGCGCGGCCAGGAGCAGCGCCAGGGAACCGGCCGTTCCGCCGCCGGCGTTGCAGCCGCTGTCGGCCGCACCGGGCTCGATGACCTCCTGCTCCTTCACGGTGAACGCGTTGAGCAGGCTTGCGGTCTTCCCGTCCGAATTGGCCACGATGAGCATGTAGGTGTCGGGTTCCATTCCTTCCGGCACCTTGGCCGATATCAGCCCCTCGCTGATGACCTGGACCGCGTTCAAATCGGTGCCGCCCAGCTTGACGGTCGCGCCGGCCTTGAACCCGGTGCCGACGATGGAGACCGAGGTATCCTCGTCGTTGTAGCCGAAATCGGGCGAGATCCCGGTGATGGTGAGCTCCTTGCCATCCGTTCCCGAGTCCTTGCACAGACCGGCCTCGCAGACCTTCCCTTCCGCACAGGCGCCGCAGACGCCGCCGCACGAATCGTCACCGCACTCCTTGCCCGTGCACTGAGGCTGACAGACGCCGGCCTGGCAGGCACCGGCGACGCACGTTTCCCCCTGGGCGCACAGGCCGCAGACGCCGCCGCACGAATCGTCGCCGCACTCCTTGCCGTCGCACTTGGGCTGGCAGACGCCCCCCTCGCACTGGCCCTGCACACAAGCCTCGTTCTCCGCGCACGTACCGCAGACGCCGCCGCACCCGTCGTCGCCGCACTCCTTGCCGACGCACTGCGGGTTGCAGTCGCCGGGCTTGCACTCGCCCCCGACGCATTGCTCTTCCGGGCCGCACTGCCCGCACGTCCCGCCGCATCCGTCGCTTCCGCATTTCTTGCCCGTGCAGTCCGGGGTGCAGCCGCCCCCCGTGACCAGGGACGGCGCCCGGACGATGAAGTCACCGGTCACACCGACCGACTCGGCGAAGAGCCACTTGTTGGGAGCACCGTTGCAGTTCCCGGGCGGATAGATGATGTGCATGACGTTGGCGTTCTTCGTGGTCGCCTGGTCGTTGAGCGTTCCCACCTGCTGGCAGCCGCACATCCCGAGGTCCGCCATCTGCTGGCACTGGAAGCTGCCCCACTCGGAAGTCAGACTCTCGGACTGCTGCATGAAGCGGATCATGACCGTAAACGACCCTTCAGTCAGGATCGGGGGGTGCCCCTCCGAATCACCCCAGTCGAACTGGAACTGCATCGCAGTGTTGCCCTGGATCGGCATGCCGAAGTCCATGGTCATGGGATTGAACACGTCGTACGTGCTGAGTGAGAAGTCAGGGGTCGCTTTGCCCGGGTCGGCCGAGCTGCCATTGTGGAAGTAGATCTCGATGTACGCGTCGGCCTCTCCCTTGCCACCGTTGGGCGGCTTGGCCATGAACAGGTCCACGCCCTGGATCTTCACCGGGTAGTCCGAGGGGTCGGGATGAAACACGGCCCCGAATGCCTCCCCTTTTACGAACCCGGGCTGAGTGGCCAGCGGAATGCCCGAGATCTGTTGTGCGGCCTGGTTGATGTCCCCCGGGAACTGATCGTTCTTGTAGATCTTCAATTCCTCGGCCGCTGAAGTGGTGCCGGCGAGGAGCAGAGCAACGAGGACTGGAATCGCCACGCCCGGTCGTCTCATGTAAGACCTCCGTCGAAACTGGAGAGAATATACCCTGCCCGCGGGTGCGAAGCAACCGATTGACGGCGCCGGCCCGTTCGGCTAGTCTGCCCGCATGAATCTGAGTGCGACGGTACGAGGCAGACATTTCACTTTTCCCGACCTGAAGACGGTCCTGGGCAAGGCCAACGAGCTGAAGTCGGGGGACATGCTGGCCGGAGTCGCTGCGGAGAACGACACGGAGCGGGTCGCTGCCCGCCGTGTGCTTGCCGGCATTCCGCTCTGGTATCTCCGAGAGAACCCAGCGGTTCCGTACGACGAGGACGAGGTCACGCGCCTGATTCTGGATGACGCTGATGCCGCGGTGTTCGGCCAGGTGGCAGGCTGGACCGTTGCGGAGCTTCGCGAGCACATCCTCTCGTCCGAGGTGAATGGCGAGAGCCTGCTCAAGCTGGGCCGCGGGCTCACGAGCGAGTGCATCGCCGCGGTGGCCAAGCTCATGACCAACCTGGATCTCATCCGGGCGGCGGCGAAGATCCGTGTGGTGACGCATTCCAATGCCACGCTGGGCCTGCGAGGACGGTTCTCCGTGCGGCTCCAGCCGAACCACACGACCGACGACCCTGCGGGCATCCTGGCCTCGGCGATGGAAGGGCTGTCGTGGGGCTCGGGGGACGCGATCATCGGCGTCAACCCGGTGACCGACACGGTCGAGGCGACGGTTGCCATCCTGAATCTGCTCCACGAGTTCACCCGCACCTGGAACATCCCGACGCAGCACTGCTGCCTGGCCCACGTCACCACCCAGATGGAAGCGCTGCGACGCGGCTGCCCCATGGACATCATGTTCCAGAGCCTGGCGGGTTCCGAGAAGTCGTGCCGCGCATTCGGCATATCGAACGCAATGCTGGAGGAGGCCAACGCCATGGTGAGGGAGCTCGCCACCTCCGGCGGGCCGAACTACATGTACTTCGAGACGGGACAGGGCTCGGAGCTGTCTTCGAACGGTCACAACGGCTTTGACCAGGTGGTGATGGAGGCTCGCTGCTACGGTCTGGCGCGACACTTCCGGCCGTACATGGTCAACACGGTCGTGGGCTTCATCGGGCCGGAGTATCTGTTCAACGGCAAGCAGGTGGCGCGAGCGGGGCTCGAGGACCACTTCATGGGCAAGCTGCACGGATTGCCCATGGGGTGCGACGTGTGCTACACGAACCATATAGACGCGGACCAGTACGACCTCGAGAACCTGGCTGTGCTGCTGGCCACGGCCGGCGTCAACTTCTTCATGGGATTGCCCATGGGGGATGACGTGATGCTCAACTACCAGTCCACCAGCTTCCACGACAACGCAACGATCCGTGAGCTGCTGGGGTTGAGGCCCACGCCCGAGTTCGAGCGGTGGATGGAGCGGATGGGGCTGATTTTGAATGGGAAGCTGACCGGGCTTGCCGGTGACATGGGGGTGTTCCTGCGATGAACGACAAGGAGCTGGCGGACCTCATCCGGCAGGTCGTCGTCAAGGAAATCGGTGGAGGGAAAGCGGGAGGGGCAACATCCCCGACGCTCCCGGCCCCGTCCGGCGGTGCGTCGGCGCAGCAGGCGGACAAGCCCGGGAAGTCCGGGCGCGCCGGCCAGGGAGCACCGGCACCGGTCCGGCGAACGGAGCATGCAGCCTCGCCCGAGGACATTGCACTGGCCAAGCGGGTGGCCGCCTGGATGGGAGCCGAGGTTCCTCCATCGCCCTGGTTCGGAGCCTGGCAGGCGGCGGGGGATCGCACGCACTACCTCAGCCGGACGCCCGCCCGACTCGCGGTCGGCAGGGCTGGGACGCGGTACCGGACGGACACGCTGCTCGACTTCCTTACCGACCACGCGGCGGCCCGGGACGCTGTCCAGGACAACCTGGCAGCGGACATGATGTCGAAGCTCGGCCTCGTGCCCATCAAGTCCGCCGCAACGGACAAACGGGAGTACCTGGTGCGCCCGGACCTGGGGAGGCGGCTCTGCGACGACTCGGTGGCCGTCGTCCAGCAACGCGGCTCCAAGTCGCCTCAGGTCCAGATCGTGGTGGGCGACGGGCTTTCCGCCACGGCCATCAACGTGAACCTGCCCGTCCTCCTCCCCATCGTCGAGCAAGAGCTGAAACGCAACGGAATCCGGCTGGGCACCACGTTTGCCGTCAGCAACGGCCGCGTTGCCTGCGGCGACCAGGTGGCCCGGCTCACCGATGCCGACGTGCTGTGCATGCTCGTGGGTGAGCGGCCCGGGCTCAAGACGGCGGAATCCATGGGAGCGTACATCACCTACATGAAGGTGGCCCGATTCAACGAGGCGATGCGGGTCGTGGTGTCGAACATCCACAAGGGGGGCCTGCCTCCGGACGGAGAAGGAGCACAACTCATCGTCCAGACCTGTCTCAAGGCGCTCAGGGACCGCAAGACCGGGGTTGAAGTGAAATGATCCGGGGAAGACGAGCGCCCGTGAGCGGTCGCATGGTCGATGGTCGATGGTCGGTGGTCGCCGTCGACTCGGCACAGCAGTCCGCAGCGGCCCGGCATGGCGGAGCGGAGAAAAGATGATCCTCGAGCCGATCAAACCGCAGGTGCTGGCAGTCCGGATCATCCCCAACGTGGATCCGCAGCTTCACGCCCGGTTGAAGCTCGAGCCGCACCACCGAGCCATCGGGATGATCACGTGCACCAGCGACGATGCACTGTACGCGTCGCTCGACGAGGGGACGAAGTGGGCCCCTGCCGACGTGGTCTACGCCAAGAGCTTCTACGCCGGGGCGAACCACGCTTCGGGCCCGTTCTCGGGGGAGATCATCGGCATCTTCGCTGCCGCGGAAGAGGAATCGGTGGTCACTGCGGTGCGGGGGACGCTGGAGTACCTCGAGCGCAAAGCATGGTTCTACTCAGCGGACGAGCGCAACAGGCTGGCGTTCTTCCCGCACGTGATTTCGAGCCTGGGGAACTATCTCTCGGCGCAGGCGGGGGTGGCGCCGGGAACGCCGATGGCCTACCTGATTGCGCCGCCCATCGAGGCGATCCTGGGGCTCGACGCCGCGCTCAAGGCGGCCGAGGTGGAAATGAAGGTCTTCTATCCGCCCCCCTCGGAGACGAACTTCTCCGGCGGCCTCCTGGTCGGGGACCTCAGCGAGGTGGAGGCTGCGGCAAGGGCGTTCCAGGACGCGGTTCTGGATCTGGCGGCGCACCCGCACCGGCTCACGCCTGACCCCAAGGTCGAGGAGCTGGCCCGGACGTTCGGCAAGGCCGCTCCGCCGGCCCCCACCCTGCCCTATCGTATCCACGAGAGCGGATTCGAGCTGGCGGCCAAGCCTGATTCCCATACCCACCTGTTCGACAACCGGTCCCTCGTGCACAAGAGCCACCCGGTGATTCGTTTCCGGGGCAAGCTCGATCTGCTCCAGGCGCAGGTGATCGATGCCACGGTGGAGGCCCGGACTGCGGGCTGGGCCGACCTGGCCGCTGACCTGGACGACGTGCTGGTCTACCTGCGCGGTCTGATGGCCGCAGAGGTGACCGGGAAGCCGGTTCCGGAGCTGACCATTGCGGGGTTCACGGCCGAGGAGCTGCATCGGATCTCCCACCACACCACGCAGTTCCTGAGCGTGGGGTGGGTGCTGCCCGATGCGTCGATGGGACCGGCGCTCTCCCGGCTGAACCTGTTGCGGGCCGCGTGCCGTGACGTGGAGTTGTCCGCACTGGAGACGTTCGAGGGGTCGGATCATCTCTCGGCAGCGAACCGGGATACGCTGCTGCACGGCTTCAACCGGCTGTCGAACGCGCTGTATGTGCTTGTGTGCAAGGCTGTTTCGAGACGGAAAGGGAAGCCTGATGCGTGAGCTCTCGATGGGATCCGGCGGGACCGGCTGCCGGCGGGTTCTGCCTGGCCTCGACGGGGGTGACCGAGCGCAGGCCGCTGCCTTCTGCATCTGCTACCAGGAGCACTCATGAACCAACCCGTCCCCGAGACCACGGTGGTCTCCTGGCAACGCCGCATCTTCGCAGTGCTCTGGGTGAGCTATGCGTCCTACTACCTGTGCCGGATGAACTTCGCGGCAGCGCAGCCGGAGATCCTGAGGGAGTTCCCGACCTGGTCCAAGGCGGACGTCGGGCTGATCCCCTCGGTCTACTCGGTGTTCTATGCGGTGGGGCAGTTCGTCAATGGTCAGCTCGGCAGTCGCTACGGCGCTCGCCGGATGATGGCGATCGGGCTGGCAGTGATTTCCGTGGCGAACCTGCTGTTCGCGTGGACGTCGTCCTATCCGGCGATGCTTGTCCTGTGGGCAATCAACGGGTACTGCCAGGCCATCGGGTGGCCCATGGTCGTGCAGACCATGTCGAACTGGTTCCGGGTGGGGCGCCGGGGCACGATGATGGGGTTGATTTCGACCTGCTACCAGGGGGGCAACGTGCTGGCATGGCTGCTGGCCGGCTACCTGACGTCCGAGTTCCACTGGCGGGCGGCCTTCTGGGTCCCGGGGCTGGCTCTCGTTCCCGTGGCCGTCCTCGTGCTCCTCGGAATCCGCAACCAACCCGAGGACGCCGGCCTGGGACACCTCAGGGACGACGACGCACCGGCTCCGTCCGCGGGGAATCCGTCGGGCGGGCCGTCGAGACCAGCTCCGGCGGGTGCGCTGGCGGCGGACGGCGACTGGACGATCCTGCGCATCGTGAAGGTGACGCTGTCGAGCAGGGTGCTGTGGATCCTGGCGATGTCGTACTTCTGTTTCAACGCGGTCCGATACGCGTTCATGAACTGGGGGATCCAGTACTTCAACGACTTCCACGGCGTGACGATCAAGGGAAGCGCTTTCCTGTCGATTGCGTTTCCGCTGATCGGGTCGCTGGGGGCCATCTCGTCCGGCTGGGCTTCCGACCGGTTCTTCAACGGCCGCAGGGCGCCTGTCTGTGCGGTGATGCTGGGCTTCCTGGCGCTCCTGTGCGTCGCGTTCACGCCGGTCTTG
>VGRX01000138.1 GCA_016875215.1 Deltaproteobacteria bacterium
GGGGCCGAGACCCGCCCCACCAGCACATCCGAATACAGGTCGTTCCCGTCCAGGGTCGAGTACAGGAAGTCCGATGCGCATCCGTACGGGCTCGGAACGAACGGTACCTTGCCGGCCCCCTCTCCGTCGCCGACCAGCAACACCCAGGTCGGCGCCCGCTCCCACCCCGCATACGCATCCGCTATCGCCTTCTGCACTCCCTGGTAGCTCGCCCCCACGGCCGACAACGGCTGCACCGTCACCTCGATCCCCCGCTGCCGCTTCCATGCAACGAAATCCGGCATTGCCGACAGCAGCGAGTCATGCACGATGGCCAGCATCACCTCTGGACCGTCGCCGTCACGCCCCTCCACTTCGCTCTTGTCCCCCCCAAGCGCCGAGTAAAACCCCGACTTCGCCATCCGAGCAAATTCCCCGGACCCCATGCGCTCCGGGGTCCGCCCTGCCAGTCGGCCCGCCACCTCCACCTCCAGCACCTTCGCCACCTCGAGCCGTCTCTTCGACGGAAGGTAGCGAAACGGCCTCACCTCCAACAACAGCACCCCGTTCCCCCGCATCGCCCCCCGCTGCACCGCCACCACCATCTGCGATGGAAACGGCTCGTCGCCCGCATACAGCTCCTCGTCGCACGACACGCGCCACTTCCCCCCCCCGCACCGCTTCGGCCGCAAAGAGAACGGCTCAGGCACGATGCCGTCGAACGCAGTCCACTCCCCCCGGACCGCAACGACCTCCGCTTCACCGTCCACCAGCAACGGCACAGCGACCACCGGCAACGCCGGCCGCCCCCCTTCCCGCAAGGTGGCAGCCCCCATCTCGATCCGCTCGAACCGAGACCCCTCCGTCCCCTCCCGCCGGAAACCGTCCAGGCGTACCCGCACGACCAGCCGTCCGCCATCCGCGGCCTGCTCCACCTGGATCCGTGCCCCCGAACCCGGCCCGACGCTCCCTCCGCCCGCCCGACTCCCCGAAAGATCGACCCATTCCCCGCGGGCCGCCCCGCTCACACACACCCCGACGATCACGAACGCTGCGATCCAGCTCAGGCTCCGCATACCCACCCCCGTTGCTGCCCGTGATTCTAGTCTCCCAGGCCCCCCAAGGCAACGGGCTCCGCTCACCTGCCTCCTGTTTCTTTTTGACTCAGGAGCCGGGATCGGTTCTACTGGGTTGAGGAATCGTTGAAACCCGGAGGGTCGCATGCAACACGAGCTGCTGTTCAAGCCGTCCTTCGCTATGGCAAAGTTCCACCTGGAACCGGGGGAGTCGATCATCGTGGAAGCCGGCTCCATGGTGGGGATGTCCCCCAACATGACCATCAAGACCTCCATCGGAGGCACCCGGCAGGGATTCTTCGGGAAGTTCTTCAACTTCCTGATTGCCCTGGTGCGCAAGTTCCTGGGGGGCGAGTCGATGTTCTTCAACACGTACGTGCCTACCGGGGGGCCGGGCGCTGTCTGGGTCGCTCCGGGCATGGTCGGTGACATGGTGGCCGTGCCGCTGAGTGCAGGAATGTGCCTCATCATCCAGCCGGGGTCGTTCGTCGCCAGCACCCCGGGAATCGTGCTCAAGACCCGATGGGGAGGGCTCAAGTCCATCCTCGGACGGGAAGGTGCGTTTCTGCTCGAGGCCTCGGGTGACGGCATGCTCTGGGTCAACTCCTATGGGGGGGTGAAGGAGATCCAGGTCGACGGCGCCTTCATCTGCGATACCGGCCACATGGTCTGCTTCGACTCCTCCCTCAACTACCGCCTCCGCATGGCGGGGAAGGGGATGCTGACTGCGTTCAAGTCCGGGGAAGGGCTCGTGTTCGAGTTCTCGGGCAGGGGACGGCTCTGGCTCCAGAGCCGCAACCTCTCCACGCTCGTCTCCTGGATCACTCCGGCACTGCCCAGGTAGGAGGTGACGCCGATGGAAATCAAGCTCGAATACCGCCCGGCCTACTCCATGGCCACAGTCAACCTCAACCCGGGGGAATCCTTCCGGGCCGAAAGCGGCGCCATGGTCGGCATGTCCGCCGAGCTGGAGATGGAGACCAGCTCACGCACCCAGAAGGGGGGCGTGCTCAAGGGGCTTGCCCGCAAGCTCCTCACCGGCGAGTCCTTCTTTCTGAACACGTTCCATGCCCGCACGGTTCCGGGCCACGTCATGCTGGCACCGGCCAACGTGGGGGACCTGGTCCTGCACGACCTCAACGGGGAGCTGCTCGTCCAGTCCACCTGCTACGTGGGCTCCGAGCCGTCCATCGACATCCAGACCAAGCTCGGAGGGTTCAAGAACTTCTTCGGCGGTCGCGGCTTCTTCATGCTCAAGGCCGTCGGGAAGGGACCGCTCCTCCTCTCCGCGTTCGGCGCGATCCTCGAGGTCGATGTGACGGAGCCGTTCATCATCGACACGGGACATCTCGTCGCCTTCGAACCCACCCTGGATTTCAAGATCCGCAGGGTCGGAAGCTGGTTCTCCACCTTCTTCTCGGGAGAGGGCCTCGTCTGCCACTTCACCGGCAGAGGCAAGCTGTGGATCCAGTCCCGCAACCCGGGGGAGTTCGGCGGAATCGTCGGCCCCATGCTTCCCCCGCGCTAGGAACGGAATAGGAGGAGCCCATGCAGTCCAGGATCGAGCTGAATCCCGAATACGCCCTGCTGGAAGTCACTCTGGAGCCCGGCGAGAAGGTCGTTGCCGAGAGCGGTGCCATGGTGGGGATGGATTCCCACTTGAAGCTCACATCCCAATCGCGAGGGGGCATCCTCAAGGGGCTCGCCCGGAAGATGCTTGGGGGGGAGAGCTTCTTCCAGTCCACTTTCGAGGCCGAGTCCGCACCGGGTCGCGTCCTGCTTGCCCCCGGCGCCCCCGGCGACATCCGTGAGATCGAGCTGCCGGCGGGCCGCTCCCTCATGCTCCAGTCGTCGGCCTACCTGGCCAGCACCCCCGACGTCACCCTCGACACCAAGTGGGGCGGCGCCAAGGGCTTCTTCTCCGGGGCCGGCCTCTTCCTGCTCAAGGCAACCGGCCCCGGTCGCATCTGGTTCAACAGCTTCGGGGCCATGGCAACTCAGGCCGTTGCCGGTCAGTTCGTGGTCGATACCGGCCACATCGTCGGCTTCGAAGAGACGCTCAACTACTCCATCAGCAAGGTGGGGGGGCTCAAGGGGCTCCTGTTCAGCGGCGAAGGACTTGTGGCCCGCTTCGCCGGGACCGGCACCGTCTACGTTCAGACGCGCAATCCCGCCAGCTTCGCGGCCTTCCTGCATCCGTTCCGGCCCGTGAAGAACGAATGATGCACGCATTTCTCCTCATGGAGGGTGCCCCATGACCCCGCATGGCGATGCTTCCCGGTTCGCTCCTTCGAGCCGCCTCCGCAAGGTGCTCCTTGTCGCTGCCGAGTACCGAGGCCTTGCCAAGGTGGGAGGGCTCGCCGACGTCGCAGCCGACCTCTCCGCCACCCTGGTGCGCAAAGGGCTCGATGTGCTTGTCGTCCTGCCCGGCTATCCGGCCATTCCTGTCGACTCGCCACCGCTGGCCGTACTCAACGTTCCGTTCGCGGGCAGGGTCTTCCAGGCCGCGCTCCACAGGACCCAGGCCGGCCCGTTCGTCCTCCGCAACGACGAGTTCTTCTCCCGCTTCGACTCCGTCTACGTCGACAGCTCACAGCGCGGCCGCGGCCCGTTCGAAGACGATGCGCAGCGGTTCGCCTTCTTCTGCCGTGCCCTGTCGGTCGCCTGCGAGTCCGTGCCCCTGTTCGATGGCATCGATGTCCTTCACTGCCATGACTGGCACACCGGCCCGCTCGTCGCCCTGGCGCGCCTCTCCGGTACCAGCCTGAAGCTCGCACGCTCCGGCATCCTGCTCACGATCCACAACCTCGACTACCAGGGAATCCGCCCCATCCACGGCGATGCCCACGACTCCTACCCCTCGTTCCTCTCGTGGTATCCAGACGTCGGGCCGGCAATGCTCGCCCACCCCGCGGCCAAGGTCCTGTACGACCCCCGCTACCCCCACTGCTACAACCCCCTGCGGGCCGCCATCCGCCTGTCCGACCGAGTCAACACCGTGAGCCCCACCTACGCTCGCGAAATCACCCGGTCCGATGACCCGGCCAGGAGCTTCTCGGGCGGTCGTGGGCTCGAATCCGACCTTGCGACCCTCTCGGCTGCCGGGTATCTGTCCGGGATCCTCAACGGTCTCGACTACGACGCTCACGACCCCCTGGCACTCGACCCGCCTTTCGGACCCGACCTGCCCGCCTGGCAGACCGCCCGCAGACAGCACAAGGCCGCTCTCTGGCACTCTCTCTCGATTGCCGAGCCGGGCATCCCGCTGCCGCCCCTCGATCAGTTCCTTGCCCGGCCGCTGGCCGTGTCCGTAGGACGGCTGGCTCGCCAGAAGGTGAGTCTGCTGCTCGAACCCGTCTCGTCGGCCGATGCCCCCGGCCCCACGGTCCTTGCCGAGCTCGCGCGCAGGGACATCTCCTTCCTCCTCCTCGGAGCCGGCGAGCTGCTTTCCCCCATCGCTCGGGCCTTTGACGACCACTCCCGGCCGGGCCTCGGACTCCTGCCGAGATTCGATTCCGCCCTGGCCGCTCGACTGTACGCCGCCGCAGACCTGTTTGTCATGCCCTCGGACTTCGAGCCGTGCGGTCTCAGTCAACTCATTTCCATGAGGTTCGGGGCGCTCCCGGTGGCTTCCGCTGTCGGAGGTCTCCTCGACACCGTGACTCCCGACCGCACCGGGTTCCTGTTCCGCACCGGAACCAGGGCCGAGTCCGCCTCCGCCTTCCTCGCCGCGCTGGACCAGGCCCTCGCGCTCTGGCGCACCAGGCCAGCGGACTGGAAGGCGATGCAGGTGGAGGCGATGCGGGCACGCTTCTCCTGGGACGGAGCCGCTGACCGATACCTCGAGCTCTACGCCCAGACTGTGGCATCCAGAGGGTGATTCGGGTTCTACGCCAGGTCCCGGTACATGACCTCGGCGATTCGGTAGGAGGACTTCTCGAGGCCCAGCATGGCTTCCTTCAGCTTGTCCTCGTCATCCCCTTCCAGCGCCTGCCTCACCTTCTCCATGTCCGCTTCGATCTGCTCCCGCTCTTCCTGCGTCAGGTACGTGTGGAACTCGGCCATCGACCGCTCCGTGGTGTAGAGGAGCCCTTCGACCTTGTTCTTCAGCTCCGCCAGATCCTTCTTGTGCTGATCCTTGCTGCGAAGCTCATCGGCCTCCGAGATGATCCGCTTGATCTCGTTCTCGGAAAGACCCGACGACGCCCGGACCCGGATCGACTGCTCGTTGCCCGTCGCCATGTCCTTGGCACGCACGGACAGAATGCCGTTGACGTCCACCTCGAACGTCACCTCGATCTTCGGAATCCCCCGCCGTGCCGGCGGAATGCCGACCAGCTCGAACCTCGCCAGCGACTTGTTGTCGCGGGCCATGGGACGCTCGCCTTGCAGCACGTGGATGTTCACCACGGACTGGTAGTCCTCCGCAGTCGTGAACACCTCGGTGCACGATGTCGGAATCGTCCGGTTCCGCTCGATCAGTCGGGTGAATACGCCCCCCTTGGTCTCGATTCCCAGCGACAGCGGAATCACGTCCAGCAGCAGAACGTCCTCCACCTCGCCGCTCAGAATCCCCGCCTGGATGGCCGCACCGACCGCCACCGCCTCGTCCGGGTTCACCCCTCGGTTCGGCGTCCTGCCGAAGAACTTGGCAACCTTGGCCCGGACCAACGGCATCTTCGTCATGCCGCCTACCAGGAGCACCTCTCCCACGTCCTCGATCTTCAGCCCTGCGTCGGAAAGCACCTTCTCGCAATGCCATATCGTCTTGTCGATCAGGTCCTCGACGAGCTTCTCGAGCTCGCTGCGCGTCAGTAGCCGCCGGATGTGACGCGGGCCCTTGTCGTCAGCAAAGATGAACGGGAGGTTGATCTCGGTCTCCTCTCCGATCGACAGGTCGATCTTCGCTTTCTCGGCAGCATCCTTGATCCGCTGGAATGCCACGAAATCCTCTCGCATGTCCACCGTCTCGCGCTCGCGGAACTCGTCGATCAGCATCTCCGCGATACGCAGGTCGACATCCTCTCCGCCCAGGAAGGTATCCCCGTGCGTGGCCTTCACCTGGAACACCCCCTGCCCCACCTCCAGGACCGAGATGTCGAAGGTCCCACCGCCCAGATCGTACACCGCGACCAGCCCCGCTGCCTCCTTGGTCAGACCGTACGCCAGAGCGGCCGCGGTCGGTTCGTTGATGATCCGGAGCACCTCCAGGCCGGCGATCCGGCCCGCATCGCGCGTCGCCTGCCGCTGCGCATCGTTGAAATACGCCGGGACCGTGATGACCGCACGGGTCACCTCCTCGCCAAGGTACTCCGAAGCATACCCCTTGAGCGACTCGAGGATGAACGCCGAGATCTCCTGAGGCGAATACAGCCGATCCCCGACCTCGACGTGCGCATCACCGTTTCCGGCCGGAGACACGCGGTAGCTCGACAGCTTCCGCATCCGCTCGACCTCCGGCGTATCGAACTTGCGTCCCATCAGCCGCTTGACGGCGAACACCGTGTTCTCCGGATTCGCCACTGCCTGGCGTCGGGCAGAGTTGCCGACCAGGCGTCCCTCGTCTGCGAACGCGACCACCGAGGGAGTGGTCCGTCCCCCCTCCTGGTTCGAAATGACGACGGGGCTTCCCCCCTCCATCGTTGCAACACAGGAGAAGGTGGTGCCCAGGTCTATGCCGATCGCTTTCCCCATTGGCCGCTCTCCTTGCCATCGCCCGCCGACGTCGCCTCGGGTCCGCCAGGCTTCTCATCGTACGAATAGTAGTTATAATACGCATAAGTCTTGCTTCTATAGTAATGATATCTATACGAATGCTTCTCTATGTCAAAACAGTTCAAAATGACGCCGACATCGTCCGGCTTCACCGGCAACAGCATCTCGCGTGCCTCGCGCATCGCCTCCCTGGAAGTCCTGCCCGCGCGCACGACGAGCACGGCCATGTCCACCAGGGAGGAGATGATCTTGGCATCGGCCACGGCAAGGAGCGGCGGGGAATCGAAGACGAGGAGGTCGTACTCCTGGGACAGAGCGTCGGCCATCTGGGCGAAGCGCTTGGATTCGATGATCTCGAGCGGATTGGGCGACAGAGCCCCGCAGGTGAGCACGTCGAGTCCGGGGACCCGCGTGGGGCGCACGTACTTGAGAACCGAGTGGTCCCCCATGAAGAATTCCGTCATGCCGGGCCGTCTCGGAATTCCGAGCAGCTTGTGCACGCGCGGGCGCCGCATGTCCGTGTCGACGACGAGGGTGCGGGTACCCGCCAGCGCTGCGGAAGCGGCCAGGTTGACCCCCACGGTGGTCTTGCCCTCCTTGGGCCCCGGGCTCGTCACCAGGATGCGCGTCGGACGTCCGGTCGGCCGCGAGAAGAAGAGGTTTGTCTTGGCCGTGCGGAAATGCTCGGAGACGGAGGACTTGGGCATGCGATGGACGAACAGCTCCGGAGCATCGTGCTCGACCACTCCGGACTCGGGCTGCTCCAGGTCGTCGATTGCCGGAATGAGGCCGAGGAACTGGACACCGGGGATGGCCTCGACATCCTCGCGGGTCTTGAGGGTGCTGTCCAGCGATTCGACGAAGTAGCAGGCCCCGATGGCGAGCGCGATCCCGACCAGGAATCCGAGGAGGAGATTGAGCTTGACGTTGGGTCGGACCGGCTGGTTCGGCTCCGCTGCCAGATCCTGGACCCGCACGTTGTTGGTCTCGACCTGGGCGCTCAGCATGGTCTCGGAATAGCGGTTCTTGACGTCCTCGTAGGTCTGGCGGGACTCGTCCATCCGCTTCTTGATGGGCTGGTAGTCCAGCTCCAGCTTGGCCAGGGCCGCCTCCTCCTCCCTGGCAGCGGCAAGCTGTCTGCGGAGCTCCTCCTCCATCTCGATGGCCTTTCTCAGCCGGTTGTTCTCCTGGCTCAACGAGTCCTGCAGCCGGGTGAGCTCCGCCTTCAGGAGGGACCGGGCCTCGACCTCGATGGCCTTCCTGACCAGCGCACGCTGCGACACGGCAGCCTGCATCACCGGATGCTTGTCCAGGTATCGGGCTGAGGTCTCCCGCACGTTGTTCTCCAGGTCCACGAGCTTGAGCTTGAGTGATGCCAGTTGCGAGCTGTCGACCAGCACAGGATGCGCCGCGCTCTGGAAGTTCCCCTTCTTGAGCACCTCCTCCGCACCTGAAATGCGCTGGGCCAGCTCCTCGCGGATGCGGCTGGTCTCCACGTCGCTCCTTGCAATCTGCGCAACGACGTACTGCTCATTCAGCAGCCTGAGGTTGTTCGCGACCTGGGTCCGCCGGCTGTCAAGGCTCAGCATGTTGTGACGCCGCTCGAACTCGAGGACCCGGCCTTCTGCGTCCTCCTTCTGCTGGCGCAGCCTGACCAGCATGGAGCGCAGCTCGGCGATGGCCTCGTTCACCACCCGCTTCTTGTACTCGAGGTTCTCCTCACGGAACTCCGTCACCAGTGCGTTGGCCAGCTCCTGGGCCCGGGCGGGGTCCGAATCCTCGACGCTCACCAGCACGAGCTGACTGTCCTGCCGCTGCTCTACCGAGATGCGCGACATGAGCACCGCGACCGGGTCCATGCGCGCCATCCTCACCCGCATCTCCGCTTCGTTCAGAGGAGGAGTCACTCGATCGAGCCCGAGAAACCGCTCGTCCAGCGCAAGCGTGAGCTTGTCCACCACGCGCTTGGCAAGGCGCCGGCTCTTCAGGATCTCGTGCTGCGTCTGCATGTACTCCTTGATGCTCCAGTAGTCCGACGATCCGAGCTCGATCACCTCCTGCACCCGGGACAGGACCGTGGGGCTCCGCCGGTCGATGATGACCGCCGCCGTGGCCCGGTACTCGGGTACCTGCCGCGACGTGACCAGCGCAGTCAGCCCCACCGTGGAAACCAGCACGCCGATGGCCAGCCATTTCCACTTTTCGAGCACCCCGAGAAAAGTCCTCAGGGTCGCTGCGATCTCGGCGGTCTTTGAGGTGTCCTCCATCGTCCCCGCACCGTGGCAACTTCAGCCGTGGCAATCCTAGCTGCTTGCTGACGTCGAGGCAAGAAAAAAACAGCCCCCGGGGCGTCGGAACTACAGCACCGTCTCCGGCACGTAGACGATGTCTCCGGGCCTCAGGGGAAGGTTGGGAGCCAACCCCTCGCTGATACTCTCGACCGGAACCTGGATTCGCTTCTCCTCGCCCTTGTCCACCCGGGTCACGATGACGTTGTTCTTGCGGGCCATCGGCGTGAACCCGCCCGCCAGCGTCACCGCCTGCACGATGTTCATCTCCCCTTCGAACGGGAACGTGCCCGGCTTGGCCACCTGCCCCAGCACGAAGATCTTCTTCGAGTTGTACTCCTTGATGGTCACGGTCACGAACGGCTCCCGAAGATACCCGTCCCGAAGTCGATCCTGCAGGAGCGTCGCCACCTCCGAAGGAGACAGGTTCTGGACCCGCACCTCCCCGACCAGCGGGAAGTGGATCGTCCCTTCCGCCGACACCCGGTAAATCCCGGACAGATCCTTCTCCCCGTACACTCGCACGTCGAAAACGTCTCCCGGACCCAGCGTCACCGCATTGCGAAGCTGCTGGATGTCCACCGGCAGCCGGACGTAGTCGTCCCCGGCCGGCGGCGTGCACGAGACGAGCAGCCAGAGCAGGCTCGCAAACAGGACACTACGAAACATGGTGTACGCCCAAACAGGTTCCTCCCATCCGGTCCAGGCTCGACTTCAGCCATCGGCCGTAGCGAGGTCGAGCAAGCGCCGAGCCGCCGCAAGGAAGCGGAGGCGATTTCTTGCGCAGTCGTACTTGAGGTCCGTCGAGCACGACGGACGAAGCCTGACGCAGCCTGTCCCGAGCGAAGTCGAGGGGTCCTGCCTTGTGATCGGCAGACGAGATGACCATGTCTAGTACCGCAGGGTGAGGATCCCCATCACCTGGTGCCGCTGGAAACCCATGGAGTCCTTGACCACGTTGCTGCCCTCGCACTTATCCTCCATGCAGCTCACGAACTTCCCTTCGGAGTTGAACGGCTCGTTGAACAGCTCGAAGCTGTAGCCCAGCTCGAACGCAAGCAGCCGGGTGATGTCCACGATCGCCCTGGCCCCCCCCATCAGGATCCGATCCTCGCGATAGCCGGCGCCCGTGACAACATAGCCCACCGGCCCGATACCGTCGGTCGGTCCCTTGTACGGACGAAGGTACTCGTCGGGAAGCTGCGAGAAGAACACGCCGAAGTACCCGATGTCGACCACCAGGTCGAGCCGACCGAACAGGCGCTGCTGGAAGTTCGCCACTATCTTGTGGTACGCAGCATAGTTCGAGAAGACCGAGTCCTGGAAATCGTACCGGTAGCTCCCCTGGATGATGGTGGTCTCGGTCGGCTTGAACGAGACCCGGAGCTCTCCCAGCACCATGTTGAAGCTGTCGTTCGCGTGCGGAGTCCTGGCGGCAGCTTCCTCCGAGGTGGCCGGCCGCGTCTCGTGGAACGAGTTCCCGTACCCGATCAGAGCCAGCACCGAAAGCCTCGGTGTGATGAAGCCGTTCACTCCGGCCCGAATGCGCAACGGATAGTTGTCCGTGAGCTCGCCGTAGAACCCATAGCCTTTGAAGAGATAGTCGCGGTACTGCCAGTCGGCCTCGAGGACAAGGGCCGTGAACGGGAAGAACTTCCAGGACCCTTGCAGCATGACGTCGTGGAACACCAGGTCTCCCCAGTCGAGGCTCGTATCGGTCATCAGGTCAGCGACGAAGGAGTAGTCCAGGCTGAGCTGGAGGGCCCGGCCCCCGGGCTTGAACGTCACGCCGGCCCCGACATCGTTGACGTGCCGGTTGAGCTTGCGCGTCGTCTCGAACGTCCGGCGCTCCAGCACGCGCTGGAAGCGTTCCTTCACCCGCAGCGAAAGAGGACCGCCTTCGAGGAAGCCGACCTTCAGACCGACATCCCCTCCGATATCCCCGTGCTCGGAGATCACGTCGTCGGTGGTAAGGTACTGCCGCACGAGCCCGAGCCCGCGGAAATCCAGGGCCAGGTTGTCCCGGTTCTTGTTCTTGAGCTCGATTCCGGGCCGGATCTCCATCAACTGAGCCCCGTCCGGCTCTTCCTGCCCGGGGAGATCGTCCTCGAGGAAGACGTTGGAATCGAACCCGTAGCCGAGCCGAAGCGCAGGGAGAAACACGAATCCTCCGCCTTGCAGCCCCAGCTCCCGCGCCATCGGCGGGAGCTTGAGATCCCCAGTCCCCTGCAGAGACTGGGCCGCAATCGGAGGGCTGGCCAGGAGCGCCAATACTGCCGTAAGTAGTACTGCTCCGCCTGTTCCTCGTACGCCCATCCGCCGCCCATTCAGAGTTACGGTATTGGTTGATACCACAGCCGAGCGTCAAGTCAAGCAAAAAAACGCACCGTCAGGATCCCTCCTTCGCACTGCCCCGCAGGAGGAAGGACCGCCGGTACGGAGGCCAGGGAAACGGCCCCCGTGAAATGCTACATGTAGGGACTTGGAGCCTTGTTCTGAACCGGCCACCACGACTCCAGCCACTCCAACCACTGCGCCAGCACCGGATCCTGGTTGGGTCCCCCGGGCTCCACCGACCGCTCCACCAGGGGCTTGCCCTCCACGACGCCAGTCCTCGAAGGGCCCCCGCATCCGCGCACGCGGTTGTCG
>VGRX01000139.1 GCA_016875215.1 Deltaproteobacteria bacterium
CCAGGAGTTTGCGCGTACGAAGTTGCTCCCGGTCATGCGGCACGTGCTGGTCCCGAGGACCAAGGGGTTCGTTGCCACCCTGGAAGGTCTGAAGGGGCACGTTCACGCGGTCTACGACTTCACGATCGGATACGTGGAGGCCGTGCCCAGTCTTGCGCAGTGGGCCCTCGGCTATGTGGGCAAGGTGCACGTTCACATCAGGCGGACCCCGGTGGGCGAGTTGCCTGTCGGCGACGGTGCGCTGGCTGCCTGGGTGATGGAGCAGTATGTCGCCAAAGATCTGCGGCTTGACAGGTTCTACCGGACCGGGGAGATGGGAGCATAGGGAACGGCGGCACGGTCACGGGACACCGACTCCCGGCCATGCAGAGCGAGGAAGCACGGGCCCGTCGCCGCAGGCTCGGCATTGGAATCATCTGTGGGAGAGAGGGAGCGCGCAGCCAGGATGTGGGCTCGTGAAGGCGGTGGCGGCGGCGGATCGTCCTACACGGCTCCGGGACAGGTCACGAACGTGTCCACCGAGGGAGGCAACAACCGGACGCCGGGCGGTACCGGCGATCCTTCCTACAAGGGCAATGCAGGCTGGGGCGGCCAGGGCCAGACCGAGCCGTTCATGCCCCAGCTCGATTCCACCCCGGGTACCGCCGGCCTCGTCGTCGTGACCATCTGACCCGCAGGTTGCTTTCCCGCCCGTCCTGCGGCACACTGTCCGGGTGCTCAACCCCAGGGGGTGATGGATGAAGCTCGTCAGGCTCACGATCGTCATGGCGGTGCTTGCCGGTTGCGGAAGTCAGTCGCCGGCGACGGTGGTCAAGGATGTCGGCGACGCACCGTTGCCTTCAGACCTGGGGGGGCAGGATGGCCCCGGCCGGATCGACGCGTTCGAGCTGCCGCAGGAAGCCGAGACCGCAGGAGAGCTCCCCGACATCGACGTCGGGCCGGCCCAGGGAGAGCTCGGCTACCCGTGCGAGACCGGCGCTCAGTGCAGTTCCGGCTTCTGCATCCAGACAGCGGACGGCAAGAAATGCACCGTGGACTGCATCGAGGACTGCCCGGCCGGCTACACCTGCTCCCTGCACGAGCCGTCGCTGCCCGACACGGTCTACATCTGTGTGCCTGGAAGCGTGAGCCTCTGCCGCCCATGCGATGCCGGCACCGACTGTCACCTGAACGGCGTGGACCTGGGCGACGTGTGCCTCTCGTTTGGCCCGGCCGGAAGCTTCTGCACCCACCCTTGCGGTTCCGACGACGACTGCCCCGAGGGGTTCGATTGCCGTCCGCCCGACGGCTCTCCGGCCGGTACCAAGGACCACTGCGTCCCCAAGCAGGGCGAGTGTCCGTGCGAGTCCTGGTTCGTGGACGAGAAGGCGATCACCCATTGCTTCAACGTCAACCAGTGGGGGACCTGCCAGGGGATCCGCGGGTGCGGCACCATGGGGCTGACTCCGTGCTCGGCCGAGGTCCCGGCCCAGGAGGAGTGCAACGGCAAGGACGACGACTGCGACGGAAACGCGGACGAAGGGGCCGGCGGCGCAGACTGCACCCAGGCCAATGAGTGGGGCAAGTGCTCCGGAACCCAGATCTGCGAGGACGGCAAGCTCATCTGCGACGCGGCGGAGCCCGAGCCCGAAGCCTGCGACGGCAAGGACAACGACTGCGACGGGGCCACCGACGAGCAGTTCCCCGACACCGACGCCGACGGGCTCAAGGACTGCCTCGAGATCGACAAGGACGACGACGGCCCCCTCGATGGCGAGGACAACTGCCCCGGCGTGGCCAACCCCGGCCAGGAAGACTTCGACCTCGACAACGACGGCGATGCCTGCGACCTCGACGACGACAACGACCTGTCCGCCGACGCCGATGACTGCGCACCGCTCGATGCCTCGGTCCATCCCGGTGCGGCCGAAGGGTGCAACGGCAAGGATGACGACTGCGACGCTCTGATCGACGAGGGCTTCCCCGACACCGACGCGGACAAGGTGGCGGACTGCAACGACGACGACGACGACAACGACGGAACGCCGGACGTGGCCGACTGCCTGCCCCTGGACCCTCAGTCGTTCCCCGGGGCCAAGGAGATCTGCGACGGCAAGGACAACGACTGTGACCTGGCCGTGGACGAGGATTTCGCCGACACCGACCTGGACGGCACCGCAGACTGCCTGGAGACCGACAAGGACGGCGACGGGGTGCCCGATGCCCTGGACAACTGCCCCCTGGTGGTCAATGCGGACCAGAAGGACCTCGACAACGACAAGATCGGTGACGCGTGCGACCCGGACATCGACGGCGACGGGATCCCGGACAACCTGGACAACTGCCAGGGGCTGTTCAACCCCGCCCAGGAGGATCTGGACAAGGACGGGTTCGGGGATGCCTGCGACCCGGACGACGATGGCGACGGGGTCGCTGACGGGACCGACAACTGCCCGCCTGTTGCCAACGCAGGGCAGCAGGACCTGGACAAGGACGGCCTCGGAGACGCATGTGACGAGGATGATGACGGTGACGGAGTGGGCGACCTGCTCGACAACTGCCCCTACACGTCGAACCCGGACCAGGCCGACACGGACAAGGACAGCGTGGGCGATGCCTGCGAGCAGGACAAGGACGGCGACAAGGTTCCCGACGCGGAGGACAACTGTCCGTTCATCCCCAATCCCGACCAGAAGGACTGCGACAAAGACGGTGTCGGTGCGGCGTGCGACGACGATGACGACGCAGACGGAGTGGCCGAAGACCAGGACAACTGCATGTGCCTGCACAACCCCGGGCAGGAGGACACGGACCAGGACGGAGTCGGGGACGCGTGCGACACGGACAAGGACGGAGACGGAATCCCGAACGGCCTCGACAACTGTGCGGATCTGTTCAATCCGGGGCAGGAGGACCTGGACCAGGACGGCCCCGGGGATGCGTGTGACGGCGACGACGACGGCGACGGTCACGGCGACGGGGACGACAACTGTCCCAAGGTGGCGAACCCGAAGCAGGCGGACCTGGACGCAGACGGCCTGGGCGACGCATGCGACGACGATGACGACGGGGACGGCGACCTCGATGCAGCGGACTGCGCTCCGCTCGACCCGAAAGTCAACAGCGGTGCCAAGGAAGTCTGCAACGGACTGGACGACAACTGCAACAAGCTGGTGGACGAGGGCTTCCCGGATCTGGATCTGGACGGCCTCAAGGACTGCGTGGACGGAGACGATGACGGGGACAACGACCCGGACGTGGCGGACTGCGCTCCGACCAATCCGCTGGTGCACCATGGTATGGCGGAAACGTGCAACGGCATCGATGACGACTGCAACGACGTGGTGGACGACGGTTTCCCGGTGGTGGAATGCGGGCTGGGCGAATGCAAGCACGCTGTGGCCTCGTGCAAGGACGGCAAGCCCCAGTTCTGCAATCCCTTCGAGGGCTCTGCCGTGGAGAGCTGCGACGGCAAGGACAACGACTGCGACGGGAGCGCGGACGAAGACCTGGGAGTGATCTCCTGCGGCCTCGGGCTCTGCCTGCACTCGGTGCCCGCGTGCGTGAACGGCATCCTGGGAGTGTGCGACCCGAAGGGAGGGGCGGCGCCGGAGAACTGCGACGGCAAGGACAACGACTGCAACGGCCTGGTCGACGACGGGTTGGGAACGGTCACGTGCGGAGTGGGAATCTGCAAGCATTCCGTTCCGGCGTGCCAGGACGGGGCCCCGGTAGTATGCGACCCGAAGCAGGGAGCGGTGCCCGAAGTCTGCAAGGACCAGCTCGACAACGACTGCGACGGCAAGACCGACGAGTCGTGCACGGCATCGTGCAAAGACGTGAAGACGGCCAATCCGCAAGCGGCAGGCGGCTTCTACCTCATCGACGTGGACGGCGAGGCAGGCCCGGCCCCGGAGTTCGAGGCCTGGTGCGAGATGACCATCGACGGCGGCGGGTGGACGCGGTTCAACTGGCTGAAGGCAGCGTTCCCATATGGCCAGGATCCGTTCAAGCTCGATGTCTGGGAATGCGGCAAGAACGACCCCAACTGCTACGGCGGAATCCCGAAGAGCGTGGCGCCCGCGGATCTGCTCATCAAGGACATCACGGACAACGAGCATGCGGCCTGGCACTTCAACGCGAACAACAACGTGTCCAAGGCGGTCCTGGCCGCGCTGAGAGAGCGCCAGAAACAGTGCACATTGGACGGAACGGCGTTCCAGCCCTACCTGAACACCTCGCCCGACGCGTGGTGCGGCAACGGGGCGGAAGGAGGGTGCGACACCTTCTACTACACCGACGGCGTCTGCAGCAGCAAGACCGAGAACGGGAAGTGGGGGGTCAACTGGGATGGCGACACCTGCTGCTGCAGTGCGGCCATGAAGTTCGGCAATGTGGATTGCTCCGGGGGCGCGTGCTGTGGCTGCCCGGTGAACGGGTCGGACTGGGGCTTCCTGGAATCCTGCACCGTGAAGTCCGGCTGGGGCGAGCTGTACTGGAGGTAGGCAAACGGGGGGGGAACGTGCGGATATTTTACTTCCTGGATGCAGAGTGGCGACCGGCGCTTGGATGTACCGAGCCGGCCTCCATCGCGTTCGCAGCGGCGACCGCGGGGACCATGGCGGATGGCGAGGTGAGGAGCGCTCACCTCCGGTGTGACCCACGGATCTACAAGAACTGCTATGCCGTCGGAATACCGCATTCGGAAGGGAAGACCGGCATCCTCTGGGCGCTGGCGCTTGGTGCGTCCCTTCCCGAAGGCTCGCACGGCCTCGAGTGTTTCCGCGAGGTCACTCCGGAGGTGCTGGCGCAGGCCGGCAGGCTCGTGAGGGCCGGGCTCTTGACTGTGGAGGTCGACTCGGGAAGGACCGACCTGCTCGTCGATTGCCGTGTGCACCGGGCCGGAGGAGTCGGCAGGACCGTCATCGAGGGGGAGCACACCCGGGTCGTTCGCCTGGAACGGGACGGGCGCCCCATGCCGTTGCCGGAACGCGAGCCCGGGGTTGCCTCGGCCGATGCGCCCGCACGCGTGCGCTTCGAGCTCGCACAGATGTCCTTTGGCGAGCTGGTGGACCTCTCCCGGACCGTCGAGGCAGCGGACATCGAGAGGCTCCGGGAGGGCGCCCGCCTCAACCAGGCCATCGCACATCACGGGCTGTCGCTCTTCCCGAGAAGCTTCTTCCACTTGACGGGAAACGACTCGGTCACACGCCTTTCCCGGCTGGTGTGCGCCGGGGTGTACGCCCGCATGTCGGGCGAGGACTTCTCGGTCATGACGCTTGCCGGCTCGGGAAACAAGGGAATCACGACTTCCGTGCCCCTCACCTCGTGGGGGGAGGACAACGGCCATCCGCAGCGGCGCATCATGGAAGCGCTGGTCCTCTCCCTCCTCGTCACGTCTGCTACCACCCACAACCTCGGAGCTCTCTCCGCGGTGTGCGGCTGCTCCAACGCCGCTGGCATCGGCCTTGCCGCCGGGCTGGTCCACCTCGAGGGCGGTGACGACCGGCACATCTCCCTGGCCATGAACAACATGGTCGGCAACGTCACCGGAATGATCTGCGATGGTGCGAAGATCGGCTGCGCCATGAAGACCATGACGTCGGTCGACGCAGCGTTTCGAGCCATGGCCCTGGCCATGTCCGGCATCGGAATCCCCGAGACCGACGGAATCATCGGCCTTGACGGCCGGGAATCGCTCTACAACCTCGGACGAATCGCGCGCAAGGGCATGGTCGCCACCGACTCGGAGATCCTCCGAATCATGCAGGAGAAGCTCCGCCGCGGGAACGAACCGGTCCAGTAGGAGGAAGGGATGAGACTGCCAGGCCCAATTCTGTTCGTGATTGCTGCAATCATCGGGAGTTCCGCTTCAGCCGACGAACCGCTTTCGGCTCCCGGCAGCGAGAATGACGGAGCCTCGCGACCCCCTGCGGCCGCTCAGCCGACGTTGCTCGTCGGGGTGCTGACGCAGCAGTTCAGGGAGGTCTGCAAGGGGCAGATGGACAACGAATGGGTCGACCCCTGGTGGGAGGTCGGATTCGCCCGGGTGACCCTTCCCCCGGGGGCGACGCCCGAGTCGCTCAAAGGGAAGCCCGTCGTCGTGACCGGCAGGAGCCCGGCCGACGTGAAGTATGGACCTCGGGAACCGGGCGGTACCGGCTGCGTGATCATGCAGGCTCGCAGCGACTGGGTGGTCGGCAAGGATGGAATCCGCATGGTTCGGGGATACCCGGCGGGGACCGTGCTCGTGTCCGAGTTCCTGGCCGACTCGCTCGAGCCGTTCCAGGGGCTCGAGGCCCGCCTGGTCGTCAACTCGATGAAGCCGGTGGCCAGCCTCGGCAACAAGCCCGACCCGGAAGAAATCGTGGTCACCTTCACGAACACACTCAAGCGGCCTTTGGAGAAGGTGCATCTGCAGATGCACTACGAAGGATGCTATGGCAAGCCGGGTTCGGAAATGCTTGGCCACGATGCGGGAACCGTTCCTGCCGGCGGGAAGGTCACCGCCCGGTTCCCCGTGATTGCCCTGGGGGACCGATCGGGCGGAAAGCGCCCACCGGAGGCGCACCTGGCCTGGTCCGTGCAGGTCACCACGGCGTCGAGCGACACGGTCATCGACCTGGATGTGAACCTGCCCGACCTTGGCGTGAAGGTCGAGTGCCCGAGGGAGGGCGGGAAGGAGTAGCTGTCGCGGCCGCTCAGTCCGCTCGGTTCCGCCGCAGGATCGGAAGGACCGCCAGCAGCATCACGAGCACGACGAGCCCGGATGCCGGCGATGCCGTCGATGAGGCGGCGCATCCGTCGTTGCCCCCCCCTCCGGACGGCTGGTCTGCCACGCAGACGCCGAACTCGATGTGATACCCTGCCGCACACTCGGTGGTGGCATCCTGTTCGCTCAAGTCCCCTTCAGTGACATCCTGCTCCGGCTTCCCTCCGGTGCAGATGCCCTTGTCGGTGCACTGGCTTCCGGCTGCACACGTTCCGCAGGTGCCGCCGCAGCCGTTGTCGCCGCACTCCTTGTTCAGGCAGTTGGGATGGCATTCCGTCTGCGGCACGCACACGAACTTGGCCGCGTCGCACAGGTTGCCGTACGGACACGTACCGCAGGAGCCGCCGCAACCGTCGCTCCCGCACTTCTTGTCCGCACACTTGGGCTCGCACCCGGTGACGCAGTGTCCCTGGGCGTTGCAGAACAGACCCGCGGAGCAGTTGCCGCACAGCCCTCCGCACCCGTCGTTGCCGCACTGCTTGCCCACGCAGTACGGAACACAGGTCTGGGCGCAGTGGCCGGGTGCGTTGCACTGGTAGCCCGGCTGGCAGGCACCGCAGGAGCCGCCGCAGCCGTCATCCCCGCACTGCTTGCCCGTGCAGTCCGGGACGCACTGCGGGGTGCACTTGCCATTCGTGCAGAAGAACGCTCCGCCGCACTTGCCGCATGACCCGCCGCAACCGTCGCCGCCGCACTGCTTCTGGAAGCAATCGGGAGTGCACTTCGACGCACAGTGGCCCTTGTCACAGAAGAAGCCTGCGGGGCAGTCACCACACTTGCCGCCGCAGCCGTCGTCGCCGCACTGCTTGCCGGTGCAGTCGGCCTTGCACACCGGCACGCACTGGTTCTTGTCGCACATGTAGCCCGCCTTGCACCCGCCGCACGTGCCACCGCAACCGTCCGGTCCGCACGGCTTCTGCAGACAATCCGGCTTGCAACCGGCCACGCACTTGCCGTTCTGGCAGCTCTGGTCCGCCGGGCAGTCGCCGCACTTGCCGCCGCAGCCGTCGGGCCCGCAGACCTTGTCAGCGCACTTCGGCTTGCACGCGGTGCAGTTGCCGCACAGCAGCCCCTCGACCGCGTCCGCACACCACTTGTCCCACTTGGTCGTGCAGCAGTAAGAATCCTGCTTGCACACGCACCCCTGGACGACGGGATCCTTGCAGCCGTAGGACTCCTGCGGCTGGCAGCAGTCACCCTGGCTCGGACACTTGCCGCAGTCGGTCTCGCACACGAGGCAGTTCTCTCCCGGGCCGCACTTGCCGTCACCGCATTTCGGCCCTGCCTGACACGTGCCGCAGCCGAACGACGTCACTTCGGCCACGCACCACTTGTCCCAGGAGCTCTTGCAGCACCACGGATCCTGCTTGCACACGCAGTCAGCCACAGCACCATCGGAGCAGCCGGCCTTGTCCTGCGGATTGCAGCAGCTACCGCCCGAGCAGGTCCCGCAGTCGAGCGGGCAGCTCAGGCAATCCTCGTCCTCCGAACACGTCCCGTCCCCGCACGGGTCCGGTGTCTCGCACCAGCCGCACCAGTTCTGCTCCACGCCGTCGGCGCATGCCTGGTCCCACAAGTAGTCGCAGCAGAAGGAGTCGAACCAGCACACGCACGCCTGGACCGTCGGATCCTCGCACCCCGGTCCTGTCTGCGCCTCGCAGCAGTCACCCGTGCCGCCGCACGCCCCGCAATCCTCGGGGCAGTCCTTGCACGTCTCGTCGCCCCAGCAGTAGCCGTCACCGCAGTAGTCGAACCCGCTGCCGCAATCACCGCACCCGTACTTCTCCACCTCGTCCGCACACGAGGAATCCCACAGGGTCTGGCAGCAGAAGAGGTCCTTGGCACACACGCAGGTCTGGATCCAGAGGTCTTCGCATCCGGGGCCTTCCTGAGCCTCGCAGCAATCCCCCGTACCGCCGCATGCTCCGCAGTCCTGCGGGCAGGAATCGCAGTCCTCGGTCGCAGCCTCGCACTCGCCGTCGCCGCACCAGGCCCACCAGGAGCCGCAGTCGGTCCCGCACGACCAGGAGTCCTCTCCGGGCCCGCACAGTCCGTCGCCGCACCAGCCGGGGCACTCACCGCAGTCGGGCGGGCAGAAGTAGCAGTCCTCTTCGTCGTCGCAGACCCCGTCGCCGCAGTAGCTCCCCGCACACTTGCCGCAGCCGTAGGCTTCCACAGCAGCCACGCAGGTGTAGTCCCACGTGCTCTGGCAGCAGTAGTTGTCCTTGGCGCAGACGCAGGTCAGCACCGCCTCGTCCCAGCACCCCGGTCCCGGGTGCACCTGACAGCAGTCGCCGGTACAGGTCCCGCAGTCCTCCCAGCACGTGTAGCACCCCTCGTCGCCACTGCACCAGCCGTCGCCGCAGTACTCCGGACACTCGCCGCAATCCGACCAGCACCAGGTGCAGTCCTCGCTGCCGTTGCACTTGCCGTCACCGCAGTACGGAAGGCACTCTCCGCAGTCCTTGGGGCAACTCTCGCAGTCCTCGTCCCAGCCGCACACCCAGTCGCCGCAGTAGTCCGGACACAACCCGCAGTCGTACGAGCAGGTGTCGCACGTCTCGTCTCCGTTGCACTCGCCGTCACCACAGTATTCGGCACACTCCCCGCAATCGGTCGGACACGACTCGCAGTCCTCGTTCCAGTCACACTTGAAGTCACCGCACCCCGGCTCGCATTCCCCGCAGTCCGCCGGGCACGACTCGCAGTCCTCGTACTGCCAGTCGCACTTGAAGTCGCCGCATCCGGAAGGGCAGACGCCGCAATCCTCTTCGCAGGTCTCGCATTCCTCGTCACCGTCACAGAGGCCGTTTCCGCACCACGGGTCCGCTTCACAGGTTCCGCATCCGAGCGACTCGATCTTGCCCACGCAGTACGCATCCCACTGGGTCTCGCAGCAGAACGGGTCTTCGTTGCACACACACGACTCGATGTACCAGTCCTCAGCGCAGCCTGCATAGTTCGAAGGGACGCAGCATGGCGGTTCCGCCAAGGCACTGCCCGATCCGAATGCAGCCAGCGACATGACCAGCAAGGACACACGAATTCTGTTCACGGTACACCTCCTTGGATTCCGTGGGAGTCGAGTCCGATCCGTCGCACGCGCGCTCGACCTTGTCAAGATCATGTTGCACAAGATCATGTTGCGCTTGCGCCGAAACGGCAGGAGAGGTACGCTGGTTTCGCTACTGGCTGATTGGGGGGGGTGTACTGCTACAATGCGTGGAACGCGGACAAGGCCTATCCCACAAGGGCGCCTCTCCACGGCGGCTACGCTGAAGATGCCGCGCAAGGCGGTCATCGAATTGCGCCGAGCAACGAGGCTTGCCGTCAGGAGACATGTCCGGTAGGCTCCGGTAGAGGACGGCGTCCGCATGACGCTCGTGGGAGGACCACCGGATGAAGCGCAGCACGAGCCGCAAGTTGATCGGAGTGGCGGTCGGCGCGCTCTTCCTTGCCCTCACGGCCTGGAGCGTGGAGTGGGAGCGCGTGGCCGGGAGTCTGGCAGCAGCCCGGTTCGAGTTCCTCGCACCCATTGCGTTCCTGCTGACCGCACACTACTTCTTCAAGGCGCTGCGTTGGCGAGTGCTGCTGTCGGGGACAGCGACCGTTCCACGCATGTTCGCGCTGCGACTCACCATGGTCGGATTCCTCATGAACAACATCCTTCCGGCCCGCATCGGAGAGGTCGGGCGTCCGTACCTCCTGTCTGCGAATCGGCCGGAGGTGCCTTTCTCGTTCGCGCTGGCAACGGTCGTCGGAGACAAGCTGTTCGATCTCCTGATCATCGTTCTGATGCTCCTCGGATTGTCGTTCGTTCTGCCACTGCCCCCGTTCGCTCGTGCCGGGATCCTCGTGTTGGTCGTGGTCAGCCTCGGAGTGATCGGAGCGAGCCTCACTGCCGCAGCGTGGGAGCGGCGGGAACGGGAAACCGGCGGAAGCCGAATCATGAACAGACTCCTCTGCCTGTTCGGACACAGACGGGACAAGGTGCGAGGTGCGCTCCTGGGCTTCGCCCGGGGGCTTGCCACGATCTCGTCTACCCGGAGGGCGTTCCTTGCCATGCTCTACTCGGCCCTGGCATTCGCTTGCCTCGGGGCCGTCATCCATTTCACGCTGCTGATGGTCAATCTCGAACCGTCCGTTTTGACCGCACTGTCCGTGATTGGTCTCACCGGCATCGGCTTCATGCTGCCCGCCCCTCCCACGAATGCGGGGAACTTCCACTTCTTCGCGTCGGCCGCTCTCATGTTTTCCATGGAGGTCGGAGCAGAGGAGGCGTTCTCCTTCGCGCTCGTGTCGCACGTGACGCAAGTGATCCTTGTGACGGTGCTGGGCGCTGCCTCGCTCGTCGGCCTGGACTGGAGGCGGCTGTCGCACGTGGACGCGGCTTCGGCACGGTCCGAAGAACTGGCCCCACGGTGATTTCGGCGCTACAATCAGGCGGGCAACTGGAAGAAGGGGACGGACATCATGCGCACTCAGCGGGCACCTGGCACACGATGGGCAGTATGTGTGCTGTTGCTGTGGTCGGCGACGACGTCCTGCGGCAACGGGGGAACGGGCGCTGCCAGGACTGACGTGTCGGACCAGGCGGGGCCTGGCACCGATACGCCGCAGGCGCCCCGCACCGATTGCCGGGGGGATGTGCCGGGGACGGAGTGCTTCGCTCCGATCCCACGGCAGGATGGAGTCGGACAGTCGGACGTGTCGGACGTGTCGGACGTGTCGGACGTGTCGGACGTGTCGGACGGGGCGGACGTGTCGGACGTGTCGGACGTGTCGGACGGGTCGGACGTGTCGGACGGGTCGGACGTGTCGGACGGGTCGGACGTGTCGGACGGGTCGGACGGGTCGGACGTGGC
>VGRX01000140.1 GCA_016875215.1 Deltaproteobacteria bacterium
TGGGACCGACTCGGTCACCACCGTTCCGCCGAAGTTCTTGCCGAGCAGGGCCGTGGCCAGGTTGGTCACGTCGCAGCAGAAGTCCACCACCGCCTCGGGCAGGCTCACCCTTACCGGGGCATGCCGGGTGCAGAGCACCTGTGCGACCAGGCTCAATCGGGCGAGCTCCGGATACCCCATCGGCACGTCGGCAGCCATCCGGTGCAGGTCGGCCACCACGCCCTCGGCCACCATCGGCCCGACATCGAACAACTCGATCATCAGAATGGCGAAGATTGCCTCCTCGGCGCCGGCATCGGGCCGGGGACGGGGTTCCGGCCCCGAGAGGTCGAGCGCCCCTTCCAGCGCTTTGAGCACGAATGCCTGGACGTCCAGGTGATGGGTGGCGTCTGCGAAGGCCGCTGCGGCCATCGAATAGAACACCTTGCGGGGAGTGTCGGCACCCACCGCACCGGGCCCGGCAGCCAGGTGCCGCCCGCGGGGACCGCACGAGTACTGCACGAGCTGCGGTACCAGGCCGACCCGGAAGCCGACCTGCTGCACGAACGACTGGTTGGCCCCGGACCTGCAGGAGCTGCAGCAGCGCGGCCGGCGAGCGGGGAGTGGTCCGCCACTGGCTCCAGCACGGTCCCCGGTACGGGCACACCGGCTCCTCGCTCAGGCAGGACCAGACGGAGCAGGACGACCAGAAGTCCTTCGGGAAGTTGAACCTGTTCGGGCGGGGGCTCTGCGCAATCGAGAGCGCATCCCAGCGACACTTGCCGCACGAGTCGCCGCACTGTTCCTTGCCCGAGATCCCCTTCTTCGTCCACAGGCAATCCTCCCGGTTCATCGATTCCCCGGTTCCCTTGTCGATCGTCGTTCCCTTCGTCATCTCGTTCATGGCCCCACCTCCGATTTCATCTGGCAGCTCCCTGCTGCCGCCCTCCACAACAGCAGGAAGCGTGCCAACCCGCGGACCTTGCTGGAAGATTGTAATGATTTCAGTTTGTTACGGTGCCGTATTGCCTGGGAAAGGCGTCACGCGGCCCACCGGAGGGGGCGCCGACGAGGCTGGACTGTGGGGAAATCCGACAGGCCAGCAGGGCCGTCCCGTCGGAGCAGCTGTACAACGCATTGGAATTCCAGGGATTCTCGGTGTCGGGATTTCCGACAGGACTTGCGTCGGAGATTCCGACAGCCGCAGATTCGGGCAAGCAGGGAGAGGGCGCCGGAGCGAAGAGCTACGGAGACAAGAGCTACGGAGAGAAGAGCTACGGAGAGAAGAGCTGCGGAGAGAAGAGCTGCGGAGAGAAGAGCTACGGAGAGAAGAGCTACGGAGAGAAGAGCTACGGAGCCTTGAGCCGGTACTCGAGGTCGGACAGGCAGTATCGGCACAGTGCGGTCGGCCGGGCATCGAGCTCGTCCACGGAAGCGACGGGAGTCATGGTGCAATCCCGGTTGTCGCAGTGGGCGAGGTCGAACAGGTGCCCCACTTCGTGGATCGCCAGCTTTGCGGCCCGCTCCTCCACGAGGTCCTGGCCGACGCGGGCCAGCGAGATTACGGCACAGCTTCCGCCCATTTCGGCCTCCCCCATGACGTACTGCATGATGGGGACGGTGATGTCTGCGCGGACCACGGCGAGGGCAAGCATGCGTTCCTCGTGGAGCAGCCCCTTGAGGAGGCGGAGAACTTCCTCGGCAAAGAGCTGGCTGCCGCGCCAGGCCGGGCCTGACGGGGGGAGCAGGAGGGGCGCCATGCGAGTGGATACCGACAGGCCCCAGGTTCTCTCGATCGCACCGGAGATCGCGGCCAGGACGGCCGGCTCGACTGCTGCCGCGGCCACGAGGGTGAGTCTCCTGCCGGCGGTGGGGAGCATCGGGGGCTACGCCTTTGCGAGGTCGTACTTCTTGATCTTCGCGTACAGTGTGGACCGATCGATGCCGAGCAGCTCGGCCGCCCGGCTGATGTTCCAGTCCTCGCGGGCGAGGGTGGCAGCGATGTGCGCCTTCTCGATTGCCTCCAGGGTCGTTCCCTGCGAGGCGCCATCCTGCGGTTTCTCGACTTGCACCGGGAGATCTTCGGGGATGATGCGGCTGCCCTTGGCCACGACGACGGCCCGCTCGATGGCATTCTTGAGCTCCCGTACGTTTCCCGGCCAGTCGTAGGTGGCAAGGATGCGGGCCGTTTCCGGGGAGATGGCCGCGACCCCCTTCTTCATGTCCGCGGAGAACTCGCGCAGGAACTTGTCTGCGAGCACCGGGATGTCATCCCGCCGGTCCCGCAAGGGGGGCACGTTGATCCGCACGACATTGAGCCGGTAGTATAGGTCGGAGCGGAAGTTTCCGTCTGCGATGGCCTTCTCGAGCGGCCGGTTGGTGGCAGCGACGATGCGGATGTCCACGTCGACCGGCTGGTTTCCCCCCAGGCGGAAGAAGCGGCGCTCTTCGAGCACGCGCAACAGATCGATCTGTATCTTTGGGGCAGCGTCCCCGATCTCGTCGAGGAAGAGGGTGCCTCCGTTGGCGAGTTCCATGACCCCTTTCTTCAAGGCGATGGCGCCGGTGAAGGCCCCTTTCTCGTGGCCGAACAGCTCGGATTCGGCGAGCGATTCGGGCAGCGCCCCGAAGTTGACCGCGATGAAAAAGTTGACCGCGATGAACGGGCCGCTCGCCCGGCGGCTGCGACGGTGGACTTCCCGCGCCACCATCTCCTTGCCCGTCCCCGATTCTCCGCTGATGAGCACGGTGGAATCGGTCGGAGCGACCGCGTCGATGAGGTCGAACACCTCGAGCATGGAGCGGGAGCGTCCGAGCAGCTCGAAGGGCAGGGAGAGGCGCTCGAGCTGCTGCTTGACGTTCCGGTGCTCTTCGACGAGGCGGCGTTTCTCTTCGGCCTGCTCGATCCGGTTCCAGAGCTGCCTCGGGTCGAACGGCTTCTGGAGGTAGTCCGAAGCCCCTTTCTTCATTGCATCGACAGCGGAATCGATGCTGCCGTGCGCGGTCATCATCACGATGGGGACATCCGGGTCCTCGGCCCGCACGTTCTCCAGCAGGCCGATGCCGTCCATGACCGGCATCACGATGTCCACCAGGAGGAGATCGAACGTGGAGGTCTGGAGCTTGGCCAGCGCCTCTTCGCCGTTGCACGCCGTGTCCGTCCGGTAGCCGTCCTTCTTCAGCCAGTCCGCCAGGCAGAGCCGGAGCAGGTCATCGTCATCCACCACCAGTACCCGGCTCTTCTTCCGCATATCTCCCCCCCTTCCGGTGCCGCGGCCAGCATAGGTTTGGGCACGGTGCGTTGTCAAGCAGGGGGGAGCGGCTCCTCGCCGACGGCGATCAACTGCCCCACCGCTCTGGCCTGTTCGAGGAGCTCCTTGTCCTGGCGGATCTCCCCCGGCTCCTGTGCGGTGGCATGGAGGACGTCGACCAGGTCCGCACCGACGTAGGCGCAGAAGTCGATGAAGGTGCCACGGGCGTTGACCACGCCGGAGCAGAGCGGGTCATCGTCGCCGTACGTGGCGCACAGCACGACGGCCTTTCCGGCCAGGGGGCTGGCATCTCCGACCTCGTGGTGCGGGGCCATGAGTGCGTAGCACCGGTCCATGAACAGCTTGAGCTGGGCCGAGACCGTGAACCAGTAGATCGGCGTGGCATACACGATCGAGTCGGCCTCGACGATCTTCGGGTAGAGGGCGATCATGTCGTCCTGGAACGTGCAGTACTCGACCTTCTGCTTCTGGCACGAGTCACAAGCCTTGCATGGGCCGATCTTCAGCGATGCCAGGTTGATCTCCTCGATCTTCGCCCCCTTCTTCCGGGCGCCGGCCGCGACCTCGTCCGCCAGGAAGGAGCTGTTGCTGTCTTTGCGGGGGCTGCTCTTGACCACCAGGATCTTCTGGGCCATGGTTTCCTCCAATCGCTCATGCGGCAGCACCGTCGCTGCGAGGAAGGAGTGTAGCAGAAAAGCGTGGCTTCCGGGCAGGCAAATCGCGTTCCCAGTGACACTTTCACTCGGCTACCACAGGCAAATCGCGCTCCCTTGAAGTGTCCTTCCCGTGCGGCTACACTCGGACTTCGGCGGAGTGGGGGGAGCGACTCGACGGGGCGAGCCCGTCGGTGGAACGAAACGGAGGATGATGACCATGTCCTGGAGAACGGGACCGGCCCATTCGGGCAGCTTCATTGTGTTCGGGGGATGCGTGGCCTGCCTGCTCGGCTGCTCCTCGGGTGGTGGGGGCGCTGATGTCGTGCAGGACGGGGCGACGATGTCGGACGTGAAGGCAGAGGACGTCCTCCGTGACGCAGAAAGGACCGACCTTCCCAGAGAGACCGGCGTGGGTGACGCAGCATCGGAAGTCGCTCCGTCCATCCCCTGGTGCGGCGAGGTGAAGGTCCCGGAAGGCCCCGGAGGAGCGGGCCTTGACGACCCGGGCCTGCGTCTCCGGGCGCAAGGTTGGATCCGCGGCGACCTGCACATGCACACCACGCACAGTGACGGAGAGGACACGCTGGCCACGTTGCTGGGGCTGGTCGGCTACCTGCAGGATCCCACGTTCGTCGCATACCACCCGGAGTACGAGGGCAACGGGATCGACTTCCTGGCCATCACGGATCACCGGACGCTGGAGGCGCCGCTGGACCCGGACTGGCACAGCGACACGCTTCTGCTGATCGCGGGCGAGGAGATCGGAGGTCCCGGGCACGCCAACGGGTGGGGGTTGACCGAGGTGGTGATGGTCGACCCGGAGGGGGACGGCACCGTGCTCGAGGACTGGCAGACCGTCCTGGGAAAGGTACATGGTCAGGGCGGTCTTCTTTCCATGAATCACCCGTTCAGCATCGGCATCGAGTTCCCGTGGGACCTGCGTGAGCACGATGCGGTGGAGATCTGGAACACGGCGTGGACCCTGATGGCCGCGACGTATTCGCAGACGGATCTGGATGGCTGGGAGGCAGCGCACGGGACGGCGTCCCCGCCGTTCCGCAGAGCGGCTGCGCTGGAAGGGATCGGCGGGAACATGCAGGCTTTGAAGATGGTGGAGGCGCAACTGAGCCTGGGCATGCACCCGGCCGTGGTGGGGGGAAGCGACCGGCACGCACTCTTCGTGCCGGGGTTCCCGACGACATGGGTCAAGGTGAAGGACAAGAGCCTCGTCGGATTCGCCAACGGGGTCCGGGACAGGAAGACCTTCGTGAGCCGGACTCCGGTATCGGCCACCGTGGAGCTGAGCCACCGTGGAGCTGAGCATCCTGCGTCCGTTCGAGGACGAGGACGGAGACGACTGCATGGAGCTCAGGGAGATGGGGGACCGGGTGGGGGTTCCCATCTACGGGGAGCCGCTGACCGTCCGGATTCGCGTGGGGCGGGCGCAGGGAGGTCAGGTGCGGCTCATCCGGGGACACGCTGTCGACTCGGACGAAGCTCTGGCGGATTCACCGCTGGGCGAGGTGGTGTTCGAGGCGGCCATCGACGGTCCGGACGTGACGGTGGAGACTCCGCTCACGGTGGAAGTGGGGGACTGGATCTATCCTATGGTGCTCGAGCCACTGGTTGCCGAGGGATTGCCGAAGGACAAGGCCAAGCTCCTGCCGAAGATCGCCAAGGCAGCGCTCCAGACCGGGGCCGAGGACTACGATGCGTTGATCGAGGTCTTCTGGGACTTCATGGACTTCGACACCGTGCTGGCGCCCCAGGATTGCGATCCGGCCAAGTGGGACCCGTACAAGCTGCAGTGCATGCCGCCGGATGCGACGGGGATCGCATCGTACCATGTCCCTGACTGGGTGAGCCGCGGGCTCAACGTGCTCATCGAAGACGGCGAGCCCACCGACTGGTGCGTCGGGGCCGTGGGTTCTGCAACGGTGTTCGAGAAGGCGGAGCTGTAGAGGGCAAGGGGTCAGGACTTAACACTTAACACTTGGTGCTTCGTGAGGTTGCTCTGTGGCGCCGGTTGAGCCCCAGGACGAACGAGCTGAGCAGCTTCTGCATGCTGCGGGACATGTTGCCCCTGACTCGTATTTCGCCCTTTTCGCCTACTGCGGCCGGCCCCCGTCGGCCAGTCGGGCTTGCCGCAGCCGCGGCTGTTTGACAGGCCGTCGTGATGAGCGTACTCTCGCCGACCTCAAGGGCTTGCAGTGAGGGGGATATGAGAACCCTATGGCAGTGGATGGCATTGGGGGTCGTCGCGATCGTGGCTGCGGGTTGCGTCACCCACAGCACCGTTGCGGAAGCCTGAGGAAGGGAAGGACCTGGTCTGGCCCACGGGGGATGTCCGGGCGGGTGAGGGGAATGTGCCTGTTGGAGACGGTGCCTCGGAGCTGCAGGGCGAAACCGCCTCGAAAGACCTGGATGCCTCGCTACCGGACGGCGTGGCTCCGGATGTCCCTGCGACCGAGGTCGACGGAGGGGTGGACGTCCCGGACACGGCCGATGTCCAGGCCCCGGATGGGGAGCTGCCGGGCATCGACGGGGGATCTGACGCTGACGGCGGGGGCGGAGCGGATGCCGACGGCGGGTGCACCCCAGATTGCCAGGGGAAGAGCTGCGGGGACGACGGCTGCGGGGGGAGCTGCGGCAGTTGCCAGGACGGGTGCTCGTGTGTGCAGGGGAGCTGCGCCTGCTTCCCGACCTGCGGTGACGGCGAGTGCAACGGGACGGAGACGTGCGACTCGTGTGCGCTGGACTGCGGGTGTGATGTGCCGGCGGAAATATGCGAAAAGGGGACGTGCATCTCGTGTGGTACGTTCTGTGGGAACTACGGCAAGAGCTGCGGCACCTTTGCCACCTGTGAATGCGGGGGGTGCGGGTGCGGGCAGGTCTGTTCGTCCGGCAAGTGCCAGTACAATGCCTGCGACGGCAAGGAGTGCGGGGACGACGGCTGCGGAGGAAGCTGCGGTTCCTGCAAGGCGGGGCTGAAGTGCTACGGCGGGGCCTGCAAGGAATGCGACGACGGCAACGCCCCCCCGTGGACTGGGACGGGTGCAACAGCGGCAAGATCGTCGAGTTCCGGGTGAACAAGTCGACCGGAGGCTCGCAACGCCGGGCCTCGGTTGCTGTCGTGGGGAATGGCCAGTTCGTCATCGCCTGGGAGAGCGACGGCTCCGGGTGCGACCAGTTCGACATCGTGGCACAGGCCTTCAATGCCGGAGGATCGACATCCGGGTCCGAATACAAGATCAACGGCAAGACCACCCTCACGCAGAAGCTCCCGTGGCTGACCGAGCTCCAGAAGGAGCAGTTCGTTGCCGTCTGGGAGAGCGAGCTCCAGGGGGGGGCGGATTCCTTCGACATCGCGGCCCGGCTGATGAGCTTCCCGGGGACGCCGGTCGCAGCCGAGTTCAAGGTGAACCACCACACTGCGGACTACCAGGGCAACCCTCGGGCAGCGGTCTTCGGCGATGGAGGCGGGTTCGTCGTGGTGTGGGACAGCGACAACCAGGATGGCTCTGTGGCGGGGGTCTATGCACGGCGGTACAGTGCCACCGGAACGGCCCAGGAGAACATGGAGTTTCAGGCCAACACCTATACCACGGGATGGCAGGGACGGCCCGCCGCCGCCACCTGCCTGGACGGGAGCACGCAGATCTTCTGGGAGAGCGACGGGCAGGATGGCGGGACGTACGGTGTCTACGGCCAGGGGATTCTGGGTTCCGGAGCGTTTTTCCAGACCGAGTACAAAGTCAACACGACGGGCGCAGGCGACCAGTCCGGTCCTGCCGCGGCCGGTCTGGACACGTGCGGCGTCCTGGTGGCCTGGGCGAGCGTCAGCCCGGGCGAGGCGACCTCGGCCATTGCCTCGCAGCTCCTCACTGCTGCGGGAGTCAAGGATGGCTCTGAGGTCCTGGTCAGTCCGTACGCGACGGCTGCAGCGGGCGGCGTTGCTGCCGTCTATCAGCCGAAAGGCGGGTTCGTCGTGGCCTTCCACCGCTGTGCGAAAACGGCGCCGGACGGCACGGGGTGCGACGTGTACTTTCAACGCCTCGACGCGGCCGGGAAGATCGTCGGGCCCGAGGTCCAGGTGAACCTGCACACGACGTCCCACCAGCGATGGCCCGCAGTGGCGGCCTTCCAGAACGGCTCGTTCGTCGTGGTCTGGGAGAGCGTGGAGCAGGACGGAAACGAGGAAGGGGTGTACGCACAGCGGTTCACCAAGGACGGTACCCGAATCTACCATTGATCTGTCCGGACCCGGTCTTGGCGCCCGCCCCTCAGGGGGTGAGCAGACTTCCTTTATTTCCATCCGAGTTGGGGTAGAATGCCGACGCAGAGATCTGGAGTCCTCTGCCGGAGCGGAATGAGCGGTCACGAGACAAGATACTGTCCTGAGTGCCTTGCTGCCTTTGACCAGGGGGAGGTGCGCTGTCCGGTCCACGGGCTGGAACTGGTCGATCTCCCGGGTGACGAGTCTCTGGTCGGAAGGGTGCTGGACGGGAAGTACGAGATCGTCGAGAAGATCGGCCAGGGGGGAATGGGAACGGTCTATCGGGCCCGGCAGAAGCTGATCGGCCGGGAGGTAGCGCTCAAGGCCCTGAGGTCCGAGATCACGCGGGACCCGGCAGCGGCCAGGCGGTTCCTGGTCGAGGTACGGGCGGTTTCGCAGCTTCGCTGCCGCAACAGCGTCATCCTGTTCGACTCTTGAGAGAAGGTGCTGTACTACACGATGGAGTTCCTGGCGGGAGAGCCGCTGTCCAGGGTGATACGGAGGGGACCTCTGGAGCCGGCGCGGGCGGTCCGCATCGCACGGGACATCTGCAGCTCGCTCCAGGAGGCGCATGGCAAGGGGATCGTCCACCGGGATCTGAAGCCGGACAACATCATCCTCGTGCAGGAGGATGGCGAGGAGGTGGCCAAGGTCCTGGACTTCGGCATCGCCAAGATGGTGGCCGGGGAAGAGGACCGCCCCCTGACGCGCACGGGAGTCGTGTGCGGGACGCCGGCCTACATGAGCCCGGAGCAGGGTTCGGGCAAGCCGGTCGGTCCGGCCAGCGACTTGTACTCGCTGGGCGTGCTCCTGTTCGAGATGCTGACCGGGAAGCCTCCATTCGAAGCGGCCACGCCGGTCATGGTTGTGATGAAGCACATCTCCGAGCCGCCCCCGCCCATCGCCGAAGCGGCGCCGGTGCCGCTGCCGGTTCCGTTGCGGCGGCTGGTGACGGGGTTGCTGGCCAAGGAGGTGCGCGACCGGCCCGGCTCCGCACGCGAGGTAGGGGAGGAGCTCGACCGGGTCCGCACGGCCACCGACAATCCCACCGCGGTCTGGGACGAGCCGGCCCCTGCCGTCGCTGCCACCGTCGAACTGCCGGCCTCGGAGATCCCGACAGAGCCGATGCGCGACCGCGTTGCCCGCGGGCGTGAGGGGACCGCCGATGCGGAGTCGATCATGGGCCGAGCGGGTCGTTCCCTGCTTCTCAGGGCCGGCATCGCTGCCGGGTTCGTCGCCCTGGCGGGGGGGGCCATCTACCAGTTCTCCCCGTGGAGCGGAGCTCCGCCTGTAGCCGAGAAGCCGTCTGCGCTCGGGGCCACAGGGCAGGGAACGGAAGTTGCCTCCGCCCCGGCGGACACGACCTCCGGAGATGCGGGAGGGGCCGTGCGGCAGGTGGAGGACGTGCCGAAGCTCCTGCCGTCCAAAGGACTCGACGCCGCTTCGCCCGGATTCGCAGAAGTAGTCACGGGAGAGACGCCGCCGAGTCTGCAGCCGAACGTTGTTCCGGGCGCTTCCCACGTAGTTGCCAGGGAGGTTGCCCCCCCACCGGGAGCCAGGGCCGAGGCAGCCGAAGCGACCGTGGACGTCATCGCACAGGACATCCGGTTCCTCCTCGTGGATTCCACCGGCCAGGGGGTTCCGGACGTGTCCGTGGAGTCCGCTCGTGAGGTCCGGACTGGCGATGTTTCGACGGAAGCGGTCCGGGCCGCAAGGACATCCGGAGCGGACGCCGGCGCTGTGAAGAAAGGCCACTCCAAGGCTGCAGCTCATGAGGGCGGGGCCCGGCTTCCGGAGGACCCCGCGGGCGGGCAGGACGGAAGGACGAACGCCGAGCGGGCTGGAGAGGTGGAGGCGCTGCTCGGCAAAGCCGCCGCCGCAATGGACGAGAAGAGATGGAAGGTGGCGTACGAGTATCTCAAGAAGGCCCGCAGCTTGTCGGACGATCCGGCATCGGTGGAGCGGACGATCCAGCAATGCCGGGAGAGGAAAGCGAAAGAGGACCCATTCGACGAAGGGGACCTGTTCTGATGGGGCGATGACATGGGATGGATTGGATCCGCATCCGCCGGGGTGCTGCTGGCCGTCGCACTGGCTTTGCTGCCGGCGATGTCTCCGGCGCAGGACAAGCCGGACCTGGAGCAGTCGCTGAAGCTCGGACGCCAGCACTTCAAGGCCGGGGAGATCGAGCAGGCGGCAGCAGTCTGGAGGGAGGCGTTCTTCCTTGCGGAGGGGGATCTGGAGCTCCGCCTGGCCATGAACCTGGGGATCGCCTACCACAAGCCCCCACAAGCTCGACCGCCACAAGGAGGCCTACTACTTCCTTTCCTTCTTCGACGTGCGTTCGCCGCGCGCGGACCCGGCCAGGACGGCGAAGGTAGCGGGCGTTCTGAAGGACCTGACCTCGCTCCTGTCCGAAGGGCACGAGCGTGTCGGGCTGGTCACCACCCCGTCGGATGCCACGGTGTACGTGGATGTCGTATCGCCGGGGACGAAGTACAAGGCGCCGCTCCTGTGGTATTTCGAGCCCGGGAAGCACAGGTTCATCGTGCTCAGGTCCGGATTCCGGACTGAGGAGCGGTCATTCGTCGTGGCTCTGGGCGAGACGGTGACCTTGGAGGTTCCCCTGCAGCCCGACCTGCCTGCCCCGGGGCCGTTGCCGCCGGACGGTCAGGGAGGGGAACCGCCCCCCCCTCTGCCGGTCGGTCCTCCCGACGGCGGAGCATCGGGGAGCCCGGACGAACCCGCCGGGATCGGTGCCGAGCCGGGGAAGGGCTCTTCCCGAACCTGGGCCTGGGTCACGCTCGGGTTGGGCGTCGCATTGCTCGGGACGGGCGGGGTGCTCGAGTACGTGGCCCTGGACCGGGCGGGCGGGATCGACCGGTCGGCCCAGGCGAAGATAGACAGTGGCGAGCTGACGTACGAAGCGGGAATGCTGTGGCGGGACGGACAGTACGACGACCGGGTCGAACCCCCGAACGTCGCGGCCATTGCCTGCATGGCGACGGGCGGTGCGTCGCTGGTGGCCGGAGCCATCTGGCTCGTGGTCACTCGCGGAGAGGAGTCCCCGGAATCGACCATCCTCCCGGTGGTGAGTCCGGACGGGGCTTCGGGCATGATGTTTCGGATGTCGTTCTAGTCGGGCACCTGCCCGGGAGGTGAGAGCATGCGTTGGATATGGCACTGGCTGCGACTGTGGGGTTCGTGCTCGTTTCGGGCCTGGTCTGCGGGTGCGATGACGGCAAGACCCTCGTGCCACCCGGGTTCGAGCTGCCGGACGTGCAGGTCGGGGATGGCGTCGGCGGTCCGGATGCGCTGTCGGACGGACGGATCCCGGACGGGCCGGACATGGCGACGGACGGGACGATTCCGGCGGACGGGACCGTGCTCCCCCC
>VGRX01000141.1 GCA_016875215.1 Deltaproteobacteria bacterium
GGATGCGGCCGCTGCCGGCATGGGCGGGGGAGGGGGCGGTCGTTGCGCTTGCGCGGGAGCTGCCGGAGAGTCTCGAGATCGTGGACGAGCTGCTGTCGCGGGGGGTGCGTATTGCCGGTGTTTGGAATCAGACCTGGTGCGGGAAGGCGCAATCCGTGATCGGGGAGCAGGTGCTCTGGAACTGGGCGCGCAACCTGGAGGCGAACCCGGGATGGTCCGAGTTCGTGGAGGCGCTCGGCGGAAAGGGGATACGCGTTCTGTGCTACGTGAACCCGATGTTCCGGGATCCGCCGGACGACGTGCCGGTGGAGCGGAACCTGTTCGAGGAGGGGATCGCAGGCGGCTACTTCGTTCGGAACGGGTCGGGCGAGGTGTACCTGCAGAAGGTCACGGCCTTCGATGTGGCGTTGCTCGACCTGTCGAGCGAGGAGGCGCGGGAGTGGATGAAGGGGGTGATCCGTGCGGAGATGGTGGAGAAGGCGGGTTGCCGCGGGTGGATGGCCGACTTCGGGGAGGCATTGCCGCTGGATGCGGTGATGGCCTCGGGCGAGACCGGGGAGCAGTGGCACAACCGATATCCGGTGGAGTGGGCGCGACTCAATCGAGAGGCAGTCATGGAGGCGGGGCTCGAAGGGGAGGCCCTGGTCTTCAGTCGCTCCGGCTTCACGACGACGCCGGGTGAGGCGCTGCTCCTCTGGCCCCGGGACCAGCTCACGACCTGGGATCGGTTCGACGGGATGGCCAGCGCACTGCACGGCCTGCTGGAAGGGGGGTTTTCGGGGATAGCGCTCAACCACTCGGACGTCGGCGGGTACACGTCGCTGTCGTTTCTCGGCAAGGAGTACGAGCGTGACGAGGAACTCCTGCTGCGCTGGGCCGAGATGAACGCGTTCGGCCCGCTGCTCCGCACGCACGAGGGCAACGCACCGGGCCAATCGATGCAGGTGTACGGGAGCGAGAGCGCCATGGCGGGCTTTGCGCGCATGACCCAGGTATTTGCTGCGCTGGCCCCGTACCGTGAGGCGCTGTTCGCCGAGGCAGCGGAGAAGGGATGGCCGGTGGTGCGGCACCTCGCCATGCACTACCCGGATGACGGACAGGCCTGGGAGGTGGACGACCAGTTCCTGCTGGGTTCCGAGCTGCTCGTTGCCCCGATCCTTGAGCCGTGCGGTGACGGCGGGTGCGAGCGGGCCGTGTACCTGCCTGAGGGCGCATGGGTCCATCTGTGGACCGGAGGGGTTCATGCCGCTCCGCGGGATGGAAGCTTTGTTTCGGCGCCCGCACCGCTCGGGCAGCCGCCGGTCTTCTATCGTGATGGTTCCGCGGCCTCGCAAGCCATTGTGGAGGCATTCTCCGATGCCGGCCTGATACCGCTTGAGTGATACCCCGATTCCCTGTAGTGTCACGCAAACCGGAGGGAGAACCATGCGGACCGAGAGATTCGTCGATGTTCGGAAGGGGGCGGGGGGATGGCGGAGGATGGCGCCGGGGATCGTGTCGTGCCTGGCGGCGGGCATCCTGTTTCTCGGCTTCCCGACAGCGGGGTTCTGCCAGGAGGAGGAAGCAGAGGAGGAGGATTCCCTCGGCCTGGAGATCGAGGCTGCCTTCTCGTCGCTCTACTATTTCCGTGGGGACAACCTGTTCAAGAAGGACAAGCTGATGGACCAGAACGGGCTGGCCTCGCTGTCCGTGACCTATGCGCTCGGCCCGGTGAGCATCGTGTACTGGGGGGGATTCCAGACCAATGGGGACAACATCGGGGATAACATCGACGTGGGACTGGGGGCCGAGCAGGACCTTGCCGTGAGCTACACGCACGAGCTGCCGGCCGACCTTGCGGTCGAGGTGGGGGTTCTCTCCTACATGTATCCGTTCGCGGACGAGGAGGCGGCGGACACGACGTTCCCCGTCTATCTCGATCCGTTCGTCGCATTGAGCTGGTCCGGATTCGTGGATGCCCGCATGTGTGTATGGTGGTACCTGGGCGTGCAGGACGCGTTGAAGGACTATCGTTACATCTATCTGAATCCCTCGGTGGGCAAGGAGTTTGCTCTGACCCCGGACTTGACGCTCGGCGTCGAGCTTGTCGCAGGATACAAGACGTACACCCTTTATGTTGGGGCCAACGACGAAGTTCCCAGGGACAACCTCTGGGACGTCCTCTTGAAGGTGGGCGCCACCTACACGTTCCTCGATGATTTCTACGTCACGCCGAGCGTTTCGGCCGGGTGGACGAACCTGGACGAGAAGGGGGAGGACGGCAAGGAGCCCGGGTTTGGCGATGAGTACATGGTGTTCGGCGGGCTCGCTGTGGGCTGGGCGAAGTAGGGGGGGCCGGCCCGGGCATAGTCTGCCGCAGGATCGGAGCGAAGCTCACGGCCTGCTTCGTCTTGGCCGTGTCGTGGATGCGGTGCGCCTGCGGCGTGATGGCGCAGGTCCTACCTGGATTGGCTGACGGGGGTGCGGACGCCGGAACGGCTCTGAGCCGCGAGCTCGTCGTAGCGGATCACGGCGTCGGCGATGGCCTGAGCGATTCTTTCCTGGTACCAGTCCTCGGTGAGCTGTTCTGCTTCGACCGGATGGGATGCGAACCCGACTTCGACGACGATGCCGGGCATTTCGGCACCTCTGAGAACGACGATGGGGAGCTCCTTGACGCCGCGGTCCATGGCCTTGGTGCGGCGGACGACTGCATTCTGGAGCACGGAGGCGAGGGTGTGGGCGTCGCGGAATGCGGAGTACTGGAGCATCTCCTTGACCACGGCGGCAGCCGCGGAATCCGCGGCGGAGGCGTAGAGGCCTCGGGGCTGGACGACCTGCCTGGAGAGCTTGCCCGTCTCTTCCTTGAGGGCCTGTTCGGACAGGACGTACGTTTCGACCCCCTGGGGCGTGAGGCTGAAGGACGAGTTGCAGTGGATGCTGATGAGGAGGTCCGCCCCGGCCTCGTTGGCCATGGCAACGCGGTCCTTGAGGCCGACGGAACGGTCATCCTCGCGGGTGAGCAATACTTCGGCGTCGGTTCGGGCCTGGATCTCCTTGCGGGCCTTGAGCGCGATCTGCAGGACGATGTCCTTCTCGTAGGCGCCGGTATAGGCGAGGGCCCCCTTGTTGTCGCCGCCGTGCCCGGGGTCGAGCACGACCTTCCGGACGACCTCCAGGGACTGCTTCTGCGCGAGGGCTGGCGAGACGACCAGCAGGGCCGGAAGAATCAGGATCAAGGCGGGTGAGCGGGTGCTCATGGGATACCTCCCGTGGCTCTCGAGGACGAGGCTAGCATCCCGGCCCCGGATGTCAAAAAAGCGGGGGAAAGGTTGTATTAAGATCAATCCTCGGCTATATGGGCGGGACGGAGGAGCGAAATGGCGGTGCTGATCGACGGCAGGAAGCTCGGGAATTCGATTCTGGGGGACGTGTCGGAACGAGCGGTGGCTCTGGCGGCGCGGACCGGGATCGTGCCTACTCTTGCGGCCGTGCTGGTCGGGGGCGACGGAGCATCGGTCTCCTACGTGCGGCAGAAGGAGAGGGCATGCGAGCGCACCGGCCTTCGTTCCGTGACGTTGATGCTGCCGGCATCGACGAGCGAGGCGGAGCTGCTGGAGCGGATCGACGCGCTGAACCGGGATTCGGCAATCCATGGAATCATTGCGCAGCTTCCGCTTCCCGCAGGCATCGACGTGGAGAAGGTCGTTTCCGCCGTTTCGCCGGCCAAGGACGTGGACGGTTTCCACCCGGTGAACCTGGGATTGCTCATGAGAAATGCGGGAGGGCTTGTGCCCTGCACTCCTGCTGCCGTGTGCCACATCCTGGACGGGCTGGGCGTTTCGCTGGCCGGCAAGCGGGCGGTCGTGGTGGGGCGCAGCCTGGTCGTCGGCCGGCCTCTTTCCTGTCTCCTCCTGCGACGTGACCTGACGGTGACGGTGTGCCACACGCTGACCGAGGATCTGGCCGGAGAGGTGTCCCGGGCGGACGTGGTCGTGGCCGCTGCGGGGCGGGCGGCACTGGTTCGGGGCGAGTGGGTGAAGCCCGGGGCCATCGTGATTGATGTCGGTACCAATCCTACCCCCGCCGGCCTGGTGGGGGACGTCGAGTTTGCTGCGGCTGCCGAGCGGGCGGGCTACATCACGCCGGTTCCCGGCGGAGTGGGGCCTTTGACCGTGGCCATGCTGTTGCGCAACGTGGTGAAAGCCGCTTCTACTTCGTTCTGAAGGACGAGATTCCGGTCAGCGCTTCGCCGAGGATGAGGGTGTGGACGTCGTGCGTCCCCTCGTAGGTGTACACGCTTTCGAGGTCGGCCATGTGGCGCCAGACGGGGTACTCGCCGGAGACACCGTTGGCGCCGAACATCTCGCGGGCCAGGCGTGCGCACTCACGGGCCATGAACACGTTGTTGCGCTTGCCGAGAGAGATGTGCGCATGGTGGATCTTGCCGGCATCCTTGAGGCGGCCTGAGCGAAGAGCGAACAGGAGCCCCTTGGAGATCTCGGAGAACATGTAGGCCAGCCGCTGCTGCTGGAGCTGGAAGCCCGCGATGGGCGAGCCGAACTGGCAGCGCTCCAGCGAGTACTTGAGAGCGTTCTCGAAGCTGAACATGGCGGAGCCCGTGGCTCCCCACATGATGCCGTAGCGGGCCTGGTTGAGGCACTTGAGCGGGGCCCCGAGGCTGCTCGCGTTGGGGAACACGTTCTCTTCCGGGACCACCACGTCGTCAAAGTAGAGGCTTGACGTGACCGAGGCGCGCAGGGAGAACTTGTGCTCTTCGTCCTTGGCGGAGAACCCGGGGGTCCCCTTCTCGACCACGCAGCCCCGCACCTTGCCTTCGTCGTCTCTGGCCCAGACGACCGCGACGTCGGCAACTGTGCCGTTGGTGATCCACTGCTTGGCACCGTTGAGGATGAGCTTCCCGTCACGGCGCTTGAGCGTGGTCCGCATGGAGCCCGGGTCTGAGCCGGAGCCGGGCTCGGTCAGGCCGAAGCAGCCGATGTATTCCCCCTTGGCGAGCTTGGGGAGCCAGCGCATGCGCTGTTCCTCGGAGCCGAAGGAGTAGATGGGGAACATGACCAGGCCGCTCTGGACGGAGAGGAGGCTGCGCCAGCCGCTGCCGCCGTATTCGAGCTGCTGGTTGGCAAGGCCATAGGCGACGTTGGAGATTTCGGAGCCGCCATACCTGGTAGGAAGGGTGCAGCCGAAGAGGCCGAGCTCTGCTCCGAGCCTGCGGCCGACCTCGAGCGGGAAGGTGGCGGCCTTGAAGTGTTTCGCAGCGTCGGGCAGGACGTTCTTCTCGACGAAGCGGGACACGGTGTCGCGCACCATGCGCTCCTCTTCGGTGAGCATGTCGTCGATGGACCACAGCGCCCTGGCTTTTGCGACCGCCTCGTCCGGCTCGAACCCGATCCGTTTCGTTTCCGTCGTCATGAACCCCCCGTGCAATCCTGCGACCCGGCCCTCCAGTGAGCCGGCCGGCGGCAAGCTACCATAATCGATCGGGGGAGTCCAGACGGTCCGGGGGCTCATGGGGGAGGCAGGAGGTCGCGGCAGATGCGAGGGAACCGGCAACCAGAAGCCGGTGCGAGAGGCAAGGCGGCGGGGGCATGGCAGTTCCCTCCTGTCCGTGATCGATGATACAACCGGGCATGGGGGGAGGGGATAGGGAGAGGTGGCGGGCCGGGCAAGGGGGGCGCAAGAGGGACAAGACGCTTGAGCCGTTGGGCGGGCCGCGGTAGCATGCAGCGGTCAGCAGCGCCGGAGGGCCGTGGAGGCCGTGGAGCCGGAAAGGAGGGAGCGGGTTGGACACACCGTATCTCGGACTCATCGCGTACCTTGTGCTCATCGCGATCGTCGGAGCGTGGACGTGGAGGATGAACCTGACGAAGGAGGATTTCATCCTCGGCGGGCGGAAGCTGGGGGCGTTCGTGATTGCGTTCTCGGAGCGGACCGCTGCCGAGTCGTCGTGGCTGGTGCTGGGGCTGTCGGGGGCGCTGTTCGCCGTCGGGATGCTCGAGCTGTGGACGGTGGTCGGGTGCGTGTCGGGGATCATCCTCTACTGGTACGTGATTGCGCGGCGCTTGCGCGTGGTGTCGGAGGAATTCGGTGCAATCACTCTGCCCGAGTATTTCTTCCAGTTCAGCGGCGAGCAGGGGCAGCTCGTGCGTTTCGTGAGCATGGTCATCATCATCTTCTTCTTCTCGTTGTATGTGTCGGCCCAGTTCATCGGAGCGGGGAAGGTGCTCGACGTGACGTTCGGGATCCCGGTGCACTGGGGGATGCCCCTCGCCGCGGTGGTCGTGGTGCTCTACACGATGATGGGCGGCTTTGCCGCGGTCTGCTACACAGATGTCGTGCAGGGTTTCATCATGGTGTTCACGCTGGTGGTGATGCCGCTGGTGGGGCTGTGGTACCTGCATTCGAACGGGATGGAGCTGGGGCCTGCTCTGGCTGCGGCGGGGGATGCGGCGTCGGTGTGGGGAGGCAAGACGGGGTGGGCGGCTGCTGCTGCCGCGATCGGCGGGTTGTCGTGGGGGCTGGGGTACATGGGCCAGCCGCACCTGGTGACCAAGTTCATGGCGGTGAACCGGGCCGATGCCATCCGCGCAAGCCGTCGGGTGGCAATAGTATGGACGCTGCTGGCCTACAGCGGGGCGGCGCTGATCGGAATCGTGGGGATGGCGCTGGTGCACTACGGGGTCGTGCCGACTGCGGGGCTGACGGGACAGGGCGGGGATCCGGAGCGGATCCTGCCGGTCCTGGCCAACCAGCTCTTCCCGGCATGGATGGCCGGGATTCTGATCTCCGGTGCGGTGGCCGCGATGATGTCGACCGCGGACAGCCAGATCCTGATTGCAACCTCCACGCTGGTCGAGGACGTGTACAGCAAGGCATTGGGACGGACGCTCACGCAGCGGGGGATGGTTCGGCTGAGCCGGGCGATCACGGTGCTGGTGGGGGTTGCGGCATTCATCCTGGCGTGGGTCAGCAAGGACCTGATCTACGGGATCGTGTCGATGGCATGGACCGGGCTGGGGTCGTCGTTCGGGCCCGCACTGCTGCTGTCGCTCCACTGGCGAAGGATGAACGGTCGGGGGGTCGTCGCCGGGATGCTCGTCGGTGCGGGGACGACGGTTCTCTGGAACTGCGTTCCCGCTCTGGACGTGCTGATCTCTGCCCGCTTTGCGGCTTTCGCTCTGGCGCTTGCGGCGTGTGTCGTCGCTGCGCTGACGGCCCCGCCGGGCAGGACGGCGGTTCGACGGGAACCCGGGCTTCCCCCGGGCGGCGAAATGGCGGGCGAGCGAGAGTGAGGGTTGCCGCGGCAGTGACGTTGGGCTAAGGTACCCGGACGTCCAGGCAGTCGCCATGACTGCCGAAGGAGAATGAGATGCCTGAGGGAGCGCGACTCGATTCCTATCTGATCTGGGACATGGATCCCGATCTGTTCCATCTGGGCCCGCTGACGATTCGGTACTACGGGATTCTGTTCGCGCTCGGGTTGTTGCTGGGGTACTACCTGTGGCGCTGGCAGATGATGCGGGCGAAGCATGACCGGGTGGTGACGGAGAAGTTCCTGGTGTGGGGCGTGGTGGCGGTTCTGGCGGGGTCTCGGCTGGGCCATTGCCTGTTCTACGAGCCGGAGATCTACCTGCGTGCGCCGTGGAAGATCCTGGAGGTGTGGAAGGGGGGGCTTGCGAGTCACGGGGCGACGGTCGGGCTCATCGCGGCGCTGGTGCTCTATGCCAGGCGCTACGGGTTTTCGGCAGTCGAGGTGATGGATCGGTTTGCGATGCCGACGTGCATGGGGGCGATCTTCGTGCGGCTGGGCAACTTCATGAACAGCGAGATCGTGGGGCGGGAGTGGTGGGGTTCGCTGGCCTTGCGGTTCCCGAGGTATGATCGGATCAACCAGGAGATCCTGGAGGCGCGGCTGGGCAAGCCGCTCGGGTTCGCAGCGGAGGCGTTGCCGCGGTACCCGACACAGCTCTTCGAGGCTGCGGGGGCGCTGGTCGTGTTCCTCGTGCTCCTGGGAGTGGATCGGTTGCTGGGCGAGAAGAGGCCTCGGGGGCTGATGGCGTCCATATTCCTCGTCGGGTACTTCTCGTTCCGGTTCCTGGTGGAGATGCTGAAGGAGTACCAGACCCTGGCGCGGATGACGGTGGATCCCGTGGCCCGCGTGATCCACGTCCACGGGACCTCGGTGTTCACCATGGGTCAGTGGCTCAGCCTGCCGTTCGTCGCCATCGGGATCGGGTTTCTCGTCTATGCCCTGAAGGCGAAGCTGCCTGCGTCGGCGAAATCACCGAAAGTGGACTGAGGGTCGCTGGGAATGGGGTGTCAGTTGGCGCCGTCGAGGTAGCGCCTGAGGGCTTCCTTCTGCGCGGGGTTGAGGTCGAGGCGGACGCCCATGCAGAAGCGTTCCTCCGAGTAGGCTGCGACCATGATGTCCTCGAAGGTCCTCACGACCCTGCCGCGTAGCTCGAAGAGCTGCGCATCGAGCTCATTGAGCAGGGGGAAGATGGTGACCGGCGTTCCGGGGCGGAGATCGACGCCGGCGGTGATCAGCAGCCCCTCGTCGGAGAAGTTGACCGTGGCGGCCATGTTGAGGTTGACCTGGTCGTCGAGGACGATCCGGATGCGGACATCTCTGCGGTCGTTGATTCTGCGTTCGCCCGACGAGTCGTGCTGGGTGTGAATGCTGCCGTTCATGGTACCCCCCTTCATCCTCACGGTACCGATTCTGGACGATCCGGGAAGAGTGTCAAAAAAAACGAGGGGGGGAACGGTTGCCCTCTCTTCCCTTTCTGGATCCTGCTTAATCTGCTATACAAAGCCCGGAGGAAAGGGGATGAGGGGGACGTTCTGCATCATCGATGCCAGCAGCTACGTGTTCCGGGCGTATCATGCCATCCGGGGGCTGACGAACTCGCAGGGGGTGGCGACGAACGCGGTGTACGGGTATGTGACCATGCTGCTGAAGGTGGTCAAGGACATGGCCCCGTCTCACGTCGCGGTGGCGATGGACCCCGTCGAGAAGTCGTTCCGGCACGGGATGTACCCTGCGTACAAGGCGAATCGGCCGCCGACGCCGCCGGACCTGAAGCAGCAGTTTCCGTACATCGAGCCGGTCACGAGGGCGCTCGGGCTTGCTGCGGTGCGGGTCGAAGGGTTCGAGGCGGATGACGTCATCGCGACGCTGGCCGTGCGGGGGCAGCGGGCGGGCATTCCGGTGACCGTGGTATCCGGTGACAAGGACCTGATGCAGCTTGTCGGTCCGGGCGTGTCGATGTTCGACCCGATGAAGGACAAGCTGTGGGACACGGACGCGGTGAAGGAGAAGTTCGGCGTTCCGCCCCAGCAGGTGGCCGAGGTTCTGGCCATCATGGGGGACTCGTCGGACAACGTGCCGGGGGTGCACGGCATCGGGCCGAAGGGGGCAGCGGAGCTGATCCGGCAGTTCGGCACGGTGGAGGCGCTGTACGGCCGGCTGGGGGAGGTGGCCCGCGAGAAGGTGAGGGGGGCGCTGGAGCAGCACCGCGACGATGCGATGCTCTCGAGGAAGCTGGTGGAGCTTCGGCGGGACGTGCCGATCGAGGAGGACATCTCGGCACTGGTTCCGGCGGCTCGTGACGCTGCTGCGCTGCGCGAGCTGTTCACGTTCCTGGAGTTCAGGACGCTGCTTCGCGATCTGCTTCCGGGCTCGTCGGAGCAGGCATCGGGCGGGTCCGTGCCGGTTGCGGCGGCTCTGGGGCCGGTGCGGGTGGATCCCGCTGCCCCCCTGATTCCTGCGGTGCGGGTGGAGACCGGTGGCCCGGTCATGCCCGAGGTGCAGGTGGTGTGCCGGGAGGAGCAGCTCCGTGCGCTTGCGGACGACATGGTGCGCACGGGGCGGGCCTCGGTGGACACGGAGACCACGTCCACTCATCCGGTGGATGCGGTGCTCGTGGGGATCTCCGTCTGCACCGCGCCGGAGCGGGTGTACTACGTGCCTGTCGGGCACAAGGGGGTGGTGCCGGAGGAGCAGCTTTCGCTCGGCCGGGTGCGTGAGGTGCTGGGGCCGATTCTGGCGGCGCCGGCGATCCGGAAGGTAGGGCAGAACTTCAAGTACGACACGCTGGTGCTGTGGAACCACGGGTTCGAGGTGGAGGGGCTTGCGTTCGACACGCTGCTTGCGTCCTACCTGCTGGATCCGGGGCGGACGAGCCATTCGCTGGACAGCCTGAGTGCGGACTTCCTGGGGCTGAGGCTCATCACGTACAAGGAGGTCACGTCTTCGGGGAGCCGGCAGGTGACGTTCGACCAGGTTCCGGTGCCGGCAGCGGCCCGCTACTCGGGGGAGGATGCGTGGGCAACGCTGTTGCTTGCCGAGCGGCTGGGTTCGCGCATCGAGTCCGAGGGGTTCAAGTCGTTGCTGCTGGAGGTGGAGCAGCCGCTGTCGCGGGTGCTGGCGCGGATGGAGCAGGCGGGGGTGGCCATCGATTCCGCCGCGCTGCAGGTGCTGTCGCGTGAGTTCCAGAGCCGGCTGCTGCGCCTGGAGCGTGAGATCTTCGAGGCCGCAGGAGTGGGGTTCAACCTTGCCTCGCCCAAGCAGCTTGCGGAGGTGCTGTTCGACAAGCTGGGGTTGCCCCGGGGGAAGAAGACGAAGACCGGCTATTCGACGGACGTGTCGGTGCTGGAGGAGCTGGCGCCGATGCATCCGGTCCCGCGGCTCATGCTCGAGCACCGTGGGGTTGCCAAGCTGAAGAACACGTATGCGGACGTGCTGCCGGTGCTGGTGAGCCGCAGGACGGGCCGGATCCATACGAGCTTCAACCAGGCCGTGGCAGCGACGGGCAGACTGTCCAGCTCGGACCCGAATCTGCAGAACATCCCGATCAAGGGGGAGGACGGGAAGGCGATCCGGCGGGCATTCGTAGCGGGTCCGGGAATGAAGTTCGTGTCTGCGGACTACTCCCAGATCGAGCTTCGGGTGCTGGCGCACCTGGCGTCCGACCGCGTGCTGATCGACGCGTTCAGGAGGGGGGAGGACATTCACTCGCGCACCGCGGCGGAGATATTCCGGGTGCTGCCGGGGATGATCACTCCGGACATGCGGCGGGTGGCCAAGACGATCAACTTCGGGATCATCTACGGGATGAGCGCGTACCGCCTGAGCCGGGAGCAGGGGATTCCGTTCCGCCAGGCGCAGTCGTTCATCGATGCCTATTTTGCACGCTACTCGGGGGTATCGCGGTTCCTGGAGGAGGCGGTGCGGCAGGCGGGGCAGCTCGGGTACAGCGAGACGATGTTGAAGCGACGGCGTCCGCTGCCGGAGCTGAAGTCGGGCAACGCACAGGTGCGCGGCATGGGGGAGCGGATGGCGCTGAACACGCCGGTCCAGGGGGGGGCGGCGGACATCGTGAAGCTGGCGATGCTGAGGCTGGACGAGCGGCTTGCGAAGGACCGGCTGCCCGCGCGGATGCTGCTGCAGGTTCACGACGAGCTGGTGGTGGAGT
>VGRX01000142.1 GCA_016875215.1 Deltaproteobacteria bacterium
TTTTTGCCCGTTCCGACGAAATAGTCACTCCGGACTGCCATTTGCTCCTCCCCTCAGGGGCTGGGAGCCATTCTGCGGTGCAGCGACGAGGGGTGTCAAGACCCGTGGTGCACCCGCTATCGAGCATCGTCCCAAAACTCCTTGACGCGGCAACCCTTCGGTAGTGTATTCTGCCCGTAGTCGCAGTCAGCCGGGAGGGGGGCGAAACATGGGCATGTCACGGCATCTGGGGTTGCTGCTGATCCTGTTGGTCATGGGCGTAGGATCGTGCAAGTCGGTTCAGGTCGAGGAGTATGACTGCGGCTGCTGCCTGCAGTGCAAGTACAAGGCAGTGTTCGACGATGCCCTGGAGTGCGGCTGTTGCGAGGCGGACGTGGTCGCGGACGCGACGCCCGGTGATACGGTGCCGGGCGACTTGGCCTCGGTCGACGGAGATGCCGGCCCGGTTGGCCCGGCCCCCTGGGTCGGCAAGGCCTGCGTCGAGCACACCGAGTGCACGCCGGGCATGTGCTTCACGCCCAAGTTCCTCAAGGACAGCTTCCAACTCGACGTGCCGGAGCTGGAGATTCCCAACGGCATGTGCTCGTTCCCGATGTGCGACACGAAGAACCCGGAGACCGACCAGTGTGGTCCGCAGGGGATCTGCTTCAACACCAAGCCGTTCACCGGGACCGACCTGGGAATCTGCCTGCTCGAATGCACGGGGATGTCGGGTTGCCGGTGGGAGGAAGGATACCAGTGTTTCCGGGTGGCCAAGGAGGACGAGAAAGGTGCCTGCATTCCGGACAGCCTCCAGGTGATCATCGAGTGCGATGATGGGCACTGCGAAGGGCAGACACCGTCGCTGGGGGCCTGCGACGAGCTTGCGGATTGCCCCTGGAAGCAGGACTACACCTGCTACTGGCCCGACTTCGCTGCCGAGGAGGGCATCTGCATCGGGGATTCCGAAGCGGTGGCCATCGAGTGCGACGACGGGCATTGCCCCATCCCCAACGTGGCGGACGAGTAGGAGGCAACCATGAGAACCAAGCGAAATGTCCTGAGCCTCCTGGTTGCCTCAATGCTGCTGGCCTGGACCGCGGCCGCAGCAGCCGGGGAGAACGCGAACAACGAGCTGCCGGCCGCGCTGGAAAGCCCGGCGAACGAAACGCAGGTCGCAGCTCCCGAATCCGCAGCCGAGGGGTCTCCTGCTACCCTCGAATCGGCTGCCGAAGAGGCCACCCCGCCCGACGGCGGCAGCGACATGGACCTCCTCGGCTGGGCCAAACGACAGGGCGGCTACTTCGGATGGCTCGGCCGAGAAATCGAGATGGTGGGGGGCATGGACCTCTACGGCGTGACCTCCCAGCTCCCCAAAGGGTACATGTCCGCCAAGTACCAGTGGACCACCATCCGGGCCGGAAAACGCTACAACAACAAGCGGGCCCTGGGACCCGTCATGCAACCCATCGCGTTCACCGCTCCGGACGGTTCCGAGGTCCTCAACATCGACCTCGGTCTCCAGGGATACGGTGGCGGCCACACCTTCCAGTTCTCCTACGGAATCACCGACCCGCTCGACTACTACATCGAGCTCCCCTTCACTTACATGAACGTGAAGTTCAAGCCCAAGATGGCTGCGATCAAGGGCGCGGACGGGAAGACTTACACCGACAAGGACGGCAACACCTACAAGATCCACCCCGACTGGGCCCCGCTCCTCGGGATCAAGGACCCGCTCAACTACGACGAGTGCAACTTCATGTACGAGACGCTGCCCGCGCTGGGCCGCCCTGCTCCGGCCACGACCTACATCGGCAAGTGGATGATGGGGGACATCAACACCGGCTTCTCCTGGAACCCGTTCCGGACGAACCGCATGTCCGTGGCGCTCACCCCTCGCGTGTTCCTTCCGACGGGACACCAGCCCAACGCGAACAACAACCTCCTGTACGGGACGGGTCCTGAGCTGGAGACGGGCATCGGTGGCTGGGCAGCCGGAGCCACGCAGGGGTATGACTTCCGGATTTTCAAGTACAAGTACTGGCTCAACGTGCTGTTCAGCAGCGAGTTCACCGCCACCTACGCGTTCGAGCAGCAGCGGAAGTACCCGACCAACTTCCCCAAGCCCAGCCCAACGGCGCAGCAGCTCGATGCACAGTCGTTCCCCGACTTGTCCAACCTGGAGGGGACGTTCCGCTACACGCCGGGCTGGTCGGTGGACTGGACTGCGCAGCTCCAGATCCAGCTTGCCGTGATCGGCCTCGGAATCGGCTACGGCATCACGCACTCTCAGGAGCCGGAGCTGATGGCCGATCCGGCGTTCACCTCCATGGTCAAGGGGCTGGAGCTGCTCGGCCAGCAGACGACCCAGGCCGTGATGTTCGCCGGCAGCCTCTCCCTCCTCCCCCTGTTCATCCCCGCGGACCTCGGCGTGCAGTACGCTCACGTCGTGGACGGGTACAACGCCATCGTCATGGACGACTACTGGCAGGTCACGGTCAAGGGATACATCCCGGTCAAGCTGCTCTGGGAGTAAGACTTGTCCCTCATGCCTCACACTCCCGGACTGCAGCGGATCTTCCTGGGCTGGGACCGCCCATTGCTTCACCTGGCAGCGGAGCGCCTTTTCGGAGGAGGGGAAAAGAGGCTGCTCGACCTTTCCGGCACCGTGGTGGTGGTTCCCACGTCGCACTCCGGCCGGCGCGTGCGGGAGCGGCTGGCCTGGCTGGCCGCGCAAAACGGGGGCGGGGTGCTTCCCCCCGAGGTCTGTACACCGGAGCGGCTGCTGCGCCGGTTCTTCCCGACCGGAGTCGTCGAGCCGTCCCCTTCGGATCGGATCGCTCTGTGGGCGGCACTGCTGCGGGAGGCCGGGCAGGAGGAGCGCAGCCCCCTGTTTCCGGGAAGTGCGAGGGCTGGGGACGGGACCCCCGGGGCCGGCGGAAATGGACGCCCGGCAATCGAGATCGGGCCGCTCCTCACGGCAGCTCAACGGCTCTCGCAGGTCCAACACCTGTTGGGGGAAGCCGGGCTTTCCATGGCCGACGTGGCGGATTCCGACGGGCCGTTCCGGGCCCACCTGGATGAGCCGGGGCGATGGATTGCGCTGGCCCGGCTCGAGCGACGCTTCGACGAGCTCATGGCCGAGCACGGGCTTGCGGACTCGAACCGGTTGCGTCGGGAGGTGGCGGAGCAGGCTGTACCTCCCCCCGAGTGGCAGCGGGTGGTGCTGGCCGGGGTGCTCGACCCGCTCCCCCTCGCCATCCGCCTGCTGGAGCGCTTCGCTGCTCGCGTTCCGGTGGAGGTCTGGCTCCATGCACCGGACGGGATGACGGATGCCTTCGACGGATGGGGCCGCCCCCTGGACGAGAGCTGGACCGCCGCCCGCCTGGACGTCGACGAGCAGTCGATTCGCCTGGTGGCGGACTGTACGCACGCCGCCGTCGAGGCAGCAAAGGTCTGCCTGGCAAGCCCGGGAGGAACGGAACAGACTGCGCTGTGCGTCCCGGCCGGCGACGAGATCCCGGTGGTGGTCAAGGAGCTCGAACGGGCCGGCCTGGCCGCCTACGATCCGGGCGGTCGTCCCCTGCGCCTGCATCGCACGGTCGGGTTGCTGACGCTGCTGTGGGACCTGCTGCCTGAACCGTCGGCAGAGGCCGTGGCCGGACTGCTGCGGCATCCGGACTACTTGGGGGGCGGGGTCCAGGGTCCGGGGTCCGGGGGCCAGGGGGTGCAAGAGGCTCCTGGCGCGTTGGGAGATGGGGGGGAACCCACCGCCCACTGCCCACTGCCCACTGCTGTCTTCTCCTCCCTGGACGATCTGCGGGCCGAGCACCTGCCGGCCACGCTGGCCGACATCGAGCGGGTGGTCGCCAGGCGGCTGGCCGACATCGAACGGGAGGGCGCTGCCTGGAAGGCCGGAGCTCCCGGCCGGCCACCGGAGACCGACAGGGGAATGGAATCCCTCGCCCACGCCTGCCGCTCCATCCGGAGTCACGTCGAGAGATTGGGGGGAGGAAGCTCCGTCGGCCGGGCCTTCCTCGAGATCCTTGCGGAGATCTACCGAGATCGCGTGCTCGAACCCGCTGATTCCGACGACCGGGTCTTCACGGTGGCGGCCAGGGCACTCACGGAGCTGCTGGGCGACCTGGACGAGGGGGTGGCAGCCAGGCTCCTTCCCGACCCGGCGGACCGCATTGCGCTGGCCCAACTCCAGTTGTCGTCGCTCGCCTTCCAGCCCGAACGGGACCCCGGTGCAGTCGACATCCTCGGCTGGCTCGAGCTCCTCTTCGAGGATGCACCGGGACTGATCGTGTGCGGCATGAACGACGGGGCCGTCCCCGAGACGGTGACCGCGGACCCGTTCCTGCCCGACTCCCTTCGGAAACGCCTGGGACTCCGGACCAACGACGACCGGATGGCCCGGGACGCGTGCCTGCTGGCTGCGGCAGCGCAGTCCCGGGGGACGAACGGCAGGGGGCCGGCAGCTTCGGCAGACGGGGCGGGCAATGGACCGCACGACGGCCTCCTTCTCCTGGTGGAGAAGACCTCGCCGACGGGGGATCCGAAGCGACCGTCGAGGCTGCTCTTCCTGTGCCCCGACGAACAGCTCCCGGCCCGGGTGCTGCGCCTGTTCGGAGAAGTGGAGCAGCAGGCCCGTCCGGTGCCCCGGACCTCACCGTGGAAACTCAGGCCCCGAATCGCACCGGTGCCGGTGAAGCTGCGAGTCACCTCGTTTGCCGCCTGGCTGGCCTGCCCCTTCCGCTTCTACCTGTCGAGCGTGCTCGGCATGGAATCCGTGGACGACCGGGCCGAGGAGATGGACCCCATGGGCTTCGGCACCCTCATCCACGAGGCGCTGCAGGCCCTGGGGAATGACCGCTCGGTGGGGATATCGACCGACGTGGAGACCGTGCGCGACTTCCTGCGGGCGACCGTGCTGAGGCTGGCCCGGGAACGGTTCGGCAACGGACTTCCTCCTGCCCTCGTTGCCCAGGTCGAGGCCGCTTCCCAGCGCTTGTCCGCGGCTGCAGCGGTGCACGTCCAGTCCGTGCTCGACGGCTGGCGCATCGTGGAGGTCGAGAAACGGCTGGATGCCGCACTGGCTCTGGATGATGCTCCTGCGAACATGCCGAACCAACGCCCGCTGACCCCGGCCGCTGCGCCGGCGACCATCGACCCTCGCCTGCCCCGAGCGGAGTCGAGGGGACCATCGACCATCCGGGTGTCCGGCCGTATCGACCGGATCGAACGCCACCAGAAGACCGGGCGGTATCGCATCCTGGACTACAAGACCGGCGACTCGCCGATGCGGCCCGACCAGGCCCACCTCGGGCCGGTCCGGGAGGGGACCGTTCCCGAAGCTGTCGTGGAAATCGAAGGCAAGGACAGGGCCTGGACCGACCTCCAGCTCCCGCTGTATCGGGCCTTGCTGGCCAGCGAGCTCGGACAGGACGCCGAGGTAGGTTACTTCCTCCTGCCCAAGGCCGTGTCCGAGACCCGCATCGAGCTGTGGCCGGGGCTCACGCCGGCCATGGTGGATTCGGCGCTGTCGTGCGCACGGGGCATCGCCTCGAGGATCCGGAACCGGGAGTTCTGGCCGCCGTCCTCGCCGGCCGAGCTCGACGAGCTGTACGGCGCTGCCGTGACGGACCTGGACATGGAGTGGCTCCAACGCCTCCTGGGGAGGGAACCATGAGACTCCTCGGCAGGAACAGGCAGCCCACCGGAGGGAACAGGCAGCCCACCGGAGGGAACAGGCAGCCCACCGGAGGGAACGGATGAGCCGGCGCTTCCCTCACCAGGTTATCTCGGCCTCGGCCGGGTCGGGCAAGACGTTCCAGCTTGTCAACCGGTTCGTCGCTCTGCTGGCCGCGGGCGTGGACCCGAGCCGGATCGTGGCGCTCACGTTCTCCCGCAAAGCCGCAGGAGAGATGCTCGACAAGGTGCTCACCCGCCTCGCAGAGGCTGCCGCAGACCCGGCCAAAGCGGAGCGCCTGGCAAAGGCCCTGGCCGATGGCAAGTACTCCCTGGCGTCAGCGTCTCTCCCCGTTGACGCATCCTCTGCTTCGGTCGCACCGTCCGCGACCATCGACCATCGCCTTCCCCGAGCGGAGTCGAAGGGACCATCGACCATTGCCCTGAGCCTCCTCCGCAACCTGGTTTCTTCTCTGCACCGCGTGCGGATCTCGACATTGGACAGCTTCTTCTCGAGCGTGCTGACCGCGTTCTCGTTCGAGTTCGGACTGGGGGGTGGGTTCGCCGTGCTCGACGATCATGCGGAAGCCATGGCCCGGCGACGCACGCTACGGCAGGCGCTGCGCCTGTCCGCAGGCCGCCGGAGCGGAACAGCCGACTTCCTGGAGGCCTTCAAGCAGGCCACGTTCGGCCAGGAGGTCAAGAGCTTCGCGGGCCAGCTCGACCGGTTCGTGCAGGAAAGCCACAAGCTCTTCCTCGACGCACCCGACCCGGATCTGTGGGGCAACCCGGGGCGCATCTGGGCCGGCCCCCGGCCGCTGCCGCTCCCCGAGGAGCACGCGGTTGCCATTGCGGCCCAACTCCTGGACTCGCTCGATGCCACTGGGCTGAAGGACGGACAACACGATCGTCTGGCCGACTTCCTCGACAAGGCCGGCCGCTTCCGTCCGGGGCAGCCGATGAAGCCGCTCGGAGACCTGCCCGGCAAGCTGCTCGGGGTGCTGGACGACCTGAAGGCGGGGGATGCCTCCATCCCGGTGAACTACAAGCGGGTGCAATTCGGACCGGATGCCTGCCGCCTGGCGTTGGCCATTCTGTGGCACCTCGTGGGGTGCGAGCTCGAAACCGCGCTGTCCCGCACCGCTGGCCTGGGGCGGATCCTGGCCCGCTACGAGGAGGCATGGAGCCGTCTCGTGAGGGGCGCGGGCCAGCTCACCTTCTCCGACATCCAGTTCCTGTTGGGGCAGGCGGAGCGGAACGAGTCGCTCGGCTTCCCCAAGCTGGCGACGAGTCCGGCTTTCCCGGGCGCGGAGAACGGTCGTCTCGGGCCGACGGACCGACGGCAGGGGCTCGATGCGGACGGCCCGGTCGAAAGCCTGGGCAGTCGCCTGTTCATCGACTATCGGCTGGATGCCCGCTTCGACCATTGGCTGCTGGACGAGTTCCAGGATACCAGCACGGTGCAGTGGCTGGCGCTGAAGAACCTGGTGGACGAGGTGCTCCAGGACTCGACCGGCGACCGCTCGTTGTTCTACGTGGGAGACGTCAAGCAGGCGATCTACGGGTGGCGTGGAGGGGACTCGGCCCTGTTCCACCGCATCCTCGAGCACTACAACCAGGACCCGGCAAACCCGCTGATCCGGACCGATTCCATGGCCGTGTCATGGCGCTCCTCCAAGGTCGTGCTCGATGCGGTGAACGCCGTGTTTTCGGGCCTGGATCAGTTCGACGAACTCCCCGATGCGGCGGTTGCCCGGTGGAACCGGATCTGGCAGGAGCATCGGGCCGCCGGATCACCCCCCCCCGGCTTCGTGGCCCACGTCGAGCTGGACAAGCCGGAGAAGGGGGAGGACGGGGCGGACGAGCGCAAGATCCAGGCGGTCGCCGGGATTCTGCGGCAGGTGGCCCCCAACTCCAGAGGTCTATCCTGCGCGATCCTGGTCCGGGGCAACGAGTTCGGCAGGACCCTGGTCTCGTCGCTGCGGGCATCAGGCATCGAAGCGGTCTGGGCCGGGGACTTCCAGATCCTGGACAACACGGCCTGCACGGCTCTCCTGGCGTTGCTGGTCGCGGCCGAGCACCCGGGCGACTCGCAGGCACTGGAGTTCCTGCGCATGTCGCCAGTGGCCGACCTGGTGGAGTGGGAAGAGCTCAGGACTCAGGGCCTGGCGTTCCGGGAAAACAAGGCTGGCGGGAGGCCGGGGGCTGGCGGGAGGCCGGGGGCAGACGGTGGGCTCGCAGCGGAGACGGTGCTGTCCGTTCTGGATGAGATCCACGGGAATGGCTTCGAGCACTTCGTCCGCAAGTGGACACAACGCATGGATGCCGCGGAGCTGCTCGACGACTTCCTTCGCAACCGGCTGGAACAGTTGGCCGCCTCGGCCCGCCTGTTCGATGCCACCGGCGAGAAGCGGGTACTCGAGTTCGCGGATCATGTACAGGCCTATGCCATCAGCGACCCCGCACATGGGAATGCGGTCCAGGTCATGACGATCCACAAGGCCAAAGGACTCGAGTTCGACATGGTCTTGCTACCCGACCTCGAAGGGCATGCCGGGATTGCGTCGGCCGGGGTCATCGACCTGCTCGTGCACAAGGACGACACAGTGGCCCGCACCCCACGCTGGGTGCTGCGTTGCCCAATCAAGGAGGTTACGGCCGCGGATCCGATCCTCCTGGCTGCCCGCACCCAGGCCGACGAGGATTCCTGCTTCGAGGCACTCTGCCTGCTCTACGTGGCCATGACGCGGGCCAGGCACGCCCTCTACATGGTGACCGTGGCCCCCGGAAAGAACACCACGGCCATCCGTCCTTCCACCCTCGTCGCTGCTGGCCTGGGCTGTGCCTCCGCCCGGCCGCTGGAAGGGTTCCAGTACCCGGGCCAGGTTCGGTTCGAGGCAGGGGACGGGGCGTGGTGGAGGGAGTGCCCGCTAGATGCCCCCGACAGATCTGACTCCTCACTGCGACCTCCCCCATCGGGGGAGGCCAGGTGGGGGGATCTTGCCTCGGCACTTCCTCCCCGCATCCGGCTCCCCCGGGCCACACCCTCGGGCGAGGAACACAACCCGATCGGAGCAGCCTCCCTTTTCCTGCCCACGGGGCGCAAGGCCGCCAACCTGGGCACCGAGGTCCATGCCCTGTTCGAGAAGGTGGAGTGGTGCCCGCTAGATGCCCCCACCGCTGCGGGCGAAGCCCGTCGCGCCGCCCCCACGTGGGGCGGCACCGGTTCCCCCGAGGCCCTTGCCCACTTCCGGTCGGCCCTGGCCTTCCCCGCCATTCAGGCCGCGCTGGCCCCCCCGTCCCCCCGTGCCGTGGCGTTCCGGGAGCGCTCCTTCGAAGTGGTGCTGGACGGACGCTGGATCACCGGCACCTTCGACCGGTTGGTGGTGGACTTCGACAAGGCGGGCACCCCGGTGTCGGCCGAGATCCAGGACTACAAGACGAGCCGCATCCAGAACCCGGACGACCTCGCCCGCAACCTCGACACCTACCGCCCGCAGATGGCGATGTACCGCAAGGCAGCGGCCCGACTCCTCGGCCTTTCCGAAGACCGCGTCACCTGCCGCCTCCTGTTCACCGCCAGCGGGGATGTGGTAGAGGTGTAAGGCCAGGACCCCTTGACTCACTGCGACGATACCGGCCGATCGCCATGCCGGATTTCCATGCTGAGAAGCACCTGATGTCATACGGAGAGCGTCCTTCCTTATCGTTCCACTTCTGGCGCTTTGGCTGAGTCAACTTCTGATGGAGGTAAGAACATGTCGTGGTGGAGATTGCCAATACCGATCGTTTCTGTTCCGTCGGGCGGCGGGGAGCCCGGTGGCCCTTGGGGACATGACTTCCTCGGTTCGTTGCCGTGGTTCACCCCACCGGCGACGCGCCTCCCTCCGCCCCCGCCTCCCCCGCCAATCGACTTCTGGCTGCAGACTGCTGAGACGACGTTCACAGACGGCGACAGGAGTCTTCCCTACAGCCAGCCGATGGAACAGCGCCCCCCGACCGGATTGCCCCGGAGGTTGCCGTCGCCGACCCACCTGCCTGCCAGCAGGGGGAGCGCCAGTGCCTCAACGTCAATCAGGTCCACGAGTGCCAGGGGGGGCAGTGGCAGTTTGTGGCGGTGTGTCAGCTCGACACGCACCTGCGCGTGGCGGGCACGTGCGTCGAGTTAGCTGACTGCCAGGCCGGCACCATCGGTGGCTGCTACTCCCTCGACCAGCTCAAGCGGTGCAACCTGGAGGGCACGGCAATGGTGCCCGTCGATTGTCCCGAGGGACAGAAGTGCATTGACGGCAAGTGCGGGGACTTCCCGTACGCGCCGGGGCAGCTGCGCTGCGTGGATGCGGCGACGAAGCAGGAGTGCCTGGCGGACGGTTCGGGGTGGGGCGACATCCGACAAGCACCGGCCGGACAAGGAAAGCTTCGAGCCGGCGGCGCAGGCGCACTGGAGCGTGCGTCGAGCACGACGGCCGAAGCCTGACGAAGTACCGCCGGATATTGACGGATTAGACGACCATGTTTAGACGAGCTCAGTCGAGCCCGCAGTCGCTCTTGTTGATCTTGACGGCGGAGTGGGTGGATTTCCAGTAGTCGAAAGCTGCCTTCTCCACCTTCTCGCACCCGCCTTCTAGCCGGAGGCAGGAGTGGCTGAACTCGTGCACCAGGATGGCTGCCCAGCAGGCTCGCCGGTCCTGGGTATCGAGGTTCTTGACGTTGTCCTGGAAGGTCTGGCAGATGCGGACCTCCTTGCCGAGGGGGACGGCCCAGGCGGCAGCACACTTGCCCTTCTCCCTCTTCTCGGCGGTGCATTCGCACAGGCCGGTGGCGCTGTTGTCCTTGCAGAGCACATCCCCGTTCTTCTCGAAGCGCCTCTTCATGCACTTCCTGATGTTGAGGTCGGTGGCCGACTCCATGTGCTTCTCGAAGTCGTCCCAGTGCTCGGAAAGGTAGTTGGCCACGGCCTCGATGTCGGCCTTCTCGGTGGCGCTGCAGTCTGTGACGGAATCCAGGCCGAAGGTCAGGCCCGACTGCGTGATGAGAGCAAGAACGACGGCAGTAACAAGGAGCTTTCGCATAATGTCACCTCTCGTTAGATCTCACGCCCACGATTCCGGATTGGCTCGGCCGGAGTGTCAACCATGTAAGCGTTCACTCCCCCTTCCCAACGAAAGCCAGCATAGCCCACCGATCGGGCCAGTGCAAGGACTTCTTTCGGCCACAATCATTCTTTTCTTGATTGGCGAACCTCGCCAGAAACTACCCTGATGGGGGTCACCACACGGGGCTCTGACAGCCTCCTGCTGCGCCCCGCAGTCAACCCGAGAGTGATGCCCTACTAATCAAAGCTGGCACCTTCGACCGGTTGGTGGTGGACTTCGACGAGGCGGGCACCCCGGTGTCGGCTGAGATCCAGGACTACAGGACGAGCCGCATCCAGGGTCCGGAAGACCTGGCCCGCAACCTCCACATGTACCCGACATGCCATCCCCCTTAAGGCAAGAGTTCTTGCCCTAAGCACGTTCTGGCACTCCGTGGGCCGAAGATCAACTCCATTGATCGGCCCAAGTCCACCATCAACTCCAGCGTTGCCTGCAAGGGCATTCCACACCGTCGTGCCTGGAAGAATCAACAGGAAGTTGTGGATTATCCCGGAGAATCCACAGGATACCTGCGGGATCTCGGCTGCCCCCGCTGGTTGCCGGCGAGATGTCCAGCCCCCCGACGGACCGGGTT